>DASPIH010000367.1:0-7573 GCA_035629195.1 Blastococcus sp. | reverse complement strand
CAGCACGCCACCCGGTCGCGGCAGTACGACGTCTTCGAGAAGTACACGCAGACCGTCGACAAGATGTCCGAGGACGCCGCCACGCTGCGCGGGCTGTTCACGCTGCGGACCGGCGTGCGGCCGCCCGTGCCGATCGACGAGGTCGAGCCGGTCAGCGAGATCGTCAAGCGGTTCAACACCGGGGCGATGAGCTACGGCTCCATCTCGCAGGAGGCGCACGAGACGCTCGCCATCGCGATGAACCGCCTCGGCGGCCGGTCGAACACCGGTGAGGGCGGCGAGGACCCGAACCGGTTCACGCCCGACCCCAACGGCGACCTCCGCCGCTCGGCCATCAAGCAGGTGGCGTCGGGCCGGTTCGGCGTCACCAGCGAGTACCTGGTCAACGCCGATGACATCCAGATCAAGATGGCGCAGGGCGCCAAGCCCGGTGAGGGTGGCCAGCTGCCCGGCGGCAAGGTCTACCCGTGGGTTGCCCGCACCCGGCACTCCACGCCCGGCGTCGGTCTGATCAGCCCGCCGCCGCACCACGACATCTACTCGATCGAAGACCTCAAGCAGCTGATCCACGACCTGAAGAACGCCAACGACCAGGCGCGGGTCCACGTCAAGCTGGTCGCCGAGGTCGGCGTCGGGACGGTCGCGGCCGGCGTCAGCAAGGCGCACGCCGACGTCGTCCTGATCTCCGGGTTCGACGGTGGCACGGGTGCGGCACCGCTGACGTCGCTCAAGCACGCCGGCTCCCCGTGGGAGCTCGGGCTCGCCGAGACGCAGCAGACGCTCCTGGCCAACGGGCTGCGCGACCGCATCACCGTGCAGGTCGACGGGCAGATGAAGACCGGTCGCGACGTCATCGTGGCCGCGCTGCTCGGAGCCGAGGAGTTCGGCTTCGCGACGGCGCCGCTGGTGGTCTCCGGCTGCGTCATGATGCGGGTCTGCCACCTCGACACCTGCCCGGTCGGCGTCGCCACGCAGAACCCGGAGCTGCGCAAGCGCTTCACCGGGCGGCCGGAGTTCGTCGTCACGTTCTTCGAGTTCCTGGCCGAGCAGGTGCGCTCCTACCTGGCCGAGCTGGGCTTCCGCTCGATCGACGAGGCCGTCGGGCACGCCGAGCTGCTGGACACCCGCGAGGCCGTGGGCCACTGGAAGGCGCAGGGGCTGGACCTCTCGCCGGTCCTGGTGGTGCCCGAGCTGCCCGAGGACGCTCCGCGCCGTCGGGTGCGCGGGCAGGACCACGGCCTCGACGTCGCCCTGGACCAGACCCTGATCCAGCTGTGCGAGGGCGCGCTCCTCGACGCGCGACCGGTCAGCCTCGAGCTGCCGGTGCGCAACGTCAACCGCACCGTGGGCACGATGCTGGGCTCGATGGTGACCCGCCGCTTCGGTGGTGAGGGGCTGCCCGAGGGCACGATCGACCTGACCTTCGGCGGCTCGGCCGGTCAGTCCTTCGGCGCCTTCGTGCCGCGCGGCATCACCATGCGGCTGTTCGGCGACGCGAACGACTACGTCGGCAAGGGCCTGTCGGGTGGGCGGATCATCGTCCGGCCGTCCCGCGAGGCGTCCTTCCTGGCCGAGGACAACGTCATCGCGGGCAACGTCATCGGCTACGGCGCCACGGGCGGGGAGATCTTCCTGCGCGGCCGCGTCGGCGAGCGGTTCTGCGTCCGCAACTCCGGCGCGCTGGCCGTCGTCGAGGGCGTGGGGGACCACGCGCTCGAGTACATGACCGGTGGCCAGGCGGTCATCCTCGGAGCGACCGGGCGCAACATCGCGGCCGGCATGTCCGGTGGCATCGGCTACGTCCTCGACCTCCCCCGCCACCGGGTGAACACCGAGATGGTGGACGTCGAGCCGCTGGACGGGGAGTCCGCGCAGTGGCTGCGCGAGGTGCTCGTCCGGTACGCCGCCGACACCGAGTCGACCGTGGCCGCCGCGCTGCTGGCGGACTGGGGCCGCTGGTCGGAGCAGTTCAGCGTGATCATGCCCCGCGACTACCGGCGCGCGCTGGAGGCCCGTCGGGCCGCCGAGGCCGCGGGCGTGGACGTGGACCGAGCAGTTATGGAGGCGGCACGTGGTTGAGACGCGGCACACGACCGGATGTCTCACGGCAGTCGCGCAGAAGGAGGCAGCACGTGGCTGACCAGACCGGTTTCCTGAAGTACGAGCGCGCGCTACCGCCGCGCCGTCCCGTCGAGCTCCGGATCATGGACTGGAAGGACGTCTACTCGCGGCGCCAGAACGGCGAGGACCCGCTCTTCCCGACGTCGGCCGTCCGCACCCAGGCCGCGCGCTGCATGGACTGCGGCATCCCGTTCTGCCACCACGCGTGCCCGGTGGCGAACCTGATCCCGGAGTGGAACGACCTCGCCCGCCGCGACGACTGGCAGGACGCGATCGAGCGGCTGCACGCGACGAACAACTTCCCGGAGTTCACCGGAAAGCTCTGCCCGGCGCCGTGCGAGGGCTCCTGCGTGCTCAACCTGCAGGAGTCGCCGGTCACGATCAAGCAGATCGAGTGGGAGATCATCGACCGCGCGTGGGACGAGGGCTGGGTGCAGCCGCAGACCTCCGCGGAGCGCACCGGCAAGAAGGTGGCCGTCGTGGGATCGGGGCCGGCCGGCCTCGCCGCGGCCCAGCAGCTCACCCGCGCCGGGCACGACGTCACCGTCTACGAGCGCGCCGACCGCGTCGGCGGGCTGCTCCGCTACGGCATCCCCGAGTTCAAGATGGAGAAGTCCGTCCTGGACCGGCGGCTGGACCAGATGCGCGCCGAGGGCACCCGGTTCGTGACCGGTGTCGAGGTGGGCGGCGGGGCTGCGGCCGACCTGTCGGTCGAGCAGCTGCGCGGGAACTTCGACGCCGTGGTGCTGGCCGGCGGGGCCACCGTCGGCCGTGACCTGCCGGCTCCCGGTCGGGAGCTGGCCGGCATCCACCTGGCCATGGAGTACCTGCCCTACGGCAACCGGCAGGCCCTCGGCGAGCTCGACGAGCCGCCGATCGATGCCCGTGGCAAGCACGTCGTGATCATCGGTGGCGGTGACACCGGGGCCGACTGCCTGGGCACCGCGCACCGGCAGGGTGCGGCCTCGGTGGCGCAGCTGGAGATCATGCCGGCGCCGCCGGACCGCCGGGAGCACGGCAGCAACCCGTGGCCCACCTACCCGATGATCATGCGTGTCTCCAGCGCCCACGAGGAGGGCGGGGAGCGGCTGTACTCGGTGAACACCGAGCGTTTCGTCGACGACGGCAACGGCAACGTCCGGGCGCTCCTGCTGCACGAGGTCGAGCGGGTCGACGGCCGGTTCCAGAAGGTGGAGGGCACCGAGCGCGAACTCCCGGCCGACCTGGTGTTCCTGGCCATGGGCTTCACCGGCGCGCAGCGGGAGGGGCTGGTGGACGGCCTCGGTGTCGAGGTCGACGGCCGCGGGAACGTCGCCCGCGACGCCGAGTTCATGTCCACGGTCCCGGGCGTCTTCGTCGCCGGCGACATGGGCCGCGGCCAGTCGCTGATCGTCTGGGCGATCGCCGAGGGCCGGGCTGCCGCCGCCGCCGCCGACACCTGGCTCACCGGCACCTCGATGCTGCCCCGCCCCGTGACGCCCACCGCGGTGGCCCTGCGGTAGCGGGAGCTCAGCTCCATCGGTCCGGGGCCGGGCTCCGCGTGGCGACACGCGGGGTCCGGCCCCGGCCCGATTCGGGAGGGGGCGGCACGGCGACTAGCGTTCTGCGCATGTCCCGCCGCGCCAAGATCGTCTGCACCCTCGGTCCGGCGACCAGTTCCGCCGAACAGGTCACCGCCCTCGTCGAGTCGGGCATGGACGTCGCCCGGCTCAACTTCAGCCACGGCTCGCACGAGGACCATGCGGCCGCCTACGCGCTGGTGCGGGAGGCGTCGGACACCGTGGGCCACGCAGTGGCCATCCTCGCCGACCTGCAGGGCCCCAAGATCCGCCTCGGCACCTTCGCCGACGGCCCCGTCACCTGGGCCAGCGGCAGCCAGATCTGCGTCACCGTCGAGGACGTCGAAGGCACCGCCGAGCGGGTCTCGACCACGTACAAGAACCTCGCCAACGACGTCCGCGTCGGCGACCGGCTGCTCGTGGACGACGGCAACCTCTCCCTCAGCGTGGTGCGGGTGGAGGGCCCGGACGTCTTCTGCCTCGTCGTCGAGGGCGGCAAGGTGTCCAACAACAAGGGTCTGTCGCTGCCCGGTGTCGCGGTGAGCGTGCCCCCGTTGTCGCCCAAGGACGAGCGCGACCTGCGCTTCGCCCTGCAGCTCGGGGTCGACTTCATCGCGCTGTCCTTCGTGCGCTCGCCCACCGACGCCGCCCTGGTCCGCGACATCATGCGGCAGGAGGACATCTACGTCCCCGTCATCGCCAAGCTCGAGAAGCCCGAGGCCGTCCGGAACCTCGACGCGATCGTGGAGGCATTCGACGGCATCATGGTCGCCCGCGGTGACCTCGGCGTCGAGCTCGCCCTGGAGCAGGTGCCGCTGGTGCAGAAGCGGGCCATCCAGGCGGCCCGGGAGCGCAACAAGCCGGTCATCGTCGCCACGCAGATGCTGGAGTCGATGATCACCAACTCGCGCCCCACGCGGGCGGAGGCGTCCGACGTCGCCAATGCGGTGCTCGACGGCACCGACGCGGTGATGCTGTCGGGGGAGACGTCCGTCGGCGCCTATCCGATCGGCGCGGTGCGGACCATGGCGCGGATCATCGACGCGGTCGAGAGCGACCACCTGTGGGTGCCGGAGATCGCTCGCCGGTCCCGGTCCCGGTCGGGAGCGATCGTGCGCGCGGCGCGCGACATCAGCGAGTCGCTGGACGTCAAGGCGCTGGCCACCTTCACGCAGACGGGGGAGACCGCCCGCCGCCTGGCCGCGCTGCATCCCCGGCAACCGCTGCTCGCCTTCACCGTCGACGCGCGGGTGCGCAGCCTGCTGGCGCTGTCCTGGGGCGTCGAGACGTTCCTGGTGCCCGCGGTGGAGCACACCGATGACATGGTGGCGCAGGTGGACTTCTCCCTGCTGTCGATCGGCCGGCTCGAGGTCGGCGACCGGGTCGTCGTCGTCGCCGGCAGCCCGCCCAACACCGTCGGCTCCACGAACCTGATCCGGGTGCACGAGGTGGGGACGGACTCGTGACCGACCGCGCGGAGGCCAGCCAGGCGGCGGCCCTCCTCTCGGTCCTGGACCTCGCCGAGCGGGACACCGACCTCTTCGTCGGCGAGACGCCGACCACCGAGCAGCAGCGCATCTTCGGTGGGCAGGTCGCCGGTCAGGCCCTCGTGGCCGCGGGGCGCACCGTACCGGCCGAACGGGGGGTGCACTCGCTGCACTCGTACTTCCTGCGGCCCGGCGACCCGTCGGAGGAGATCCGCTACTCCGTCGACCGCATCCGGGACGGCCGGTCGTTCTCCACCCGTCGGGTCATCGCCTGCCAGCGGCGCAGGGGCGAGGACGTCGCCATCTTCGCGATGACCGCGGACTTCACCGTGGGCGAGCCGGCCGTCGCGGAGCACTCGCTGCCGATGCCGCAGGTGCCCCGCCCGGACGAGCTGCCGGGCACTCCGGAGATCGCGGCCCGGCACGGCGAGCGTGCCGCCTGGATGACGGCGATGGGACGGGTCATCGAGCAGCGGTTCCTGCACGACCCGTTGGCCGCGCCGCCCAAGTCGCCGCCGCACACGCAGACCTGCACCTGGTTCCGGGTCGCCGGCGAGCTGACCGACGACCCGGTCGTGCATTCCGCGGCCCTGACGTTCGCCAGCGACCTGACCCTGCTGTCGGCGGGGTTCGCCCGGCTCGGCGGCGGCTGGCCGGACTTCGTCGGCGCGAGCCTGGACCACGCGGTGTGGTTCCACCATCCCGTGCGCGCCGACGACTGGCTGCTCTACGAGACCGACAGCCCCGCGGCGACCGCCGGCCGCGCGCTGTGCTTCGGGCAGATCTGGTCCGCCGACGGAACGCACGTGGCCACGGTGGCCCAGGAAGGCCTCATCCGGTCACTGGACCGCTGAGCCCGGCACCGCCTCCGTGCCTGCTCGGTGCTCCCGTTCGGCCGCGCGGAGGGCCGCCTGCTCGTCGCGC
Source organism: Blastococcus sp. (assembly GCA_035629195.1). Lineage (GTDB taxonomy): Bacteria > Actinomycetota > Actinomycetes > Mycobacteriales > Geodermatophilaceae > Blastococcus. The sequence goes on along the minus strand of DASPIH010000367.1, from coordinate 1,482 downwards.
TGGGCGGCGAAGTCGGCCGCGAGCCAGTCGTGCGCCTCGGTGAGCAGCGCCCAGAGCCGCTCGACGTGCGCCCGCGTGGTCGCCGGGGACCCCACCGCCACGCGGAGGACCGGCTGCCGCTGCACCGTCGTGTGGGTGAGGAACACCTCGCCGCCGTCGTTGAGCCGGTCCAGCAGCGTCATGGTGGCGACGTCCGCGTCGACGCCCTCGGGCCAGCGCGGCTTCAGGCAGACCAGCGAGAGCGGATGCGGCGCGACGACGTCGAAGCGTTCGTCGGCCCCGGCCCAGGCGGCGAGCTCCTGGGCGAGCGCGACGTGCCCGCGGATGTGCGCCCGCAGGCCCTCGGCGCCGTACCAGCGCAGCACGAACCACAGCTTGAGGGCGCGGAAGCGCCGGCCGAGCTCGATCTGCCAGTCGCGGTAGTCGACGACCGCACCGGCGTCGGTGGCCGCGTTGCGCAGGTAGTCGGGCAGGATCGCCAGCGCCCCGGTGAGGGCGGCCCGGTCGGCGACCCAGAACAGCGTGGCGTCGAAGCCGGTGAGCAGCCACTTGTGCGCGTCGGTGGTGTAGCTGTCGGCCCACTCCACACCGGACTGCAGCTCGCGCAGCTCGGGGACCACGGCGCTGACACCCGCGTACGCCGCGTCCACGTGCAGCCAGACGCCGTACTTCTCGCAGATGGGGCCGATGGCGGCCAGCGGGTCCACGGCGGTCGTCGACGTCGTTCCCACGGTGGCGCAGACGAGCACCGGCCGGTAGCCGCGTGCGACGTCGCGCTCCAGACGGGCGGCCAGCGCCGACGGGTTCATGGCGAGGTCGGCGCCGACCTCGACGATGCGCACGGCGTCGGTACCCAGCCCGGCGATGCGGACGGCCTTCTCCATCGACGAGTGCGTCTCGCTGGAGACGTAGACGGTGGCCCGATCGGGCTGCACGCCCTGGCGGAGCGTGGCACCGCCGGAGGACCGGTGGAGCGCGGCGAGCAGGGCGACGAGGTTGGCTCCCGAGCTGGAGTCCTGGACGACGCCGCCGCCGGTGCCCGACGAGCGGAAGGACTCCGGCAGGCCCAGCAGGCCGGCCAGCCAGTCCATGATGTGCTGCTCGAGTTCGGTGGCGGCCGGGCTGGTCACCCATGACATGCCCTGCACGCCGAGCCCCGACGAGATCAGGTCACCGAGGACCGACGGCCCCGAGGTGTTGGCCGGGAAGTAGCCGTAGAAGCCGGGGTGCTGCCAGTGCGTGATGCCCGGCACGACCACGCGGTCCAGGTCGCCCAGGATCGCCTCGAACGGCTCGCCCTGCTCCGGGGCGGACGCCGGCAGCGAAGCGCGGACGTCGCCGGGGGAGACCTGCGAGCGCACCGGGAAGGACTCGAGTCGCGCCCAGTAGTCGGCGATCCAGTCGACGACCTCGTGTCCGTGGCGCCGGAACTGCTCGGGAGTCATGTGCGGGGCGGGCTCGGTCACCTCCCCACCGTATTCG
>DASPIH010000366.1:0-18956 GCA_035629195.1 Blastococcus sp. | reverse complement strand
ACCGCCCGGAGCGCCGCCGCCGCTCCTCGGTTGAGCGGGCCCTTCCCGGGTAGGCGTGCGGCGACGGGGCCGAGCCGCCTGCCCCTCCGGCACCGGCCGTCCTCCCCCTCGTTCCCCGCAGGAGCTGTCCGTGGACGTGGTCGACACCCCGACCCCCGAGCTGCAGACGATGTCGCTCGGCCTCTACGACCTGGTGCACTTCGCGCTCATGGCGGCCGGCTTCGCGCTGTTCGCCTACTTCCTCTACAGCTGGGCGAGCAAGGAGGAGGTCGGCCGGCGCTACCGGCCGGCCGTCCACGCCGGCCTCTGCCTCGCCGCGATCGCGACGGTCAGCTACCTCGTCCTGTTCCTCAAGTGGGACACCGGCTTCGAGCTGACCGGCGACGTGTACGAGCCGAACGCGGAGGCCCGCTTCACCGGCTCCACGCGCTATCCCGACTGGGCCATCACCGTTCCGCTGCTCACCGTGGAGCTCCTCGCGGTGTGCTCGATCGCCGGCGGCAAGGCCCGCAACCTCCGCTTCACGACGATGGCCGCGGCCTTCCTGATGATCCTCACCGGGTACTTCGGATCCCAGGTGATCGCCGACGGCCGGGACGTCTCGGCGCTGGTGATCTGGGGCCTGATCAGCACCGCCTTCTACGTGTACCTGAACGTGGCGCTGCTGGCCGCGGTCCGGTCATCCCTCCCGCACATGGGCAGGGAGGCCGGCGTGAGCCTGCGCAACGCCACCATCGTGCTGCTGGCCAGCTTCGGCGTGTACCCGCTGGTCTACGCCATCCCGGTGTTCGCCGACGTGACGCCGGCCTGGTTCGCCACCATGCAGGTCGCCTACTCGACGGCGGACGTCATCGCCAAGGTCGCGTTCGGCGTGCTCATCCACAAGGTCGCCGTGCTGCGGACCGCCGAGGACGTGCGCGCCGGGAAGGACACCCACCCCGAGCCGGTGTGGGTGAGCCACGTGCACGAGAGCGACGGGGTGCTACCCGAGCTCGGCCGCGTCTCCTCCGCGGCGGCGGCGACCATCCGCGGCGAGCACGCCCACCACGAGCACGAGGACCACGCCCACGAGCACGAGGCCCACGAGCACCACGAGCACGCCGGCCACGAGCACGAGGCCCGCGGGCACGGCGGGGGCGCGACGCGGACGGCGCCCGACCGCGACTGACCGTGTCCCTGCTCCGGGCCGCGCAGCGACCGGCCCCGGCTGGCCCGACGATCGCGGCACCGGCCCGGACCGCGACGGTCGCCTCGCTCACCGCCGTCACCGCCACGGTGGCCGTCGAGCTGACGTTCGGCTGGGGCGACCTCGTGTGGGTCCCCCTGGTCGCCGGCCTGCTCGCCGCCCTGCCGCACGGTGCCGTCGACCACCTCCTCCCCGGCAGGCGTCTGGGCTGGGGAACGCCCCGCCTGGCGGCCTTCGCGATCGCCTACGCCGTCGTTGCGGCCGCGGCCTGGCTGCTGTTCCACGCCGCCCCCGGACCATCGCTGCTGGGTTTCGTCCTGCTCTCCGCCTGGCACTTCGGCAGCGGGGAGACCGTCTTCGCCGCCCGCCGCGCCGGCCGCCCGGTCCAGCGGGCGGGAACGGCGGCCGCGGTGCTCGGCAGCCTGGTGCTGCTGGTGCCGCTGGCCCGGGGCGCCGAAGAGGCGGCGCCGGTCGTCGCGGACATCGTCCCAGGCAGCACCGGGGCGGTTCCACCCGGCTTGACGACGGCGGTGCTGGTCGTCGTCCTGCCCGCGGCCGCGGCTCTCGTGCTGGTGCGGACGCTGGAGGAACGGTGGCTGGAGGCGGCCGAGATCGGCGCTCTCCTGGTGCTGGTGCTGGTCGTTCCGCCGTTCGCCGCGTTCGGCGTCTACCTGGGCTGCTGGCACTCCGTCCGCCACGTCGCCCGGCTGATCGCCGATGACCCGGCCAGCGCCGCCGATCTCGCCATCGGGCGAACGGGTGCTCCGCTGCTCCGGTTCGCCGTCGCCGCGGCCCTGCCCACGGCCGCGGTCCTCGTCGTCTCGGCGCTCCTGTGGTCGGCCGCCGACGGATGGCGCGGCCTGCTCACGACCACCCTGCCGCTGGTCGCCGCACTCACGCTCCCGCATGCGCTCGTCGTCGGCTGGCTCGACCGGACCGACAGCGCGCGCTGAATCCGCCGCGTGGGTCCGGGGACCGCAGCCCCTCCGGACCAATGGAGTCACGGCAGGACGCCACGGGCAGCACCCGCTGGCGTCGCGGGAGCGGGCGGCGGGGTCAGCCGCCATCCCGTGCCCGTCCACTGGACCAGGTCCGCCAGTTCCAGCACGGGCAGCACGCGGAGGACCTCGAGCACGTCGCAGCCGGCGATGGCGGCCAGGCGTTCCGGGCTGACCCCGCGACGGACGGGGCACGCGTCGAGGACCCGGGCCGCGAGGTCGGAAAGCCCGTCGCGCGGGGACGCCGGCCGCTCGGCGGGCGCGGCGAGGTCGGTTCCGATGCCGCCGACGGCCTCGATCACCTCCGCCGCGTTCGTGACCAGGACGGCTCCGGCCTCCCGCTCGCGGAGCAGCTCGTGACAACCGACGGACAGCGCCGAGGTCACCGGTCCCGGGACGACCAGCACCGGCCGGCTCAGCTTCTGCGCGCGCCTCGCCGTCGCCTGCGCGCCGGAGCGAGCCGCGGCCTCGACCACCACCGTTCCACGGGTCAGTGCCGCGATGAGCCGGTTGCGGACCAGGAACCTGTACCGCAGTGGCGCGCATCCGGGCGGCCACTCGCTGACCAGCAGGCCCGTCTCGGCGATCCGCGCGAACAACGCGCCGTTCCCGGCCGGATAGACGCGGTCGACTCCGCAGGCCAGCACCGCCACCGTGGGCATGTCCGCGGCCAGTGCGCCACGGTGAGCGGCGGCGTCGATGCCGTACGCGCCTCCGGACACGACCGTCCACCCGCGCTCACCCAGCTGGTGACCGAGTTCAGCGGCCACGTGCTCGCCGTACGCGGTGCACGCCCGGGCCCCGACCACGGCCACCGACCGGTCGCTCACCTCGTCGAGCCGAGCGGGGCCGCGCACCCACAGGGCCAACGGAGGAACCGGGGCGGTCGTGCGGTCGGACTGGTCCTCGCGACCGAGGGGCTCCCGTGCGAGAGCCACCGTCAGCGCGTGCAGCGGGTAGCCGGGCCATTCGTCGTCCTCGGGCACGACGAGCCGGGCCTCGCAGCGCTCGGCCCGCCGGAGATCGGCCAGGCTCTCGTCCTGGCCCACGCGGGCGCCGAGCAGCGATCGGATCGGAGCAGGCGCCGACCCGGCGCGGAGTCGCCGTACCGCCTCGACCGGGCCCAGGTCCTCGACGTAGCGCCAGACGTCGATGGTCCCCGGCTCCACCGCCCGGCTCAGCCACGCCCGCGCCCGGCGAAGCCCGGGATGCACCACACCAGGGAGGACGGACCCCCCGGCAGCGTCCTCCAGATCCTCGTCGAGAGTCGTCATGCCGCGCTCCGCTGGAGTCGCATGCCCAGCGCCTCGGCGACCTCGTCGCTGCCGGGCACGGTTCGGCCGCCGAGGTCCGCGAGCGTCCAGGCCACCCGGATCACCCGATCGAACCCGCGCACCGACAGCGATCCCCGCTCCAGCGCCCGCTCAGCCAGCTGCAGCGACGCGCGCGGAACGGGAAAGCGCTCGCGCAGCATGCGCCCGGGCACCTCGCTGTTGAGGCGCAGGCCGGTGCCGGCCAGCCGTTCCCCCGCCGCCGCCCGCGCCGCTGCGACCCGCCCGGCGACGACGGTGGTCGGCTCCGGCTCCCCCAGTCCGTCCAGCCAGGCCGCGCGGGTGACCGGCGGCAGGTCGACCCGCAGGTCGACGCGGTCGAGGAGGGGGCCGGAGACGCGGGACCGGTAGCGCCGTCGTTCCAGTGGGCTGCAGGTGCAGGCGGTGTCACCGGCGGCGCTGGCGCACGGGCAGGGATTGGCCGCGAGCACCAGCTGCGCCCGGCACGGGAAGGTGGCTGCGCCCGCCACCCGCTGGATGGTCACCTGACCGCGTTCCAGGGGCTGGCGAAGCGTGTCCAGCACGGCACGCGGGAACTCCGGCGCCTCGTCCAGGAAGAGCACGCCCCGGTGCGCGCGGCAGAGGGCGCCCGGCCGGATCTGGCCGGAACCGCCACCGATGAGCGCGGCCATCGTGGCGGAGTGGTGCGGCGCCTCGAAGGTCGGGCGGGTGACCAGCGGTGCCTCCGGCGGAAGCGTGCCGGCGATGGAGTGGATCGCCGTGACCTCGAGCGCGGCCTCCTCGTCGAGGGGCGGCAGCAGGCCGGGCAGCCGCTCGGCGAGCATCGTCTTCCCCGCACCCGGTGGCCCGGTCAGGAAGACGTGGTGACCGCCCGCCGCGGCCACCTCGACGGCCCGGCGGCCGGCGGTCTGACCGACCACGTCGCCGAGGTCCGGCACGGACGGCTCGGCGAGGACGGCACTGCGCTCGTACGGCGTCAGAGGCGCAGTGCCCTTGAGGTGGTCGACGAGCTCGGTCAGCGTGCCGACCGCGAGCACCTGGACCCGCTCGACCAGGGCGGCTTCGGCCGCGTTGGCCGCCGGGACGACCACCTGCTCGTGGCCCGCGCGCGCTGCCGCCAGCACAGCAGGCAGGACGCCCCGGATCGCGCGCACGGAGCCGTCGAGCCCGAGTTCGCCCAGCAGCACGAGCCGGTCGACGGCGCGCCGGCGAACGGTCCCGGTGGCAGCCAGCACCCCGGCCGCCAGCGCCAGGTCGAACCCGCTTCCCTGCTTGGGCATCGACGCCGGGGACAGCCCGATGGTGATGCGCCGGGCGGGGAACTCGCCACCCACGTTGACGATCGCTGCGCGGACCCGGTCGACCGACTGCCGCACGACCGCGTCGGGCAGACCGACGAGCACCACTCCGGGGAGCCCGGCGGCGATGTCCACCTCCACCTCGACCATGGCGCCGCGGACACCGGCGAGGCCCACGGACCAGGTGCGGGCCAGCGTCACTGGAAGGCCGCCCGCAGGTGCGTGACGACGGCGGGGCGCTCGCGGTGGACCAGCACACCGACCACGTCGAAGCGGATCTCCGGTGCGTGCTCGTCGTGCACGGCGAGCCAGCGCTGCGCGAGCAACCGGATGCGCCGGCGCTTGGCCGGCGTCACGGCCTCGGCCGGGTGCCCGTAGCCGGTTCCTCGTCGCGTCTTCACCTCGCAGAAGACGAGGGCGTCCCCGTCCCGAGCGACGACGTCGATCTCGCCCTCGCGGCAGCGCCAGTTGCGGTCAAGGACGCGCAGGCCGGTGTCGGTCAGGTAGGCGACGGCGATGCGTTCACCGCGTGCGCCGAGCCGGTCGGTGGTCGTGGTCACGGGCCAACCCTCGACCGGCTTCGCGTGGGCCGGGAGCGCTACGGCCGATCTGTGGACGGCCCCGCGCCCTGTGGAGGAGGTACCTCGACGCTCATGCCGCTCCCTCTCCCGACACGCGCACCGCGGCCGCGAGGGCGTCGAGGTCGGGCAGCCAGCGGTCGGCCTGCCGCGGATCCGGGAACGAGAGCGACAGGAGCCAACCCGCCTCGTCGTAGGGCACCAGCCAGGTGAGGTGGTCCGCTGCGGCGCGGGTGTGCTCGGTTCCGGCCCGCTGCCGCAAGAGGATCCGCCGGGCGCCCGGTCCGGAGAGGTGCTCGATCCGCGGCGGGACCAGGTGCCGGTCCGCCGGCAGGAGCAGGTCCTCGACCACCTCGTCGAGCGACGTTCCCCGGGCCCAGCGGATCCCGTTGAGCCGCACACCGGCGACGGGGCCACAGGCCGGCTCCGGCAGGAGGAAGAAGACCCCGGAGCACCCGGTGGCGAAGGCGATCTCGGCGCTCACCGCCAGCCTGGTGGCCAGCAGCGTCACGTCCCTCCGGCGGAAGGGACCGCTGGTGCGTTCCCACGCCGTGCGGGCGGCCCCGGCGGCCCAGCGTTCCGGGTCGGCGTCCGAGCGGGCCGCCACCCACAGCGGGGAGAAGTCGACGGTGATGTCGGGCGGGGCGCTCACGACCGCACCCACCGCAGGCTGGCGGCGACGACGTCGAACAGTCCGACGAGGGCCTCGGCCAGCGGAGCGATCGGCGTCGAGAACGCGAGGACCAGCAGACCGCCGCCCCCCGGGATCGGCACGAAGTACTCCAGCTGGGTCACCCGGAGCACACCCCCCGGCAGATCCCCCTGCGTGGGCACCCGCTCCGTCCGGGATGCCCGTCGGCGGACCGCCGACGCCCCGGCCACCTCGACCACGCCGAGCTCGACCACGTCGAGCCCGGGGCCGCCGGACACGAGCGTGCCGAGCAGCGGATCCAGCACAGCGCCGTCGCCGCCGCCTGCTCCGAGGTGGGTGACCAGCGCCGACGCCGGAACCGGGGTCCTCGCCACGGGATCGAGGCTGAGCAGCACGTCGAGGCCGCCCTGGCGCCGGGCCCTCGTCAGGGTGTCCGTGAGCTCACGCGTGAGGCCGGTGCGCAGTGCCGTCCGGTGCTCGACCGGGGCGCCGGACAGCCGCTGGTCGACCAGCTGCTTGATGCGCAACGGCACCCGCTCGTCGAGCGGGATGCGCGCCCACCCCGGCGGGAGCAGGAGGGTGAAGTCGCGGATCCCGGTCGTCATGGAACGGCTCGCAGCAGCGAGGACCAGCGCCGGACCGTCTCCGTGCGGACGACGGCATCCCGCTTCTCCTGCCGTGGTTGCACGACGAAGTCCCCGTACACGTCGGAAGCGGCGTGCACTGTCTGCGAGCCCTGCACGCCCAGGCCCCACGCAGCAGTGGACGTGCGCGCCAGACCTTCCAGGACGGCGATGCGCACGCTGCCCGGCACGGCGTCGTCGATCCGTGTGATCAGGCTGAGCGTCTCGGACATGGTGACGTCGCCGAGGCCGAGCGCACGGCTGGTGGACGTCGTCGGCAGGCCGGAGATGGCCGCCACCGAGCTGCGGCCGGCGTCCGCCGCCTCGTCGGCGGCCGCGAACGCGTGCCGTACGCCGGGCGCGGCGCTCAGCAGCGCCCGGGCCCGCGGAAGGCGCTGCCCGACGTCGTAGAGCCGGCCGGGCAGCCCCAGGGTGGTGAAGGCCTGCCGCCCTCCGCGCACGGCGGCGATCCCCTGCCCGATCCGGTGGGCCGAGCTCCCCAGGCGGCTGACCGCTCCGCCGAGGAGCGGACCGAGCCGGAAGGTGGCCAGGCCGACGAGATCCATGACCACGTCGGTGAACTCGCCGTTGTCGCTCAGCCACAGCGCCGTGTGGCCCGCCAGCATGACGACCGTGAGCCCCGCGGCCAGGCCGTTGAGCAGCGACGCGAGCGCCGTGCCCAGCACCAGGACGTTGAGGCCCGGGACGAACAGGGAGATGACCAGGGCCACGATCGCGAGGACGAGGACCACCGCCCCGATCCCCTCCAGCACGGTGTCGATCCAGCCGGCGTTGCGGTCCCACCAGCTGTCGGCGAGGTCGTCCTCGCTGCGCCCGTTGCTCAGGATCCGCGCGGCAGCGCCCGCCGCGCGGTGGTAGTCCTCGACCGCGCGCGCGTAGTCCCTCCTCGCGGCCGACAGGTCGGCGGCGGCGCTCTCCACGGCCCGGTCGTGCAGGCGCTGCTCCTCCCCGGCCACGACGAGCTGCTCGGGTGTCGCGCCGGGACCCGGCGGGAGCGGAGCAGTGCTCCGCAGCGCCCGGTGGGAGTCCTCGGCGGCCTGGGCCCGCCGGACGGCGCCGTAGGCGGCGGTCTGCACGTCGACGAGGTCGTCGGCGAACTCCGTCAGCGCCCGGGCGGCGGCCTCGTACCGATCCTTCGCCTTGCTGATGCGCGTGGCGAGATCCCCGGCGACCTCGACGAAGTTGTCCCCCGCCAGGCCCTTCCACGCGTCCTGCGATCGGGAGGTCAGCACCGCCAGGTGAGCAGCTTGCGCTTCGATCTCCGCGGCCGTGTCGGCGTACCGCCGCGCCAGCGCGGTGAGCTCGTCGGAGTTCCCGGGAACTCCGTCGCGGTCGTCGAGCGGGGAGAACGTGAGCGGCGGCCGCGGGCCGCCGCTCACGGGTGGCCGGCCTCGACCGCGGTCCGGATGGAGTCGGCGAGGTCGTCGTCGGCCCGGAGGTAGGCCGCCCGGCTCTGCGTCGCGGCCTCGTACACCGCCTGCAGCGATGCCAGGAGCTTTCCGCGGTTGTGCGTCCACTCGTCGACGAACGCGCGCATCTCGTCGAGCAGGGAGTTCCGGCCGATCGCGGGCTCGGCGTCCGCCACGATGTCGGCCGCACGCTGGAACTCGTGCAGGAGCATGCCCAGGCTCCCGGCGGTCTCCGCCAGGAGGACGGTGTCCACCTCGAGATCAGCCACGCCCCACTCCTCTCCGTCAGCCGGTGGGAGAAGCTAACGGCTCGGGAGGGGGCCGGGAGGAACGGTCGGGCGGACTGTGGACAACGCTACGGAAGGCGCGGCCCCTCCGGCAGCTCCAGGTCGGGCTTGTCCAGCTCCTCCACGTTGACGTCCTTGAACGTCAGCACGCGGACGTTCCGGACGAAGCGGGCCGGCCGGTACATGTCCCACACCCAGGCGTCGGACAGCTTCAGCTCGAAGTAGACCTCACCCCCCGCCTCGCGGACCTGGAGGTCCACGGAGTTGGCCAGGTAGAACCGGCGCTCGGTCTCCACCACGTAGGTGAACTGCCGGACGATGTCCCGGTACTCGCGATAGAGCTGCAGCTCCATCTCGGTCTCGTACTTCTCGAGATCCTCGGTGCTCATCGGTCCTCGGTGCTCGTCACGGCTCGGGACTCAGGGCGCATGGCTCCATCATCGACCATGCCCCCCGGGCCGGGCACCCCGGCGGTGCGCGCGGCGTGCGCGTCGCGGGCGCTGCGCACGTTGACGAACCGCGTCCGGTGCTCCGGGCACGGCCCGTGGCGCTCCAGCGCGGCGGTGTGCACGTCGGTGATGTAGCCCTTGTGGACAGCGAAGTCGTACTCGGGCCAGCGCTCGTGCAGGTCGAGCATGATGCGGTCCCGGGTCACCTTCGCCAGCACCGACGCCGCGGCGACGCACGCGGCCACCCGGTCGCCCTTCCACACGGCCAGGCCCGGACGGGCCAGCCCCGGCACCGGAAAGCCGTCGGTGAGCACGTAGTCGGGGCCGGGATCGAGCACGGAGACGGCGCGGCGCAGTGCCTCGATGTTGGTGACGTGCATGCCGCGGGCGTCGAGGTCCGCCACCGGCAGGACGACGACCGACCACGCGACCGCGCGCTGCACGATCTCCTCGTACACGCGCTCCCGGCTGGCGGGGCTGAGCAGCTTGGAGTCGGCGAGGCCGGGGACGCGCCCCCGCTTGCCGGACGGGAGGATGCAGGCCCCGGCGACCAGTGGCCCGGCGCAGGCGCCGCGCCCGGCCTCGTCGGCCCCGGCGATCGCCTCGAAGCCGCGACGGCGCAGCGTGCGCTCCATGTCCCAGAGCGCGTCCGGGTGGTCGACGGCGCGCACGCGCCGGACCGGTGCCGACCGGGGAGAGGGAGGACGAACAGCCATCGCCGCACGACAGTACGACGCCCCGGACGCACGGCGGGCCGGCCCCCGGCGAGGGGCCGGCCCGGGAGCCGGAGAGGTGGGGCGGGGCTCAGATGTCGGCGGTCGCGTCCGGGAGTGCGTGCGCCCCGCAGGTGCAGCCGGGCGTCCGGTTGGACAGGACCAGCGAGACCGCATGCGCACGGTCGCGGGCGCCCAGCTTGCGCAGGATCGCCTTGACGTGGCTCTTGACGGTGTCCTCGCTGATGAACAGGTTGCGCCCGATCTGGCGGTTGGACTGGCCCTGCAGCAGCTCGTCGAGGACGTCCTGCTCGCGCCGGGTCAGCGGCACCTCCGGGGTGAAGGGCTTCGCGGCGGGAACGGCCGACGGCTCGACCCGTCGGATCTGCGGGTCGACGACGGTCCGGCCCGCGCGGGCGGCCAGGACGGCCCAGCCCAGCAGCGTGGGTGAGGTGTTGAGCAGGAGGTAGCCGCGGATGCCGGCGGCCAGGGCCTCGTTGACCACGGCCGGGTCCTCCGAGCTGGCCAGGGCGATGATCGCCAGCCGGGGAAAGCGGCGGCGCAGGTCGCGGCAGGCGTTGAGGGTCGCCGCGCGCCCCTGGCCCAGCTCCACCACGACGGCGTCGGGGCGGGCGGACTCGGCCAGGGGAAGGGCCCGCCGCAGCTCGCCGGGGCTGCCCACCGACTGCATGCCGGCGGTCTCGTTGATCATGCTGACCAGCCCCCGGCGCAGGACGGGCGCGTCGGCGAGGAGGAGCACGCGGGTGACCCCGCGGGCGGTGCTCGCCATAGGTGCAGACACAGCTGACTCCATTTCACTCTCCGATTACGTGCAATGTCTCCATCGGATGGGTGAAACGGTTGCTTGAACGCTTTCCGGCAATTTCTTCCGCCACTGGTGCACCGCGGATATGCGAAGCGCGGGTCACATCCGTAACAGCATCGCCATTCCGGCCGGCCAGGTGTGTCGAGCTAGGCCGGTCGATCGCGGCCGCGGCGCCGGCGCCACCACGCCGTGATCGGCACCGCGCCGGCGAGCCCGACGGCATACGGGGCGATGACAGAGGGGGCGACGACGGAGGAGGCGGCCGCCGCACCCACCGGGGACGGCGACCCGCCCTCCGGCACCGCCGAGGCCCCGAGGCTCTGGATGTCCGGTGATCCGAGAGTTCCGAACCGGTCGACCGGCCACACGACGAGCGAGGCCTTGCCGATGACGTCGTCGACACCGATCGTGCCGCTGTACTGGTCCCCCACGTGCGAGCGGGAGTCCGCCGACGCCGAACGGTGGTCGCCCATCACCCAGAGCCGGCCCTCGGGCACGGTCACCGGACCGAAGGCGCGCTGCTCGATCGGGGTGTCCTCGAAGATGTAGGGCTCGTCGAGCGGCTCGCCGTCCACGGTCAGCCGGCCCTCGAGGTCGCAGCACTGCACGGTCTGGCCCTCGGTGGCGATGACGCGCTTGACGAAGTCGTCCTCGCTGGGCGGCGCCACCCCCAGCGTCCGGCCGATCCAGAGGAGCGCGCCGGTGAACCAGTTGGCGGGCTCCTCGACGCTGATCTCCGGCGTCCAGGTGTCGGGCCCGCGGAAGACGACGATCTCGCCGGGCTCCGGCTCGCCGAACCAGTACGGCACCTTGTTGACCAGCACCCGGTCGCCGGTGCAGCCGGTGCACCCGTGCAGCGTCTGCTCCATCGATCCGGACGGGATGAAGAACGCCTGCACGAAGAAGGTCTTGACGACCAGGGCCAGCACGAAGGCCACCAGCAGCAGGACGGGCAGCTCGCGGAGCAACGAACCCTTCTTCTTGTCCCCACCGGAACGCCGGCGCCCGGCGGTATCGGAGCGGTTCGGGTCGGGCTCGCCCGGTTCCCCCGGAACGACGTCGGCGGGCCCCCCGGGCCGGTCGCTGCTCATCGGGAGCCAGCGTACGGCGCGGGGGACCCGCCGAGGTCCAGCCGGTGGGAGGCGGCTGCCAGGCGTGTCCGCGCGGGAGATCAGCGGGCGACGGGCTCGCGCTTCTCCTTGATCTTGGCGGCCTTGCCGCGCAGCTCGCGCAGGTAGTACAGCTTCGCGCGGCGCACGTCACCGCGGGTGACGACCTCGATCTTCTCGACGACCGGGGTGTGCACCGGGAAGGTCCGCTCGACGCCCACGCCGAAGCTCACCTTGCGGACGGTGAAGGTCTCGCGGATACCGCCGCCCTGGCGGCGGATGACGACGCCCTGGAAGACCTGGATGCGGGAGCGGTTGCCCTCGATGACGCGGACGTGCACCTTGACGGTGTCACCCGGGCGGAACGAGGGGATGTCGTCGCGCAACGAGTCGGCGTCGAGTGCGTCCAGCGTGTTCATCTCGGCAGTCCTCATGTTCTGGTTACGTACTAAGCAGCGGGGTCGATCTCGGCCCGGACAGCGGAACGCCCCGGCTGTCCGTTCCGGGGAGCTGCGGCTCCGGAGGGGAGCTTCCGACGGCCAGGTCGTCAGTCAGCTAGGCCGTCGGTCAGCAGCAGCTCTCTACTGTGCCACATCTTCAGCCGACGATGCGCGGCGGCCCCGTCCAGGGACCGCGCCGGAGCTCCTCCAGCAGCACCGGGAGGGCTTCCGGGGCGAACGGCTCGCCGCTGGCGGCGAGCTCCTCGGCCGACCACCACCGGTGGGGCTCGTCGGCCAGCAGCTCCAGCTCGGTCAGGGCACCGGGCACGACCTCGTGCACCACGTTCCGCAGCACGAAGAAGGTCTCGCGGGTGTCGAAGACCTGGTCGCCGAAGGAGCCGACGTGCCGGCGCAGCCAGACCGGGCCCTCCAGGGCGGCAGGGTCGACGTCGAGCCCGATCTCCTCCGCGAGCTCGCGGACCGCGGCCGCGCGCAGGGTCTCGCCGTCCTCCACCCCTCCACCGGGCGCGTACCAGAACAGCACCTCACCGGGCGGCACGGACGGGTCGGGCAGGCGGGCGCCGAGCAGCACCACGCGGCCGGCCGGGTCGAGGACGACGACGCGCGCCGTCGTCCGCTGGACCGGCCGGTCAGTCACCGGCGAGAACCGCGCGCTCGGCGTCGCTCAGCGCGCCCTCGGGAAGCGCGGCCAGCAGGTCGGGACGGCGGGTGGCGGTGCGCCGCAGCGACTCGGCGCGGCGCCACCGGTCGATGGCGGCGTGGTTCCCCGAGAGCAGCACCGCGGGCACCTCGTGGCCGCGCCAGGTGACCGGACGGGTGTAGGACGGGCCCTCGAGCAGTCCGTCGGCGTGCGAGTCGTGCTTGGCGGACTCCCGGTTGCCCAGGACGCCGGGGATGAGCCGGGTGACGGCCTCGGTCATCACCAGCACCGCGGACTCCCCGCCGGCGAGCACGTAGTCGCCGATCGAGACCTCGGACACCGGGCCCGCCTCGGCCGCCCAGTCGGCGACCCGCTGGTCAATGCCCTCGTAGCGGCCGCAGGCGAACACCAGGCCCGGCTCGGTCGCCCACTCCGCTGCCATGGCGTGGGTGAAGGGCCGGCCGGCCGGGGTGGGCACGACCAGCCGGGTACCGGGCGGGCGGACGGCGTCCAGCGCCCGGCCCCACGGCTCGGGCTTCATGACCATGCCCGGCCCGCCGCCGTAGGGCGCGTCGTCGACGGTGCGGTGCGGGTCGTCGGTCCACTGGCGCAGGTCGTGCACGCCCACGCCCACCAGGCCGCGCTCGATGGCCTTGCCGAGCAGGGACTGGCGCAGCGGTGCCAGGTACTCCGGGAAGATCGTGACGACGTCGATCCGGAAGCTCACAGGTCGAGCAGCCCCTCGGGCGGGTCGATCACGACGAAGCCGCCGGCGACGTCGACGGTGGGCACGATCGCGGCGACGAACGGCACGAGCGCCTCGCCACCCTCGGTGCGGCGGACGACGAGCAGGTCCTGCGCCTCGTGCCGGACCGCGGTGATCTCGCCGACGACCGAGCCGTCGGGCAGCCGCACGGTCAGGCCGACGAGCTGGTGGTCGTAGTAGGAGTCGGGCTCCTCGATCTCCGGCAGGTCCGCGATGGGGACGTGCAGGAGGGTGTTGCGCAGTTCGTCGACGTCCTCGCGGACGTCGTAGACGTGCCCGGTGGGTCCGGCCACCTGCAGCAGCAGGGTGCCGCTGTGCCACCGCTTGTCGACGACGGTGAGCGGGCCCCGCTCGGCGGGCTCGGTGGCCAGCACGGCGCCGGGGGCGAACCGCTGGTCGGGGTCGTCGGTGCGGACCTCGACGGTGACCAGACCACGGACACCGTGGGGCCGGCCGATGCGGCCGACCACCACGGTGTCGGTGGGTTCGTGCTGTGCGCTCACGTGCCGGCGTTCGGCGAGCTCGTGCTCAGCGCCCGTCGGTGTCGACGACGTCGACCCGGAGGCCGCGCCCGCCGACACCGGTCATCACCTGGCGCAGCGCCTTCGCGGTGCGCCCGCCACGGCCGATGACCTTGCCGAGATCGTCGGGGTGCACCCGGATCTCGAGGGTCTTGCCGCGGCGGTTGGTGAGCAGGTCCACGGTGACGTCGTCGGGGTTGTCGACGATGCCCTTGACCAGGTGCTCGAGCGCTTCTTCGAGCACGTCTTACTCGGCCGGCGTCTCGGCCGGTGCGGCGTCGGCAGCCGGAGCGGCGTCGGCGGCGTCCGCCTTGGGGGCAGCCTTCTTCTTCGGGGTGGTGGCACCTGCGGCCGGCTCGTCCATGCCGGCGCGGACGGCGGCCTCGTAGAGGGCCTTCTTGTCCGGCTTGGGCTCGGCGACCCTCATGGGGGCCGGGGCCGGCTCACCCTTGAACTGCTGCCAGTCGCCGGTCACCCGGAAGATGGCGGCGACGGCCTCGGTCGGCTGCGCGCCGACACCCAACCAGTACTGGGCGCGCTCGTTGTTGACCTCGATGAAGGAGGGGTCCTCCTTCGGGTGGTACTTGCCGATCGTCTCGATGGCGCGACCGTCCCGCTTGGTGCGGGCATCGGCGACGACGATGCGGTAGTACGGCGCGCGCATCTTGCCCAGGCGCATGAGCTTGATCTTGGTGGCCACGGTGTGTGGTGTTCTCCTCGAACGCTGTGTGGTTGCCCGCCGGGCGGCGTGTGGGGGTACGCCGGGGCGGAGCGATGGACACGGCCGGGAACGGTGAGAGGGCCGCCACCGCCGTGTTCGACCGTCCATTGTGCCAGAAAGCGGACCCTGTCCTCCTCCCGCCCTCGAACGCTCGGGCGCGAGCCTCCGGGCGGGGCCGGCCGGACTACTTCCCGACGGACGCGAGCACGCGGTCGGCGGCTCCGTCGACCGGGATCTCCTCCCGCTCACCGGTCGCCCGGTCGCGCAGCTCCAGGACGCCCTCGGCCAGGCCGCGGCCGACGGTGACGATCGTCGGCATGCCGAGCAGCTCGGCGTCCTTGAACTTCACGCCGGGCGAGACCTTCGGGCGGTCGTCGTAGAGAACCGTGAGGCCCCGCCCCACGAGCTCCTGCGCGAGCGCCTCGGCAGCGGTGAAGACGGCGGCGTCCTTGCCGGTGGCCACGATGTGCACGTCGGCCGGGGCGATCTCGCGGGGCCAGACCAGGCCGAGGTCGTCGTGCATGGACTCGGCGATGGCCGCGACGGCGCGGGAGACGCCGATGCCGTAGGAGCCCATGGTGACGGTGACGAGCTTGCCGTTCTCGTCGAGCACCTTGAGGTCCAGCGCCTCGGCGTACTTGCGGCCCAGCTGGAAGATGTGCCCCATCTCCACGCCGCGGGCGAGCTCCAGCGGGCCGGAGCCGTCGGGCGCGGGGTCACCGGCGAGCACCTCGGCGGCCTCGATGACGCCGTCCCAGGTGAAGTCACGCCCGGCCACCAGGTCGAACACGTGCCTCCCCGGCTCGTTGGCGCCGGTGATCCAGCGGGTGCCGCTGACCACGCGGGGGTCGACCAGGTAACGGATCCCCGACTCGCTCCCGCTGCCGAGTACGTGCGGGCCGATGTAGCCCTTCACCAGCGCCGGGTGCTCGTCGAACTCGGTGAACGCCTCGACCTCGGCGGGGGCGACCTGAGCCTCCAGGCGCTTGGCGTCGACCTCGCGGTCGCCCGGGAGGCCGATGACCAGCGGCTCGCGGGTGCCGTCGGGCTGGACCAGCGTGACGACGACGTTCTTCAGCGTCGAGGCCGCGGTGTACCCGGCGTCGGGGAACAGCTGCCGGGCGACGGCGACCAGCGTCTCGATGGTGGGGGTGTCGGGGGTGTCCTCGACGTGGGACTCCGGCAGGCCCTCGAGCGGGATCTCGTCGGGGACGACGGTGGTGACCGCCTCGACGTTGGCCGCGTAGCCACCGGCCGAGCGGACGAAGGTGTCCTCCCCGATCTCGGTCGGGTGCAGGAACTCCTCGCTCCTGGAGCCGCCCATGGCGCCGGACATCGCCGAGACGATGACGTACTCCAGGCCCAGCCGGTCGAAGATGCGGATGTAGGCGTCGCGGTGCGCGGCGTAGCTCTTGTCGAGGCCGGCGTCGTCGACGTCGAAGGAGTAGCTGTCCTTCATCGTGAACTCGCGGCCGCGGAAGAGCCCGGCCCGCGGTCGCGCCTCGTCCCGGAACTTCGTCTGGATCTGGTACAGCGAGAGCGGCAGGTCCTTGTAGGAGCCGTAGAGGTCCTTCACGAGGAGCGTGAACATCTCCTCGTGCGTGGGGCCGAGCAGGAAGTCGTTGCCCCGGCGGTCCTTGAGCCGGAAGAGGTTGGGGCCGTACTCGGTCCACCGGTTGGTCGCCTCGTAGGGCTCACGGGGCAGGAGCGAGGGGAACTGCACCTCCTGCGCGCCCATCGCGTCCATCTCCTCGCGGATGATCCGCTCGACGTTGCGGAGCACGCGGAAGCCCAGCGGCAGCCAGGTGAACCCGCCCGGGGCGGCCCGCCGGATGTAGCCGGCCCGCGCCAGGAGGCGGTGGCTGGCCACCTCGGCGTCGGCCGGGTCGTCCCGAAGGGTCCGCAGGAACAGGGAGGACATCCGCAACAGCACGGGGGAAGTCTCCCAGGCGGCCCCGGACCGGCGTCCACGGGATTGCGGCGCCCGGCTCCTCCGTCGCCCGCGGACGACCGGTCAGGCGGGTTCGGGCACCCCGCCGGGGTCCCCGCCCGGGTCATCGGGCGTCGGCTCGATCGGCGGCGGGGGCAGCGGCTCCGGCGCGTCCGGCAGCAGCTCGCCGGGATCGTCGGGGATGGGCTGGTCCGGGTCGATCAGCGGGTCCGGCTCCGGAAGTGGCGCGACCATGAGAGGAGTCAACTCGCGGTCAGCCGACGACGCGACCTCGCAGGATGGTCCGTCGCGGTCGCCGCAACGCGTCGAGGTCGTTCCGCGGATCGGTCTCGTAGACGACGACGTCGGCCTGCGCGCCCTCCTCGATCCCGCGCAGCCCGAGCCACTCCCGCGCCTTCCAGGAGCCGGCGGCCAGTGCCGCCTCGGCGGGGATGCCCGCCGCGGACAGGGCACGGATCTCGTCGGCGATGACGCCGTGGTCGATGCCGCCGCCGGCGTCCGTGCCGGCGAACACCGGCACCCCGGCCTCGTAGGCGGCGCGCACGACCGCGCCTGAGTTCGCGTACAGCCGCCGCATCGTGCTGGCGTAGCCGGGGAACTTCGACTCCCCGGCCGAGGCGAAACCGGGGAAGTTCTCGACGTTCACCAGGGTCGGGACGACGGCGGTGCCCCGGCGGGCCATCTCGCCGATGAGCTCCTCGGTCAGGCCGGTGCCGTGCTCGATGCAGTCGATGCCCGCCTCGATGAGCGCCGGCAGCGCGTCGGTGCCGAAGGTGTGCGCGGTGACCCGGGCCCCCTCGTCGTGCGCGGCCGCGATCGCCGCCGCGACGGTGTCGGCCGGCCACTCGGGCGCGAGGTCGCCGACCGACCGGTCGATCCAGTCCCCCACCAGCTTGACCCAGCCGTCGCCGCGGCGGGCCTGCACCCGGGTCTGCTCCACCAGGTCCTCGGGCTCGACCTCGATGCCGAGGCCGGGGATGTAGCGGCGGGTGCGGGCGATGTGCCGACCGGCCCGGATGATCGTCGGCAGGTCGGGGTCGTCGTCCAGCGAGCGGGTGTCCACCGGGGATCCGCAGTCGCGCAGGGCCAGCACGCCGGCCTCGCGCTCGGCGAGCGCCTGGGCCCGCGCCTGCGAGAGGTCCTCGGCGTGTCCGCCGCCGCGGAGGATGCCGACGTGGCAGTGCGCGTCGACCAGGCCCGGCAGCAGCCAGCCGCCGCGGCTCACCGTCTCCGCCCCGGGCACCGGCTCGAAGGTGAACCGGCCCTCGCGCACCCAGACGTCACGGTGCTCGCCCTCGGGCAGGACGACCCCGGACAGGTGCAGAGCCACCCCCGCCGGTGCGCTCACCGGCCGGGCCGCTCGTCCTTGAGCTGGTCGAAGTTGAGCTTGGTGAGATCGGGCAGCCCCTGGCCCGGCGGCAGCCCCGGCATCCCGGCGAAGGGGTTGCCACCACCCGGGAAGCCGGCGCCCGGCGGCAGGGCCGGAGCGCCCATGGGCCGGCGGGCCGGGCCGCCCTTCTTGCCGCCCTTGCCCTTCTTGCCCTTGCCCCGGGCGGCCTGCGCCTGCTGCTGGCGGCCGCGCTGCTTCTTCGACATCGGGCCCATGCCGGGCATGCCCATGCTGCCGGCCATCTGGCCCATCATCTTCTGCGCCTGCACGAACCGCTCCAGCAGCGAGTTCACCTCGGTGACGGTCACGCCGGACCCGTTGGCGATGCGCACCCGCCGCGAGGCGTTGATGATCTTCGAGTTGACCCGCTCCTCCGGCGTCATCGAGCGGATGATCGCCGCCGTCCGGTCGAGGTCGCGGTCGTCGATCTGCTTGAGCTGCTCCTTCATCTGCCCGGCGCCCGGCAGCATGCCCAGCAGGTTGGCGATCGGGCCCATCTTGCGGATCGCCATCATCTGCTCGAGGAAGTCCTCGAGCGTGAAGCCCTCGCGCGACGCGAGCTTGCCGGCCATCCGCTCGGCCTGCTCGACGTCGAAGGTCTTCTCGGCCTGCTCGATGAGGGTGAGCACGTCGCCCATGCCGAGGATGCGCGAGGCCATCCGCTCGGGGTGGAAGACGTCGAAGTCGGTGAGCTTCTCGCCGGTGGAGGCGAACATGATCGGCTGCCCGGTCACGTAGCGGACCGAGAGCGCAGCACCACCGCGGGCGTCGCCGTCGAGCTTGGTGAGCACGACACCGGAGAAGCCGACGCCGTCGCGGAAGGCCTCGGCCGTGGTGACGGCGTCCTGGCCGATCATCGCGTCGACGACGAACAGCGTCTCGTCGGGGTGGACGGCGTCGCGGATCCCGGCGGCCTGCGCCATGAGCTCGGCGTCGATGCCGAGGCGGCCGGCGGTGTCGACGATGACCACGTCGTGGAGCTTGCGCTTGGCCTCCTCGACGGCGTCGCGAGCGACGTCGACGGGGTTTCCGACACCGTTGCCGGGCTGGGGCGCGTAGACAGGG
>DASPIH010000365.1:0-2169 GCA_035629195.1 Blastococcus sp. | reverse complement strand
GCGGCCGAGCTGTCCCCGGGCGCCGCAGCCGCCTTCGGCGAGCACGCCCGCGCCGCCTTCACCGCGGGGGTCGAGCTCACCGCCGGGATCGGCGTGCTGGTCATGCTGGCCGCCGCCGTGGTGGTGACCGTCGTCTGGCCCCGGCACCCGACGCCCCCCGACGGGGCGCACCGCTGACCCCTCGGTGCGGCCCTTCCCCGGCGCGGTCCCGACCCCCGGAACGGGCGGGGATGAGCGGTCCTCCATCTGGCAGGGTGTCACCGTGGCCAGGCCGAGCATCGTCCCGATCGCCCTCACCCTCGACGACCGCACCGGATACACCCTGTGGGCTCCGCCGTGGGAGGAGGACGGTGAGGAGTGGCAGGCGTTCCTCGGCACGACCGACGGAGATGTGGCCAAGGTCCACCTCTTCCCCAGCACGGCCCGGCTCGCCGAGTTCTGCCGCAGCAGCACCGACCACGACCTGGCCGACCACCCGGTGTGGCCGGTCGTCGCAGGGCTGGACGCCGGCGACCTGACCCCCGACGAGGACCACCGCTACGACCTCGACGGCGTCTACGACATCGTGGCCGAGAGCCCCGACCGCTGGGCGGTCGAGGAGCTGGCGGCGACGGTCGACATCGTCAGCCGGCTCGCCGAGTGCCTCGACACCAGCGACGAGGACGACGACGACGAGCAGTTCGAGGCCGTCGCCGAGCTGGCCGCCAAGCCCGAGATCGGTTCCCTGGGACTCGGCGTGGAGGCCTTCGCCGGCCGCTCGGGCGAGGACGCCTGGATCGGCGTGGGCAGCGTTCTGGACGACCTGTGGGAGGACGTCGTCGAGGAGCTCTCCGAGCACCTCGACTGGACCGGCGGTGGCATCGCCTCGGCCGACGAGTACCCCTCGGCCTCCGAGACCTCCGGCGAGGAGCCGCTCGACGACGAGGAACCCGGCGACGCCGATCGTCCCGACACCGCGGCGGCCGGCGCCACCGCGGCCTCGGGAGGAGCTCCCGCCCCGTCCGCCGGGGTGAGGACCATCGCCCGCGGCAGCCGGGTGACCGCCTCCCCCGCCGCCGTGGCCGCCGCTGCCGAGTTCTGGGAGGCCGTCGGCATCCTGCCGGTGGAGGTCGTCGTGCCCCAGGGCGCGGGCGTCACGCTGCGCTGCTACGTCGACGACGTGGCCCGGTTCCTGGGCCGGGACGGCGAGATCTTCCTCTTCGACGCCCCGGCCGACCTCGCCCGTTTCTGCGCCGGCACCGAGCGGCACGACCTCAGCGACATCGCGTCGTGGCCGGAGGTCGCCGATACCGACACCCCGCCGCTACCCGCGGAGCAGGACCGCTACGACCTCACCGAGCTGTCGGAGGCCCTCGCCGAGGTCGCCGACGGCGCCGCGGGGCTGGTTCCGCTCGGCTCGCTGGCCCAGCCGGTGGAGGGTGTGCGCGACCTCGCCGAGTACGCGGGGCTCACCCGCGTCGAGGAGTTGCTGGCGCCCACGGCTCCGCTGGGCCGGGCGGTCCTCCGCGCGGATCAGGAGCCCGACGCCACCCTCACCGCCGCGGACGCAGCCGGGCTCCGTGCGGCATGGGACGAGGTCGTGGAGAGCGTCAGCGGAGCGCTGGTCTTCCGCAGCTGACGGCACCGGAACGCTCACCCCTGCTGCACCGTCGTCCTGCCCGCCGGGACCACCAGCTCGTCGACCACCGACCCGTCGCGCCGGAAGGTGACGGTGCGGGGCTCGGGACCGGGGTTGGTGGCGACCAGCGTGGGCGCCTCGGCCGACCCGAACGCGAGGCCGTACGGGCCGTCCACGCTGATCTGCGGCTGCGGCGGGCCGTGGCGGGCGAGGAGCTCCACCATCACGCGCGTCAGCGCCGCACTGGTGCTCGGCTCCCGCGGCAGAGGCCCGTCCAGCCTGGCCCTCGCCGCCCCGGGGTCGGACAGGGCCAGGTCGAGGGCGAAGAGGTCTCCCCACGTCCGGGGGGCCCCGCCGACGGCGGCGTCGAGCTCGGCGGAGCGGGCGGCGGCGGCCTCCGGGTCGGCCCGGTACAGCGACCCCACGGTCAGCGGGAGCAGCTGGATGCCCTCCACGGCTTCGGGTGCCGGGTCGAAGAAGGTGGCGTAGTCGGTCTTGGCACCCCACAGGATCCCGATGACCGTGTGAGCGAACCCCGCCGGCCGGCCGCC
>DASPIH010000364.1:0-19848 GCA_035629195.1 Blastococcus sp. | reverse complement strand
CGCCGAGACGATCATCGGTCAGATCCGGCGGGATCCGCGCTCTTACCTGAACCAGGACTCATGGACGCCCGGCGGTGGTGTCCGGCTGCCGGACGGCACCCCGGTCACCTCGATCGCAGCGTTCCTCCGCTTCGCCGGCGTCCTTTGAACACCGGGCCGGCGCACCGCCACCGTTTCGGCGGTGCGCCGTAGCCTTCCGGGCCCACACCGGCATGGCACGGCCTAATGGGACTCTGCGGAGACGTGGTCGGGCACTCTCATGCGCCCAGCCGGACCTCGGGCTCCTGATCCGGAGCCCCGGCACCACCTCGGTGGAGAAAAGCCCGTTTGATGCGGCCAGCGCCCGGGTCGGCGTCCTGAAGCTTGGGCTTGGGCTTGGGGAACGATGTCCGGTCGAGGCCCGCGAGGGCCAGTGCGCGCCGCCGTTCGAGGCAGTGCTTGGGGCCTCCAGAGGGCGAGCGGCTCAAGAAGTCGTCCGGACAACCGGGCAGGGTCACTTGGAGTCAGCCCGTGGACGACCACGTCGTAGAACCGCGCTCCGTGTCGCGCCGGCCTGCGTAGTCTCCTCGGGGACCGAATCCGGCGGTACTTGGCTGACGGAGAGCATGACGACCGCAGTCCTGCTACGCGCGACCAGCGCGGCCGCCTCCTTCGGTCACGCGGTGCGGTCGGAGCTCGCGGCGTACTCGGCGGTCCAGACGCTGTCGTGCAGATCATGGGGCAGGTCCCTGTTGCCGGTGGTGCGGAACACCGGGTCCTGACCCGCCTTCGCCTGCCGCTCGAAGTCCCGCAGGGCACCCAGGGCCCAGCGACCCAGCAGGACGAGCGCGATCAGGTTCACCAGCGCCATGAATCCCATGGCGACGTCGGCCAGTGCCCACACCGTCGCCAGCTCCAGCAGGGCACCGGCTCCGACCACGGCGACCACCAGCGCGCGGAACACCATGAGCGTGAGCGGCCGGGCGCGCAGGAAGGTCATGTTGACCTCCGCGTAGGAGTAGTTCCCGAGCACGGAGGAGAACGCGAAGACGAAGATCAGGACGCTCATGACCCAGGTGAGGCCGTTGCCGAGCTCGTGGGCCACGGCAGCCTGGGTGAGCGACGCTCCCTCGGTCGTCTCGCCCGGCCGGTACACCGCGGAGCCGGCGAACAGGATGATGAACGCCGTCGCGGAACAGACGATGATGGTGTCGACGAAGACCCCGAGGGACTGGATCAGCCCCTGCTTCACCGGGTGGCTGGTGGTCGCGGTGGCTGCGGCGTTGGGGGCACTGCCCATGCCGGCCTCGTTGGAGAACAGCCCACGCTTGGCGCCGTTGAGCAGGGCCGCCGCGAGGCCACCGGTGATCCCGGCGGCGGCCTCGCCCAGGCCGAAGGCCGCCGAGAAGATCTGGCCGAGCACGCGGCCCACCTCGGTCACGTTGAGCGCGATGATCACGACGGCGAGCAGCACGTAGGCCAGTGCCATCGCCGGCAGCATGAACTCGGCGACGCGGGCGATGCGGCGCACCCCGCCGAACACCACCACCGCCGTGAGGATCATGAGACCAGCCGCGGACCACCACTCGCCGACCCCGTGCCCGCTGGCCAGCACGTCGCTGATCGTGTTGGCCTGGACCATGTTGAACGCGACGCCGAAGGTGAAGATGAGCAGGACGGCGAAGACGATGCCGCCCCGCCGGGAGCCGAGGCCGCGCTCGATGTAGAAGGCCGGCCCGCCGCGGAAGCTGCCGTCACCTGCCGGGATCTTGAAGATCTGGGCCAGCGTCGCCTCGATGAGGGCGGTGGCCATGCCGACGAGGGCGACCACCCACATCCAGAAGATCGCCCCGGGACCACCGAGGGTCAGGGCGATGGCGACACCGGCGATGTTGCCGGTCCCCACCCGCGAGGCCAGGCCGACGCAGAAGGCCTGGAACGAGGAGATGCCGCCTTCCGAACCGCTCCGGGAGGAGGCGATCTGGCGGACCATGCGCCCGAACATGCGGACCTGGACGAAACGCGTGCGGAACCCGAAGTAGAGGCCCACTCCCAGGAGCACGTAGATCAACACGTACGACCAGAGGACATTCGAGACGGGGTCGATCAGGTTTTCCTGGATGAAGTCCATCAGGTCCTCCACGGGGTGGGCTGCGGCGCTGGGATCGAGCCCTCGCGGGCGAGGGCCGAGTGCTCTTCGTCGAGGTGATGGCTCTCGCAGGGGATGATGGGGCCCCACGCGGCAAGGCGCACCCCGAGCCCGGAATGCGCGAGCGGCCCGGCCCACACGGGTGGGGCACGACGACGGGGGCGGTCGTCACGAACTCGCGACGCAGATCCACCCGCCTGCCCACAAGCACCGCGAGGATGCACGCGCGTCTCCGATCACCGGCCACACCACCTCGACGCGTGGCCCTCCCGCGTCGTGGCGCGTCCCGTGCACAGCGGCGTACCCGACGACACGGAGGCGCCGTGATCACAAGCCGACGCTCGACGGCACGACCACCCTCGGATACTCGAGCGTCCTCGCCATGAAGACGGTGGTCGCGACGGCGCTGGGGTGCTCGTCGTCGTCCAGCTCGTCACCGCGCTCCAGCTTTACGGCAAGCTCGGGATCCGGGCGTCCTCCTGGCTGGGTCCGGTGCATCGCACCACCGGGGCGATCGCCGTGGTGCTGAGCCTGTTCCTCGCATATCACTGCCTGTGGGCGTTGGGGCTCGAGGTCGGGACGCTGCCGGACGGCGCGAAGGTGAGCACGCGGACCTTCGTGCACGGTCTCCTCGGCTGCTCCGTCGTCGGGGCTGTCGTGGTCAAGCTCGTCGCCGTCCGGTCGAGGCGCGCTCCTGGGTGGTTCCTGCCGTTGGCCGGTGGGCTTCTCTCCTCCCTCCTCGTCCTCGCGATCCTCACGTCGGCTGCCTGGTACATGGGTGAGAAGGGTTGGGCGAGCCAGGCCGGGTGAGCCAGGTCGGGTGAACGGGGAGCGATCCGTGTCGCCGGCGGAGAGTGTGACGACCGCGGCCACGACGTCGCCGGTACGGGACGTTGCACACGTCGCAGCAGTCCCTCTGCGCACCGGCTTGCGGGGGTGATCCGCGGTCCGGCTCCGGGATCGGCGTCCCGAGGTATCTGCATCGCCCGCCCGGTGCTCCACCTGGCGCGTCCACCGCTGAGGACGCCGAGGAGGAACGATGACTCTCACGATGCGTGCGGCACGACTCGGGCACCCGGCGATGACCATGCCGATGGCCCTGACGCGGGAACTGGGCGAGCTGGCGACTGCAGCGCTGATGTACCCGATCGGAGGCACCGAGCTGGGGCGACGGGCTCTGTGCCGGCCGCCGACCCGACGCGCAGCGGGGATCGGGCCCCGCCGCCCCCCGGTGGTGCTGGTCCACGGCTACGGGGGCAACCGGTCCAACTGGCTCCCGCTGGAACGCCGGTTGTCCCGCGAGGGCTTCGTGGACGTCCACGCGCATACGTACAACGTGCTGTCGACGTCGATCCCGGACATCGCGCGTGCGCTGACCGCCCGCTGCCACGCAGCGGCCGACGAGGCGGGCGCCGCGCAGGTCGTCGTCCTCGGGCACAGCCTGGGCGGCGTCGTCCTCCGCTGCGCGGTGGAGCGGTTCGGGCTGGCGTCCCGCGTCTCGACAGCGGTGACCGTGGCGACGCCGCACCGGGGCACGCGGGTCGCGCTCTGGGGTCCGGGGCAGGTCGCCGCGTCCCTGCGCCCGGGCTCCCCGCTCCTGAACAGCCTGCGCCGGGGGACCGGGGACGGTGACCTGCGATGGGTGGCCTACTGGTCCGACTGCGATCTGGTGGTGCCACCGGACTCCGCGCGGCTGGCGACTGACGTCCCCGGCGCCCGCGATGTCCCCGTCCCCGGCGTCGGGCACCTCGGCATCCTCCGGGCGCCTGCCTTCCTGGACTCGGTGGTCGCTCTCCTGCGCAGCTCCGACCGGCCGCTGTCGGTCCCGACGCGGATCGGGAGGCAGCCGGCCGCCCAGCGCGCGGCCTGAGCCCTTTCCTGCCCGACCCCTTCCTGCGGGCGCACGTCGGCCGCTCCGGGGTCCAGCGACTGCTCCGGTCCACCCGGATCGGCCGACTGAGCCTGCCGACAGCGTCGCGGTGGAGCTGATCCGCATCGCCCGTCGCGCGGTCGCCGTGGCGCTCGGGACGCCGGCCCGCGCCGGGTTCCCCCACTGGTCGCGCTCGGGGTCGTGGTCGGATCGCGAGCGCGGGACGGGTCGGCCGCCGTCGTCCCCCGAGGTCGCAGGCTCTGCACGACGGGGCACCGGCTCAGGTCCGTACCTGCCCGATCGGCCGGCGCCGCGGCCGTCGACGACGCCGGGGTCGGCGGTCAGGCCAGGGCCGTGTGCGGCTTCGACGAGCGTGGAATCCGCTGCCGGCCGACGCCGACGGGGTAGTCCACCAGCCAGTCCCGGTACGAGGCCCAGGCCGGCTGGTGAGCATGGCGACAGGCGGCCAGCACGTCGGTCAGGTGCCGCACATGCCTGTCCCGTGCCTCCGCGCGGCGGGCGGCGAGCTCCGCGTCGGACATGCGCGGGTCGGCCGCCAGGCAG
This sequence comes from Blastococcus sp., assembly GCA_035629195.1. Taxonomy (GTDB): domain Bacteria; phylum Actinomycetota; class Actinomycetes; order Mycobacteriales; family Geodermatophilaceae; genus Blastococcus. The sequence goes on along the minus strand of DASPIH010000364.1, from coordinate 15,286 downwards.
GCGTCGGAGAGGGCGATCGCCGTACCCTGCGAGGCCAGCGCATCACGGGTGAGCGCGGCGTCGCCGATCGGCACGGTGCCCGGAGCCGCGACTGGAACCGCGAGCCCGGCCGGACGGCGGTGGGTCGATTCCTGCGGCGGCTCCGGCAGGTCCGCGAGCAGCCATGGCGCGGCGGTCTCGATGCGCTGCCACAGGGCTGGGCCGGTCCGAGGAGGTGCGGAGCTCACCCAGCCGAGGGTGAGCAGGCGCGCCGAGCCCAACCGGTAGCCGTAGCCGTCGGGCGCCGCCGCCAGGCGCAGTTCCGGCTCCGCGTCCCCCCGCGCGAAGGTCAGCGTCGACGCCGTCCAGGCGCCCGGCCGGCGTGCGACGGTGACCGCGGTCGAGGCTCGTGTGCCGGTGGCATCGACGAGCCGGCTCGGTGCGGTGGGTCGGCCCGAGGCGCGCGGCGCGACCGTGATCCGCGGCTCCGCCCGGACCCGCCGCCAGAGCGCGGACAGCAGCGCGCCCCGGTCCAGGTGGGCGCACGCCGGACCGTCGTGGTCCGCCGGCGCCGGATCCCCCCACGCCACCGAGCGTCGGTGGAGGAGACGGGCGACATCGATCTCGCGGGGGACGACGCCGAGTTCGAGCAGCAGGGTCAGGGTCGCGGCGGGCACGCTCTCGATGGCTGTCGGCCACCGGGGCGACGGAGTACCGACGAGCAGCACCGGCCCGGAACGGGCGGTGAACAGCGCGCAGGCAGTGGCGGCGATGCCGCTGCCCAGAACGGTCGTCGGGTGCGGACCATTCACGGCGGGGGAGCGACCGGCGCGAATCGGGGGTCGGCTGGCACGGCGAAGACCGGGAGCACCCCGTCCCGGGCCAGCGCCTCGCAGGCGCCCTCGATGCCGCTCGGGCCGAGCATGGCCGTGCGTGCGGCGGCGACGTCGGCGGCGCCCGCCGGGATGCCCACCCGGTAGGCGGAGTGCAGCAGTCCGAGCACCCGCTCGTACCGCTGCTGCACGGTCGCCAGGACCGGGTCACCCGGTGCCGGGGTACGGAGCGTCCGGAGGTAGGGCGTGCCCGGGTGCCGGCCGAGCCACTCCTGCACCGTCGTGAACGTGGCGAAGTGATCCGCGCCCTCGGCCATCACGGCCAGCACCGTCGCCGCGTTCGCATCCCGGCCGTCGCGCTGGAAGGTGGCGAGGATGCGGCTGTAGAGCGCGTCCACGGTCAGCGACGGGGCCTCCACCTGCACGAACTCATCGAGCACCGCCGGCGTCAGCGGCCGGAACTGCACCGGACGACCGGGCGCACCGGGCACGTCGGGAACCTCCGTCGCCACGCCCAGCGCCGGATCGAAGGGGGAGCCGGTGCCGCTCGCCTGGTGGGCGTCCAGCAGCAGAGCGTTCACCACCCGCAGGTGTCGCATCTCCGAGGCGGCGACTCGCAGAACCTCGGCACGGGCGGCGCGCGCGTCACCGCGGAGAGTCGACTGCGCGGACCCGGCGAGGGGGTCGATGGAGAACGCTGCGGCGAGGTACTCGAGCATGACCGCCAGCTCGACCCCGGCCGCGAACCGCAGGGTGGGAACCAGCCGGTCGGGATCGAGCGGCAGCCCCGCGACAGACGTCGGGTCGTAGGGCTCCCGCTGTTCCCGGCCGTCGAGGACGACGTCGAGCTCCTGCCAGCGGTGGTTGATCTCATGGTGGGCCATCTCGCCGGAGTGCTGCTGATCGGCGGTAGGGGGCGGCGCGGCCAGCTTGTCCGAGCGCAGCCAGTTCGTGCGCACCGTCCAGTCGGGGTCGTCGGCCTCCACGCCGGGCGGTAGGGCCGGTTGCACGATGTCGGGATGGTTCGACGCCCAGTAGAAGCACCCGCAGTCGCGGAAGTCGTGCGTCCACGGTGAGCACAGCGACTGGGTGAGCTCGCCGGCCTCGAACATCTCGGCGAACGCGCCGTCGTCACTGAGGTAGGAGACGCGGGTGCCGGTCAGGGTGCGGGGCTGGGCGCCGGCCTGCTGCAGGGTGAGTTGCACGGTCGTCCCGGGCCGGATGAGCCGGACCGCCGTCCACGGGTCGGGTGGCAGGGCCGGGTCGGTGCCGAGATCCGCGACGACGAGCGCGGCGGGGCCGAGACCGGCGAGGTCGCCCGCCAGCCGGGTGACCTGCCAGCTGCCGGGTGGATCGGCCGCCAGCGCGGTCAGCTCCTGGAGCAGCGGAGCCGCGGCCTGCTCCTGCTGGGCCCGGGCGAGGGCGACCTCAACCACCAGCACCACGTCACCGACGAAGTCCACGGTCAGGAAGGGGAAGAACCGGCGGTCGAGGTTTCGCAGGTCGATCTCCAGTCCGGGGAAGCAGTTGCCCACCCCCGACTCCAGCTCGGTGACGACCGGGTTGCCGGCGGCTCGGCCCTGGGCGAGCCGAGCGGTGCGGTTGCGGGGTTGCAGCTTGTCCGCCGGCATCATCGTCCTCCGAACCAGTCGGGTCTCTCGGCGGAGACCACGCAGTAGGCGTCCAGGCAGAAGTCCAGCCACGAGCGGATCGCCGTGCACGACGCGTCGGTGCGGGCAGAGGCCTCCTGGTGGCAGCCGCCGCTGCACAGGTAGCGCGCCCAGCAGCCGCTGCACGGCTCGATCCGCTCGACATGGCGCAGGGTCAGAAAGGTGCGCTGGCGTCGCGGGTCGACCGGGGTGGCTCGGTCGCCGAGGGCGTACTCCTCGTTGCCGACGGCGCGGTGGCAGGCGTACCAGCGCCCCTCGGTCGACACCGAGGCGTAGCCCCCGCCTGCTCCGCACGGGAAGGGCGAGCTCGAGCCGGCGTGCAGCCGGCGCAACGCCGTCGTGAAGTTGTCGAAGCCGGTCTCGCGGCCGGCGCGCAGATCGGCGAGTGCCCGTTCGCCGAGCGTGATCGAGGCGGCCGTCCACCGGGGCCAGTCCGCGTCGCCGAGCGCGCCGAAGCCGAGTCGGACCGGGGAGAATCCGATCCGCCGGAATCCGGCCGCGGTCAGGTCGTCGTACCGTCCGGCGAGGTCCAGGTCGTCGGCGGTGACGGTGGCGCGGGCGCTCACCGTGGCGGCACCGGGGTCGGCCAGGAGCGGGCCGACCGCGGCGAGCACGTCGTCGAACGTGCCGCGGCCGAGCAGGTCGTGGCGCAGCCGGTCGTGGACCCGTCGGCCGCCGTCGATGCTGACCGTGACAGCGAACGGACGCGCCCGGACCAGGGCGTGGTCCACCGGACGGAGCCGGGTGCCGTTGGTGGTGACCGAGAAACCGACCTGGAGATGGCGCTCGGCGGCCCGGCCCTCGGCGTACTCGACGACGTGGTGCAGCAACTCCGCCCGCAGGAACGGTTCGCCGCCCAGGAAACCCACGGTGACCGGAGCGGTCGGATCGCACCCGGCGAGGAGCGCGTCGACTGCAGCCTCGGCCGTGGCCGCGCACATCGCGCCGCGCTGGGCCCCGCCGAAACGGCCGCGGTCCGCGTAGCAGTAGCGGCAGCCGAGGTTGCACCCCGAGGTGAGGTTCAGCGACATGCCCTGCGGCGCCACCTCCGGCACCCGGCCCAGGCCCAGCCCTGCCCCGTGTGCCAGATAGGGATCGAGCTCGGCCGGGTCGAGATCCGCCGCATCCGTTCCCGGCGGGAGGTCGAGGATCTGGCTGCCCTGCAGCACCAGGACGTGCTCGCCGAGCCGGGACCGGAACGGGTGCCACGCGGGCGCGGTCACCTCGGCCCGTCCTGGGCGTCGAGCAGGTCGAGTACCTGCCGGCGGCGGCTGGCGGCGGTGGGGGAGAGCTCCGCCGGCACCGGCAGGGACTCCAGCGGGCCGGGAGCCACGGAGGCAGCGAGCGCCGTGGCCCACTCCATCAGCAGGTCGTACTGCCAGTGCGCCAGCGTCAGGGGCAGGGCGTTGCTGTTGCGCATGAACGGCGGCATCTCCATCGACGTCCGGCCTGCGTTGTCCCGCGCGCTGAAGGCGAACGGCCTCCGGACCAGCTGCTCGAGGCGACCGGGATGTGACAGCACCCACGGGACCAGCTCGCTGAGATCGGACAGCGTGCGATGCCGTTCCCGCGCTCGGGCCGACAGCGGCAGAGGTTCGATGTCCGAGCGGGCGGGCACGGCGATCTCCGGGTCGCGGAGGCGGTCCCGGCCACCCATCGACCGGGCGGGGTCCGGCACCCCGTCGCCCGCGATCGCCGCGCGCTGCTCGTCGACCGCCAGGTCGCGGGCGCGGGCGCTCCGCCAGAAGTCGACGTCGAACAAGGCCACGGTCTCGTAGATCCGCTCGAACAGGTCCTCCACCCAGGCCGAGCGTTCCGCTTCGGCCATCGCAGTGTCGCGGGCGGGGTCGTGGTCGCGGTCGTTCAGCTCGTCGGCCAGGGAGAGGAACGGACGCCGGTCGGGTGCGAAGTGCGGGGGGCCGACCGGGACGTTCGCGCGTGCCCTCATCGTCGAGATGCCGACCGTCAACTGCGCGGTGACGGTGACGTCGCAGGTGTCGTCGACGACGCCGAGCGACCGCCCCGCAGCCTGCTCGTCGACGGTGTCCGCCGGGACGACACGGGCGCTGCGGGCTGCGCCGAACCACCCCGCGGCCGGATCCAGGAACGCCCGGTCCGAGGTCACCGCGGGCGGCTGCGCGGTCGCCGCGGCCGGTGGGCCGTAGCTCCGCCCGCGTCCCGGTGTCACCCGCAGTCGCACGACGTCCACTCGGACGGCCCCCGACCACGGTTCGTTCGCCGGCTGCACTCCCGGCCGGAGCACCTGGACCTGACCGAGCGGGATGAACCGCCCAGCCGGGATCATCCGGCGCGCGGCATCCGGTGGGCTCTCGCCGCGCAGCTCCACCGGGCGGTGGTCATCGGCGCGGAGCTCCAAGGGCGGGAACGTGCCGAAGCGCAGCGCCGCGTTGCCTGTCCGCCGGGCGGCCTTCCGGTTCATCGCGGTGACCCGGAAGGACAGCTGGTTCTCGGCGGTGCCGTTCGCGGCCAGCAGCTCGGGGGTGACTGGTCGCGGACCCCACTGGGACGGCGGCCCGTCGCCGGCCATGGCCCACAGCTCGAGGAAGGGGGCCACGGGGCGAAGCAGGGGTCCGTCGCGCAGGGTCAGCGTGGCGGGCATCCGGGGGATCACCGCACCCTGCGCGTCCACGACCAGTGTCCACGTCGGGCGGACGCGGGTCTCGGCGATGGTATGGGGGTCGCCGACGACCCAGTCGAAGGCGTCCATCGGCGTCGTGCTGGCGCCCAGGCGGGCGATCGCGATCGGGGGTGTGAAGAACAGGCGGCGGATCGTGTCGGCAGCCATGGCCGGGTCAGAAGACGACGAGCTGGGCGACGCCGGTCAGTTGGTGTGTGCGGTGGTTCTGCAAGACCCCGGCCGGACCGGGCGGTAGAACGAACGCCCCGGACCGGTCGACCGTCTCGATGCCGAGAGCAGCGAACTCGGCCTCGTCCCCCATCCGGAGGCGGACGACGGGCACGAGGAGCGTGAACCGGCGGACGAACCCGTCGGGGACGTCGTCCAGGGTGACGGTGACCAGCTCGCCGATGGACGTGTCCAGCCGCGCGATCGCCTCGCCGGACAGGCTCAGATCGTGTTCGGCGTCACGGTAGGACAGCAGCGGCACCCCGGCGATGCTGGAGCGGGAGTAATGCACCGCGATGGGTGCATCGATGTCGAACAGGTTGGCTTCGTCCAGCTGGGCGCCGACCGTCGTCGATTGAGTTCCGGACATGTCATTCCCCTCGCCCATGTCATTCCCCTCGTCGACTCGCGCGGATCGCCGTGCAGCTCAGGGTGGCGGGACGGCGTCACAGCGGCGTCACGCGGTCGTCACCGCGGAACCGTCCCACCGGCATCCCCGCCGGCCGGCCACCTGGCCGTCCTCGGCGGGACCGGGCCCGTCCGTGACGGCGCCGTGACGGCGGCACCCGAAGCTCCCTGCCCGTGGCGTCGGGTCGGCACGCCCGTGATCGGGTCCGCTCGTGTTCGAACAAGACGACCCCGACTGAGAGGTCACTGATGACGATCGTGAACATCGGTCTGTCCCATCGGATCGCCTCGGTCGAGGTGCTCGAGAAGGTCGCCGTCCCCGCCGCGATGCTCGGCGACGTGCTCGCCCAGCTGTACGCCTTTCCGGCCATCGACGAGGTGGCGGTCCTGTCGACGTGCAACCGGGTGGAGGTCTACGCCGTCACGCGGGGCTCCGTGGAATCGGTGACGCGGGCCGTCGTCGTGGCGCTGGCCCAGCGAGGAGGGCTGCCGGCCGGCGACATCTCGGCGATCGCGGGCGTCCGGATCGACGCCGCGGCTGTCGAGCACGTGTTCGCCGTCACGTGCGGGCTCGACTCGATGGCCATCGGTGAGGACCAGATCATCGCCCAGGTCAGGGCGGCTGCCCGGGCGGCGGCCGAGGCGCGGACCAGTGGTCCGGTCCTGACCGGTTTGCTGGATGCGGCGCTGCGGGTCAGCAAGCGGGCCCGCACGCGAACCAGGATCAGCACGGCGGGCATATCGCTCGTACGGGCCGGCCTCGACCTGGCCGATGCGCAGCTCGGTGGACTCGGTACCTGCCGAGCGGTGGTCCTCGGCACGGGCAGCACAGGCCGTCTCGCCATCCGGTTGTTGGGAGAGGCCGGAGTCCAGCGGCTGTCGGTGGCCGGTCGCAGCACGGCGAGAGCAGCCGACGTAGCCAGAGCTTCCCACTGCGCAGCGTTGCGGCCTGTCGACGTGGCGACCACGCTCGCCGACTCCGATCTCCTCGTGACGGCCACGGGATCCCTCGATCCGGTACTGCGGGCCGAGCAGGTACGGGAAGCCCGGGAGGGAAGCAGCGACCGGCCGTTGCTGGTGCTGGACCTCGGCATGCCACCTGATGTGGAGCCGGCCGTCGGACGCCTGGCCGGTGTCACGCTCGTCGACCTCGACGCGATCGGTCGGTACCTGGCGGGCCGGGGGGTGCCGACCGACGTTCCCGAGGTCCGCGCCATCGTCACCGCCGAGACCAGGTCATACCTCGACCGGCAGAGGCAGACGGCGGCGGCGCCGTTCATCGGCGCGATGCACGCGCAGGTCAGGGAGCTCGCCGAGACCGAACTGCGCCGACTGCACGGCCGCCTCCCGCAGCTGACCGAGCAGGAACGGGCGGAGACGGCTGCGACCGTGTACCGCATCCTCCGCGCGTTCCTGCACCGGCCGGCGGTCCGGGCCAGGGAACTGTCAGCCGAGCAGGACGGGGCGGTCTACCTCGATGCGCTGCGAGAGCTGTTCGACCCGACGGCGCGGACGAGCGTGGTGTCGTCGGAGGCGTCACCGGCCGTCTCCAGGCGCGGTCCGACGGGGCCGACAGCCGGCCCCCAGAGGTCCCAGGGGACCGGTGCGGGGATCGAACGCCCGGCTACGGCCGCCCGCGCGAGCCGCGTCCGCGACGCCGCGCTGAGCGATCGGCCGCGTCAGGGGTGATCGTCGGTCCGCCTCCGCCGGGGCCGCCTGCCGTGCCGTCTGCGCTCCGGTGGACCCGGTGACGGTGCGGTGACGGCACATCCGAAGACTCCGTGAGCCCTGGGAGAACTCCCTCCGTCGGAGTCCAGAACCCAACTGGAGCAGTCGTGGGAACGAACACGGTCACAGATCGGGCGAGCATCCCGAGCGGGGTGCCCCTCGACCGTCAACCCGGCAGGAGGCCAGAGGCCGTGGCGGATCCGCACACGCCGGAGATCCCCCCGATCGCCGCACGCCGGTCGTTCTGGCGCACGAACGGCTGGCGCAACGGCTTCCAACTCTGGGCGGTCACCCACCTCGCACCGATGTGGACGCTGCTGCGATGGCTGCCCGGAGTCCGGTCGGCGACCAACCGGCTGCTCATCAACCGACTGATCTACAAGATGCGCACGCGGCCGCATCTCCTGAGCACGAAGAGCCCGTACACGTCGTGGGAGTCGCTCACCGACCGGACGTACAGCGCCCGGCACCTCCCGCCGGACCTCCAACTGCAGCACCGGCTGCAGCCGGAGGCGTCGGTCGCCGAGCTGTTCCGCAGGAAGGAGCCGCGGGTGTCGGCGAAGTCGACCCTGCTGTTCTCCCACTTCGCCCAGTGGTTCGTCGACGGCTTCCTCCGCACGGATCCCAACGACGTGACCCGGAACACCTCCACCCACGACATCGACCTGAGCCAGCTCTACGGCCAGACCGAGGACGTCACCGACCTGCTCCGGACCCACTGCTGCGGCCGGCTCAAGAGCCAGCAGCTCGACGGCGGCGAGTTCCCGGCCTACTACTTCGGCCGGGACGGGCGGGTCAAGCCGGAGTTCGAGGGCCTTCCGCTCAGCTCCCCGGATGGTGATCGGAAGGCCGTGGGGCTGAACCCGACGGGAGCGCCGGGGCAGAACCTGTTCGCCCTCGGCATCCCCCGGGGCAACATCCACTACGGCTTCGTGATGCTCAGCACGCTGTTCCTCCGCGAGCACAACCGCCTCGCCGGCCTCATCTCGGCCGAGCATCCCGACTGGGACGACGAGCGGATCTTCCAGACGGCCCGCAACACACTGATCGTCATCCTGCTCAAGATCGCGATCGAGGACTACATCGATCACATCACGCCCTTCCACTTCAAGCTGTTCGTGGAGCCGGGGATCGGCGTCCGGGAGAAGTGGTACCGGCAGAACTGGATGTCCATCGAGTTCGACCTGCTCTACCGCTGGCACCCCCTCGTTCCGACGGAACTGGTCGTCGGTGGAGAGCGACGCGCGACTGACGGCGTGCTGTGGCAGACCGATGTCGTCCCCCGGGTAGGGCTCGCCGCCCTCTTCGACGAGGCGTCCCGGCAACCGAGCACCGAAATCGGGCTCCGGAACACTGCCGAGTTCCTGCTGGACACCGAGGAGCGCACGATCGCCATCGGACGTACGGCCGCGCTGGCCGGCTTCAACGACTACCGCCGGGCGTGCGGTTACCCGCGGCTGCGGTCCTTCAGCGACTTCTCCGCCGACCCCGACGTGGCCTCGGCGCTGGCTGCCCGGTACCGGTCGGTGGACGACGTCGAGCTGTACGTGGGCCTCTTCGCCGAGGACGTCCGGCCGAACTCCGCGCTGCCCACGGTGATGGGCACGATGGTGGCGGTGGACGCCTTCTCCCAAGCGCTCACCAATCCGCTGCTCGCGAAGAGCGCCTTCAACGCCTCGACCTTCTCGAGGGCCGGGTTGCGCGCGATCAAGCGAACCAGTCGCCTGCAGGACCTCGTCGACCGGAACACCCCGGGCGAGGCCACCAAGCCGCTGGTCACCTTCACCCGCACTGACTCGACGGCGACATGATGACGCCCGTGACCGCATCACCGCCCTACGTCCGCTACCGGGCGGACCTTGAGCGGCCCTCTCCCGACGAGGAGGAGGTGGTCCGCACGATCGCCGGTGCGATGGCGGGCACGCACCGCCAGGTCGCCGCCAAGCACAGGCACGGCGTGCGCGACGCCCACGCCAAGAGCCACGGCATCCTTGCCGGCGAGCTGCGCATCGAGCCAGACCTGCCGGCGCACCTCGCCCAAGGCCTGTTCGCAAACCCTCGCAGCTATCCGGTCATCGTGCGCTTCTCCACCTTGCCCGGGGTTCTCCGCTCCGACCGGGTGCCGACCCCGCGCGGGATGGCCATCAAGGTGATCGGGGTGGACGGTCCCCGGGCCATCGACGACGGCGCCACCACGCAGGACCTCCTCCTGGTCAACCACCCGACCCTGCCCTTCGGCACGGTCGGCGAGTACGCCAAGCTGCAGCGGCTGCTCGCGCGAGAGGTGCGCGAGAGCGACCAGAGGCAACGGGCCACCAGGTTCCTCGCCCGCATCGCCGCTCGGATGGCCGCCCGGCTCCGGCTCCCGCTTCCGAAGCTCGTCGAGACGCTGACCACGCCCAACCACCACATCCTCGGCGAGACGTTCCACTCCATGGCGGCCCTGCGCTACGGCGACCACGTCGCCAAGATCTCGGCCGCGCCGCTGTCCGGGGACGTGCGGGCGCTCGCCGGCCGGCCGCTGGGAAGGCGCGCCGGTGACTCAGCGCTGCGTGACCTGATCGTGGACTTCTTCGCCCGTCACGGCGCCGAGTACGAGGTACGCGCCCAACTGTGCGTCGACGTCGCCAGCATGCCGATCGAGGACGCCTCGAAGCGCTGGCCGGAGGAGCTGTCACCGCACCAGCGGGTCGCGGTCCTGCACCTGCCGCCCCAAGATCCCTACAGCGACGCCCGTCGTCGCTACGGCGACGACGTCCTGTCCTTCTCTCCCTGGCACACGCTGGAGGCCCACCGGCCCCTGGGTTCCATCATGCGGTCGCGTCGCGTGGTGTATGAACGGTCCAGCGGCTTCCGGCACATGGTGAACGGGCTCCAGGAACACGAGCCCTCGAGCATCGACGAACTGCCGGCCTGACGGCGCCCGCTCCGAACGGCCGAGCTAGTGGCCAGGCTCGTAGGCGGTCGAGGTTCCGGCGGCCGGTCCGAGGCGTCGGGTGACGTTTCGCAAGGTGACGATCACGTCGAGCCAGCAGAACGCGGCCCGCCCGGCGGCGACGGCGCACTGCAGGGAGAACTCGGCGGGCTCGTCGTCCGGCGTCGCGGATGTCGGCGCCTCGGTGCAGTCGGCGGCCGGGCCGTCCAGCACCTCGGTGAGAAGTGTCATCAGCTGGTCGTCGTTCCACCAGTGCCCGTCGTCGCCGCCCACGACCGCTCCCTCCGGAACCCGCCCGCACACCGGCACACTGCATAACACCAGGTCGTGGTCGCGACGATGTCCGTACTGCACAGAGATGGAAGCTCCCGTCCTGATACATCGCCCGCACAGAACATGGCTAGCGGCGCATCAGCGGTGACGAATTAGGGTGTGCCACCGGTCCTACCGTGCCTACAGTCGGCCCATGAGCCGGGCGGTCAGGTACACGCCGCCGCTCGCCAACCGGGACCTGATCACGCGGCCACGGCTGCTGCAGGTCCTGCGGAGCCGCTTCGAGCGTCCCCTCACCGCGATTGTGGCACCTGCGGGATTCGGCAAGACCACGCTGCTGGGACAGGCCGTGAGCGAGAACGCCCTCTCGCCGGCGGGGGAGGACCGCTGGCTGACCTGCCAGCGGGACGACACCACGCTGTCCGTCCTGGTGTCCGGCGCCTTCGCCGCGGTCGGGCTCGATGCCCCGGTGCCCGAGGATCCTCAGCAGGCCGCGGTCGCGGTGGCCGAGGCGCTGTGGAGCGCGGCCCCACGGCAGGTCGCGTTGATCCTGGACGAGGTCCACCTGGTGACCCGGGGATCACCGGCCGGCGACTTCCTGGCCCGTCTGGTGGAGGAGCTGCCGCGGAACGGCCACCTCGTCCTCGCCTCGCGCCCCCCACTGCCGCTGTCGGTCTCCCGGCTCGTGGCCAACGGCGATGCCGTGGTGCTGGGGGAGGAGGAGCTGCAGTTCCGTGAGGACGAGGTCGCGGCCTTCGCCGAGTCCCGCGGCGTGTCGCCGAAGCTGCTCGGCGATGTCGGTGGCTGGCCGGCTCTGGCCGAGCTGACCGCCACGGCGGGCCCGTTCGCCGTCAGCGGGTACGTCTGGGAGGAACTGCTCAGCCAGCTGTCGCCGGAGCGGCGCCATGCGCTGTCGCTGCTCGTGGCCGTTGGCGGCGCCGACGAAGAGATCGCCACCGCGCTGCTCGGCAGGGAGGTGAGCCTCGCATCCCTGCTGGAGGGGTTGCCTCTCCTCGTGCGCTCCGACTCGGGATGGTGGTCGCTGCACGCGCTGTGGGCAGCAGCCCTCCAGCACCACCTCGACTCCGCGCAGGTGGCCGAGGCGCGGCGGACCGCGGCCGCCGTTCTGCGCAGCCGCGGCCAGTACCACGAGGCGATGGGCCTGCTGCTGGACGCCCGGGCCTGGGACGACGTCCGCCGGCTGGTCGTCGAGGTGTGCGAGTGCTGCACCGCGCTGGTGCCGACCGATGTCCTCGCGGCATGGCTCCACCGGTTACCGCCCGAGGTCCAGCAGAGCCCCGAGGGCCTGTTGCTCGCCGCCATGGCGGCGGAGCCGACCAGCCCGGGCGTCGCCGAGGAGCTGCTGGTGCAGGCACTCGCTGGCGCGCACGGAAATCCTGACCTGCGCTACGCCTGTCTCAACGCGTTCGTCCAACTGGCGTTCTGGGTCAAGGACCGGCGGCGGATGCAGTTCCTGCTGCAGGAATTGGAAGAGCTGGCGGCGGAAGGGCACTCCGGAGCCCCGGCGTTCGTGGCCCTGGTGCGTGGCGGGGAGGCGCGCACGACCGAGGAGGTCCGAGCCGCGCTGGCGAACCCGAGCCTGATGTCGCGGACGGCGCTCAAGTCCGTGCAGCACCCCGTCCAGCTCTGGCTGCACGCACACCTCGTCCTGCTGCGGCTGGGCGACGCCGCGACCGGCGAGCTGCTCGCCCGGCGGTCGCTGTCCCACCCGGCCACGACGATGCACGGGGTCTCGCGCTGCCTGCTGCTGGAGTCCTTCCGGCTGCGAGGGCGTGTAGCGGAGGCTGAGCGCCTGCTGCCGTACCTGCTCGCCGACATGCGACCGGCCAAGGTGCTCACCTCCCCGGAGCTGGTGACCTGCGCGGTCTCCGTGCTCGACGTCCTGGGGCGACACGCGGAGGCGGAGGAGCTCCTCGTGAGGTTCCGGCCCGTCCTCGGCGCCTCCCCGGTCGCCTGGGCGCCTCTCGCCCGGACGCTGGTGGAGGCGTTCCACGCCCTGTCAGCGGGGGAGGAGGAACAGGCGGCCGTCATCCTGCGATCGATCCCCGCGAGCAACGGCGGCCGCGGTCCGGCAGCCGTCCGGGTGTCCCCGGTCGCGCTTCCGCTGCTCTACGTGCTGGTGCCCGAGATCCGGGAGCGCTGGGACGCCGACCCGCCCGGCGCCCTCGCGGACCTGCACGCCGGGGCACGTGCGCTGGTCGAGCTCCGTGAGAGCGGGTCGACGGCGACGGCGGCGGCCCTACCGCCCACCACCTGGCCGGTCCTCCGCGCCCTTCTCCCGGTGCCGTGGATGGCGGAGCTGGCCCTGGGAATGGTGGCGGCGGGCCGGGACGAGGCCCGTGCGCTGCTCGAGGACCTCGGTCCCGTCGCCCGGGCGACCCTGCGGGCCCAGGCCGCGGCGGCGCCCCCGTCCATGGCGGCCGTGGCTCGCTCGCTGCTGCGCGCCATCCCGGCGGTGCCGACCGCTCGGCTGCACCTCCGTGCCCTCGGCCCGCTCGAGCTGCGCCGCGACGGGGTGGTCGTCTCCGCACCGGAGCTGCGCAGGGAGCGGGTGCGTCAGCTCCTCGGCTACCTGGTCACCCACGACCGGCCGACCCGCACGGCCATCACGGCGGAGTTGTGGCCCGACCTCGACGAAGCTGCGGCGGGGCGGAACCTGCGAGTCACCCTCGCCTATCTGCAGAACGTCCTCGAGCCCGATCGCGGGGAGTTGGACCCGCCGTACTTCCTGCGGAGTGCCGGCCAGGTGCTGCACCTGGTGACCGACGGAGCACTCGAGATCGACGTGCTGCAGTTCGAGGACGCCTTGGACGAGGCTGCTCGGCTGGAGCGTCAAGGAGCACCCTCGGCTGCGCTATCGGCCTACCGGCGGGCCGCGGAGCTGTGGAGCGGGGACCTCCTCGCCGACGTGACCGGGGCGAGCTGGCTCGAGTGGGAGCGCGACCGCCTGCGGAACAGGTTCGTCTCCAGCGCCGTCCGTGCCGGCAACCTGCTGCTGGCGCGGGGGGACACCGACGCGGCCCGGAGCCTTGCCGAACGCGCTCTGCGTGCCGACGACTGCTCGGAGGACGCGCACCAGCTCCTCATCGCCGTCCACCTGGCGGACGGCGACCTCGTCGACGCGCATCGGGCACTGCGGCGCTGCCAGCACATGCTGGCCGAGCTCGGCGTGCCGCCCCAGCAGCGGACCCGCTCGCTCGCGTACCAACTGGCCGCCGGCCGCTGACCGTCCGTCCCCCTCGCGGCCCGCCGCCGTGGCGTGCCGTCGTCCGGCTGGCGCTCCGCTAACGCGGCCCTCCGAACCTCTCCTCCGTGTCGGCGCGGTGCGCCGAGCGGACGAGAGGAACAGGGACATGGAGCCTGCCGAGGTCACCGTGCTGGTCCACCGTGCTGCCGAGGGCGACTCGGAGGCATGGAACGCGATAGTCGACGAGTACGCCGGCCTGCTGTGGTCGGTGGTCCGCGGCTTCCGGCTCAACGATGCTCAGGCCGCGGACGTGGTCCAGACGACGTGGCTCAAGCTGGTGGAGCACGTCGCCGATCTCAGGGAGCCCGACCACGTGGCGGGGTGGTTGAAGACGACTGCCCGCCGGGTGTGCCTGCAGGTCATCCGTCAGGGCGGCCGTGAGCAGCTGGTCGACTGGGAGGAGGACCGCGGACCCGTGAACGGCGTCCGGTACGACGGCCCCGCCGAGGACGGACCCGAGGCGGCCGCGCTGCGCGAGGAGCAGCAGGTGCTGGTTCGCCGAGTGCTGGCCGAGCTCCCCGACCGGCACCGGCAGCTGATGGACCTGCTGGTCGCCTCCCCGCCGGTGAGTTATCAGGACATCAGCGCCCGCCTGGGCATGCCGATCGGCAGCATCGGCCCGACGCGGGCCCGGATCCTCGCGCACCTGCGGGAGGCACTCGCGACGGTCGGGCTGCGTGACCTGGTCCTGAGCTGACCGCGGTGGTCCGACGCGGGCCGTCCGTGTCCCCGCGGATGCGAATGCGGGCCGCGGGGGACACGCGGCGACGCCGAGCTGCGGGCGCGCCGCGGCCCGCTGATGCCGGCTTCCACGGGCCGGCTCACCCTCCAGGGGGCCGAGGCCGCCGGCCGGCGTCGCGGGGCTCGGTGTCCGCCCGGCTCGGCGGATTCATTGCCGGGGGCCCGGGTGGGGCGTCGTCCGAGGACTGTGTTCCGGGGGCCTTCTCGGCCTCGCTCCCGGGCCGGGGCGAGCGGGTCGCCGCGGCCAGCTGAGCGCGGGTCGCCACCGCATCGGCGACTGCCCGGTCCCGCGCCTCCTCGGCCCGCAGGCGGTCCCGTCGACTCTCCTCGGCAAAGCGCTCAGCGCGCTCGGCACGCGTCTCCTGCGCTCTCGCCTGCTCCATGGCGGCATCGGCCCGGGCGGCCGCCTCCCGGACACGGCTCTCCGCTGCGGCCGTCTCGAGCCGAGCCGCCGACTCCGCCTGCTCGGCACGGCTGACCGCCCGTGCTTCGCCGGCGCGCGCTCGCTCGGTCTCCGCACGGGACGCGCGCTCGGCCTCCAGCGCACGGTCCCGCGCCGCCTCGGCAGACGCCGCCCGCGCCTGC
>DASPIH010000363.1:0-2837 GCA_035629195.1 Blastococcus sp. | reverse complement strand
CTGGCCGTGCGGCGGCCCGGCCGAGGAGGCGCCGCTGGGCACGCCGAGGGAGTCCTCGACGTCGATCGCGGCGCCGGGCAGCCACGGCAGGACGCCGAGGGTGGGCCGCCCGGTGAGGGCGGTCAGCTGCTCCAGCCCGGGCCGCAGCAGGCGGACGTCGCCGCGGAACTTGTTGACGAGGAAGCCGGCGACCAATCGCTGGTCCGCGGGCGGCATGAGGGCCACGGTGCCGTAGAGGGCGGGGAAGACCCCGCCGCGGTCGATGTCGCCCACCACCAGCACCGGCAGGCCCGCCGAGGTGGCCAGCCCCATGTTGGCGATGTCGTCGGCACGCAGGTTGATCTCGGTCGGGGAGCCCGCCCCCTCGCAGACGACCACGTCGAACCGCGACCGCAGATCGGCCAGCGACTCGAGCACCTGCTCCAGCAGCGCCGCCTTCATCGGCCGGTAGGACAGCGCGGTCACGTCCGCGACGGGCCGGCCCAGGACGACCACCTGGCTGGAGTTCTCGCCGCCCGGCTTCAGCAGCACCGGGTTCATCGCCGCCTCGGGCTCGACGCGCGCCGCGGCCGCCTGCATCACCTGGGCGCGGCCGATCTCGGCGCCGTCGGCGGTGACCATCGAGTTGTTGCTCATGTTCTGCGCCTTGAACGGCGCCACCGATACACCCTGGCGCACCAGCCAGCGGCAGATACCGGCGGTCACCACCGACTTGCCGGCGTCGGACGTGGTGCCCGCGACGAGGAGCGCCCCGCTCACGCAGCCGCGTCCGGGGCTTCCCAGCCCGCCTTTGCCTGGCCGGAGAGCTCGGCGATCGCCACCATGATGCGGTCGGTCACCTGGCGGCGCGCGCGGCCCTTGCCGGCCTGACCGCGGTGCTCGGGAAAGGTGAGCGGAGCGCCGAAGGTGATCGACACCTTCGCCGGACGGGGCCAGCGCGCGCCGACCGGCTGGACCCGGTCGGTGCCGGCGACCGCCACCGGCACCACCGGGCAGTCGGCGGTGAGGGCCAGCCATGCGACGCCGGTCTTCCCGCGCGCCAGCCGGCCGTCCCGCGAGCGGGTGCCCTCCGGGTAGATCCCGAACGCCCCGCCTTCCCGCAGCACGCCGAGCGCGGTGTCCAGCGCGGCCTGTGCGGCCCGGTGGGTCTCGCGTTCCACGGGCAGGGCCCCGAGTGCCGTGAACAGCGTCCGGGTGAACCACCCGGCGACGCCGGCGCCGGTGAAGTACTCCGCCTTGGCCAGGTAGCCGACCCGCCGCGGCGCCACGGTGGGGATGGCGATGCTGTCGATGAACGACAGGTGGTTGCTGGCGATGACGACCGGACCCTGCAGCGGCACGTTCTCCCGTCCGGTCACCCGCGGGCGGAAGAGCACCCAGAACAGCGGGCGGACGACGAAGCGGACGAGGACGTAGAACACGGGCGCTCCCTCCTCGGTGGCCCGCGCGGAGCGCGCCGCACGGGTGGCCCGATCCTGCCCCAGCGGCGTCGGCGGCGACTGCGCGGGGCTCCCCGCGCCCGGTCAGCGCACCTGGCCGGCCGGGGGACAGGCGTCGCGGAGGATCGCGGCCACGTCGGTCGGGACCGGTGCTCCTCCGGCGGCGGACACGGTGAGCGCCTGCGCGACGTCACGCACCTTGCGGTGGGTGTGGCTGGAGATGTGCGTCAGCAGCTCGAAGGCCACCTGATCGCCGCACCTGGTGAGCAGCATGAGGATGCCCTTGGCCTGCTCGATCACCGCTCGGCTGGCCATGGCCGCGCGCATCTGGGTGACCTCGGTCTGCAGCGCCTCCGACCGGTCGGCCTCGGTCTCGGGATCGGTGACGGGTCGGGTGCCGGTGATGTCGGCGCAGACGCCCTCCACACCGCGCAGGGCGCCGCTCTCGTCGTGGACCGGCTCGCCGATCAGCACCAGCGAGCGCTGGCCGCGGGCCGGGTGCAGGAGGCGGGTCTCGAGCGCGAAGGGCCGGCCCCGCTCGCGGGCGGCGGTGAGGGCGATCCGCAGCCGGTCGCCGTCGGCGGGCTGGTGGGCGCCCAGGAGTGCCGTGGTCGACGGTGCGGTGGACTCGTCGAGACCGAGCAGCCCGCGCATCTCCGGGGACCACCACCAGGCGTCGGTGACGCCGTCATAGCGGTAGCGGCCCGGGACCGAACCCATGGGCCGGCGGTCGGCGGTCCGGGAAGGGCGGTGGTCCAGGGGATGGCGGTGGCGGGTGAGCGCGGGTGACGACATGACTGTCCTCCTCCGGCAGGCGCACCGGCTGTCGCCGGCCGGCGTCGTCGCCGGGTTTGGACGACGGCCACCGCCGGCCTCGCAGGCCGGCCGCTCGATGCGCGGACACTACGTCCGCCGTCCGCTACTGGCAGCCCCGTCGACCGGCGTGTCCGAGCGGCGCGAGCGTCCTCACTGCCCGCCGCCCGCCGTGTTGTCACACCTGGTCGAGATGTCCGTGCGGTGCGTCAGCGGCGCCATGCCGAAGCGAGACCTGCCAGGGCCGCAGCCGCGAGCCAGACGGTCCGGGAGAGCCGGGTGGCCCGGGCGATGTCGTCCCGGTCGGGGGCGCGGCCGTCGCCGAGGGATGGGCGGTCCTCCACGCGGGTCCCGTAGGTGTTGCGGCCACCCAGCCGCAGGCCCAGCGCTCCGGCCAGGGACGCCTCGCACCGCCCCGCGTTCGGGCTGGGGTGCGCCGCGCCGTCCCGGCGCCAGGTGCGCCAGGCGCCGGAGACCGAACCACCGACCACGGGTGCGCAGGCGACGGTGAGCGCCGCGCTCAGCCGCGCCGGCAGCCAGTTGGCGACGTCGTCGGCGCGCGCCGGGAACCAGCCGAACCGCAGG
>DASPIH010000362.1:0-4566 GCA_035629195.1 Blastococcus sp. | reverse complement strand
GATCAGCAGCACGCCGCAGAACGCCACGCCCAGGCCGATCACCAGCCAGCGCGGGAAGCCCTCGCCCAGCAGCAGCCCGGCGAACACCGCGATCAGCACCGGGCCGATGTTGACCAGCATCGCCGTCGTGCCCGCGTCCAGGTGCTGCTCGGCGGCGTTGAGCGCCAGGTTGTAGACGCCGAACCAGCCGACGCCGCACACGGCCAGCAGCCGCCAGTCGCGGCCACTGGGGCGGACCCACCCCCGGCGGGCCAGCAGCACGCCGAGGACCAGCGTGCCGACCAGCAGCCTGCCCAGCGCCAGCGGGCCGGGTGAGAGGTCCTCCCCGACGGCGCGGATCGCGACGAAGGCCGACGCCCACGCGAGGACGGTGACGACCACGGCCAGCAGGGTGCGCCAGTCGAGGGGAACGGAACGCGGCCGGCTCACTCCCAGGCCCTGGAGTCGCTCAGGGCGCGGCCGGGACGTCGGCCAGGTACTGCGCCCAGGTGCGCCGGCCGCGATCCCCGCGCGTGGGGACCGCGGCGCCGTCGCGGACCGCTGCTGCCATGCGGCCGGGGAACGGCGTGGCCAGCACCCGGGCGGTCGGCGCCCGGACGGCCGCCCAGGCACGCGCCAGGTCGACGACCGAGAGCTCCTCCGGTCCGCCGAACTCCACCACGTTCCCGGTGGGTGCCGACGCCACCACGGCGGTGAGGTGGGCGGCGGCGTCGTCGACGTCCACCGGCTGCACCCGCCACCCCATCGGCACCGGCAGCAGCGGGCCCCGCCGGGCGGCGCCGAGGAGTTCGTCGGCGAAGTCGTGGAACTGCGTGATGCGCACGAGGGTCACGGGCAGCCGGGAGGCGAGCAGCACCTGCTCGGCGGCGTACTTGGCGCGGTAGTAGCCGAACGGGATGCGGTCGACGCCGACGATCGAGACGTGCACCAGGTGCCGCAGCCGGTCCCGGTCCACGGACTCCGCCAGCCGCCGGGCGCCCGCGACGTCGACCTCCCACGGGTTTCCGCGCGGATCGCTGGCGGCGTGCACGACCACCTCGGCGGTCGCCAGCGCCTGACGGAGGTCGCGGCCGGTGGCGAGGTCTCCGCGCACCCCGCCGGGGCCGGTTCCCCGGCGCGACATCTGCCGGACCCGGTGGCCCGCGTCCTGCAGGTGCGGCACCAGACGGCGCCCCAGCCGGCCCGTGGCTCCGGTGACGAGTACGTCCATGACGTCAGTCTGCCGCCTGCCGCACGACCGGCGCGTCCCCCGTGCCCTCGTCAGCGTTCCTGGTCGGTGGGGCGGACCAGCACCTCGTTGACCGACACGTGCGGCGGCTGGGTGACGACGTAGAGCACGGCCCGGGCGATGTCCTCGGGCTGCAGCGTCCGCATGCTGGTGACGATCTGCACGGAGGCCGCCTTGGCCTCGGGCTGGGTGATGTGCTCGGTGAGCTCCGTGGCCACCGCCCCCGGCTCCACCAGGCTCACCCGGACGCCGCGACCGGTCACCTCCTGCCGCAGGGACTCGCTGAACGCGTTCACCGCCCACTTGCTCGCGTTGTAGACGCCGGCACCCCTCCGGGCCACCCGGCCGGCCACGCTGGACACGTTCACGATGTCACCGGAGCCCTGCTCGACCATCCCGTCGAGCGCTGCGTGGGTCATGTACATCAGGCCGAGCACGTTGGTCTGCACCATGCGGCGCCAGTCCTCGGGGTCCGCGCCGACGATGGTTCCCAGCAGCATGACGCCGGCGTTGTTCACCAGGACGTCCAGCCCCCCGAGCTCCTCGCGCGTCCGCCGGACGGCGTCGGCGCAGGCCCGCTCGTTCCCCACGTCCAGGTCCAGCGGCAGCGCCGTGGCACCGGTGTCGCGGAGGCGGACGGCCAGCGCCTCGAGCCGGTCGGCACGTCGTGCTCCGATGGCGACGGCGGCCCCGGCCCCGGCGAGCGCGACGGCGGTCGCCTCCCCGATGCCCGAGGAGGCGCCGGTCACCAGGGCGACCCGGCCGGCGAGGGGACGGATGGCGTCGGTCATGGGGATCTCCTCCCGCGCCGCACCCTGCGGCGCTCCGGCTCCACCCTGTCGGGATCCGGGCCCCCGCGCCCCCCGACGGGGCGACGACCCGGTCGAGCCCTCTCCCGCCGCGGGCCCGGCGGCCGGGGCGCCGCTCAGACCAGCGAGTCGAAGCCGTCGTCGGACGGCAGGGCGAGCCCGATCTCCATCGGCGGCCGCTGGGGCTGGTCCAGGCCCCGCATGCGCGCGGCGTGCAGCGCCAGCAGGAGGTTGAGCCGCAGCGTGGGATCGGTGGTGAAGGGCCCGAGCAGTCGCTCCAGCTTGCCGATGCGGTAGCGCATGGTGTTGTAGTGGAAGTGCAGCCGCCGGGCGGACTCCGCGACGTTCAGGTTGGTCTCCAGCAGCACCCGCAGTGTCTCGCGCAGGTCGGCGGAGTCGGCGTCCACGGCGTCGGCCAGCGGGCCGAGGATCTCGTCGACGTAGGACCGCAGCTCGGTGCTGTCGGGGATCAGTGACAGGAGCCGGAACACCCCGAGCTGGTCGAAGTGGGTGACCGACGAGCCGCCGTGGATCTCCTGGCCGACGCCGAGGGCCCGCTGCGCCTGGCGATGGGCCTCGGCCAGCTCCGGCAACGCGGCCGCCGGGCGCCCGATGCCCGTGCCGAGCAGGCGCCCGACCCGCCGCAGCCGGCCGTTGACCCGGGAGGTCACCGCCGACACCAGGGCCGAGACCTCCTCCGGCGTGCGCCCGTCCAGCGGCAGGAGCGTGACGATCTCCGTGGCCAGCCCCGCGACGGCCGCGCCGGCCACCTCCGACTCCAGCGCCGCCCGCCAGCCGTCGGCCAGCCGGTCGAGCACGTCCAGTGCGCGGGTGGGGTCGGCGGCGGCATCGGCCACGATCTCGGTCGCCGTCACCAGCACCGCGACCGGCCCGTCCAGGCGCCACCCGAACGATCGGGTGTAGGCCAGCGTGCGCTCGGGGTGGCCGACCGCCCCGCCGACCAGCCGGCGCACGAGGTCACCCTGGAAGCGCAGCTCGACCGAGTGGACGGCCTGCAACCGGATGACCGACAGCGCCGCGATGACGGCGGCCCGTTCGAGCACACCGCCGGCCCCCAGCATCATCGCGCCGGCCCGGTGCACGGCGACGAGCCAGCCGTGCCGCTGGTCACCGGCCATGATCGGGGCGACGGCGTACTCCCCCACCCCGCCGGGCAGCTCGTGGTGGCCGGGCACCAGCAGGATGCCGTCGGCCGGGGACAGGTCTGCGTCGGCCAGCACGTCGGCCGGGGTCACGACCGTCTGATCGGCGCGGACGCCGGAGAGCCGGCGGGACGGGGCCAGCTCCGCGAGCGCGTCGTCCGCCGCGGCGTCGAGCAGCCACAACCAGTCGCTGATCTCCTCGACGTCACCCGCCGGCCCGGCACTCGTCACCACCTCGCGGTCGGGACCGAGGCCGAGCACCGCCGCCCCCTCGAGCATGACGGCCAGCCGCGCGGTCACCTCGGCCAGCCCGCCGCCGGTCAGCGCCACCTCGGTGAACTCGTCGTCCATCCGCGAGGACAGGGCCAGGGCCTCGCCCTGCTTGGCGACGACGGTGCCCAGCACCGCGGACACGATCTCGTCCAGGCGAGCGCCCGCGGGCAGCGCGAGCACCGGCAGGCCCCGCCGCTCGGCCTCGGCGAGGACCTCCCCGGGCAGCGGAGCCGGTCCGTCCGTTCGGCGGTAGGCCAGGGCCGCGGTGCCTGCAGCATCCAGGCGGTCGACCAGGGCCCGGTAGCTGGCGGGGTCGGCGGGCGGCAGGCGGGCACCGAGGACGACCATGACATCGGGGCCGGCGGAAGCCAGCGGATCGGCCGGGTTGTCGACCACCATGTGGCGGACCACGCGACCCAGCCCGCCCGAACCGGCGGCCACGGCGGTCCCGGCGAGGGCCGCGAGACCCAGCGCCTCCTCGACGGTGAGACCCATGCGCTGCTGCCAGCTGGTGCGGTCCTCCCGGGGGTCCCGGCGCGGCGACTCGTCGACAGCCCAGTTACGACGGAACGGGAGGGTTCCATTACCGTGTGTGGACGCAAGGAGTGACGCGTCACTCTGAGTCACGAGGCAGTCCCCTTCCTGTTGCCGTCCAGGGTGCCACACCACAGGAGCCTGTCAGATGTCCCCGCACGCCGACTGAGATTCTTGGCGACATCCGCCATACGAGGGCGTGCGACGCGCCGCTTAGGTTCGACTCGATCCACCCGCTCGCTGGATGGTAGGCGCTTCCCCGTCACGGTGCGCACCCTCCGTGCGCGGGCTGGATCGATCGGTAGGGGGGCCGACCATCGACCTCCTCCGCCCGTAGGGAAGAGGCCGAGATGCGCGCGATCGACGACACGACAGTCCGGACCGGCACGAGCGACGGGTCCGCCCTGCGCGGCCGGGCGGCCCGCGCCGGTGTCCCCACGATCCCGATCCCCCGACAGTCCGCGCGGGACACCGCGCGTACCGCACAGCCGGCCCGAGTGGCCACCGCGGTGCCCGCGGCGGCCAGCACCGGCGTCGCCGACCTGCTGCGGGGTCCGGC
>DASPIH010000361.1:0-5734 GCA_035629195.1 Blastococcus sp. | reverse complement strand
AGGCCGGCGGCCACGGCACCCGAGGCCGCCAGGCGCCGGAGGAGGAACGCGGCCAGACCGGCCGGGTCGGTGACCAGACCGGCGCTGATCGCCTGCTCGATCCCGCCGGAGTGGGCGTGCCCACCGGCGGGCAGCCGGGAGTCCGCGAGGGTCAGGAGGGCTGCTGACATGACGGCCGTGCCCGCTAGAAGAGGAAGTAGCGCTGGGCCATGGGCAGCTCCCGCACCGGCTCCGGCTCCCACACCTCGCCGTCCACGGTGACCGTGAACGTGTCCGGGTCGACCCGGATGTCGGGCAGCGCGGTGTTCTCCGGCATGTCGGCCTTGGACAGCCGTGCGGTGTCCGTGACGGGCACCAGCCGCCGGTCGACCGCCAGCCGGTCGGCGAGCCCGGCATCGACCGCGGCCGGCGCGACGAAGTGGACGCTGGTCAGCGCCGGCACCCGGCCGTAGGCGCCGAACATGGGACGCGGCAACTGCGGCTGCGGGGTGGGGATGGAGGCGTTCGCGTCCCCCATCTGCGCCCAGGCGATCATGCCGCCCTTGAGCACGGCGTGCGGCCGGACGCCGAACAGCTTGGGGTCCCACAGCACCAGGTCGGCCAGCTTGCCCGGCTCCACCGAGCCCACCTCGCCGTCGATGCCGTGGGCGACCGCGGGGCAGATCGTGTACTTGGCGACGTACCGGCGGGCCCGCCGGTTGTCCGCGGCGCCGTCCCCGGCCAGCGATCCGCGCTTGCGCTTCATCACGTGCGCGGTCTGCCAGGTGCGCAGGACCACCTCCCCGACCCGCCCCATGGCCTGGGCGTCGGACCCGATCATCGAGATGGCGCCGAGATCGTGCAGGAGGTCCTCGGCCGCGATCGTCGTCGGCCGGATCCGGCTCTCGGCGAAGGCCAGGTCCTCGGGGACCGAGCTGTCGAGGTGGTGGCAGACCATGAGCATGTCGAGGTGCTCGTCGAGGGTGTTGACGGTGTGCGGCCGGGTGGGGTTGGTGCTGCTGGGCAGCACGTTCGGGTGCCCGGCGACGGTGATGATGTCCGGCGCGTGCCCGCCTCCGGCCCCCTCGGTGTGGTAGGCGTGGATCGACCGCCCGGCGATGGCGGCCAGCGTGTCCTCCACGAAGCCGGCCTCGTTGAGGGTGTCGCTGTGCAGCGCCACGGGAACCCCGTGCTCCCCGGCCACCGTGAGCGCGGCGTCGACGGCCGCCGGCGTCGATCCCCAGTCCTCGTGCAGCTTGAAGCCGCTGGCACCGGCCCGGAGCTGCTCGACCAGCGACTCCCGCCGCACCGTGTTGCCCTTGCCGAGGAGCGCCACGTTCACCGGCCAGGGGTCCATGGCCTCGAGCATGCGGGCCAGGTACCAGTCCCCCGGGGTGATCGTGGTGGCCTTCGAACCCTCCGCCGGACCGGTTCCTCCGCCGATCAGCGTGGTGACGCCCGACCCCAGCGCCGTGGGCACGATCTGCGGGCAGATGAAGTGCACGTGGCAGTCGATGCCGCCGGCGGTCAGGATCTTGCCGTTGCCGGCCATCACCTCGGTGCCGGGGCCGATGACCAGGTCCGGGTGGACGCCGTCCATGGTGTCGGGGTTGCCGGCCTTTCCCAGCGCGACGATCCGCCCGTTCCGGATGCCGACGTCGGCCTTCACGATCCCCCAGTGGTCGAGGACGACGGCGCCGGTGATCACCAGGTCGGGAGCACCCTCGGCGCGGGTCGCGCGGCCCTGGCCCATCGACTCGCGGATCACCTTGCCGCCGCCGAAGACCGCCTCCTCCCCGGCGCGGCCCGGGCCGCCGCAGCGGTCCTCCTCGACCTCGATCAGCAGGTCGGTGTCGGCCAGCCGGATCCGGTCACCGGTGGTCGGCCCGTAGAGCTGGGCGTAGCGCTCGCGGGACAGCTGGACCACTAGGAGAGGCCCCCTTCAGCGGTGAGGCCCGGCACGACCCGGGCGCCGGCGAGCGGAACGAGGGCGACCGTGCGCGTGATGCCGGGCTCGAAGCGGACGGCGGTGCCGGCGGCGATGTCCAGCCGGTGGCCGTGGGCCGCCGTCCGGTCGAACGCGAGCGCCCGGTTGGTCTGGGGGAAGTGGAAGTGCGAGCCGACCTGCACCGGCCGGTCACCGGTGTTGGTCACCTCGAGCTCGATCCGCGGCGCGCCCTCGAGGGTCTCGATGACTCCGTCGGCCGGGATCACCTCGCCGGGTATCACGCTCACGGGATGGGGTGGTGGACCGTCACGAGCTTGGTCCCGTCCGGGAAGGTGGCCTCCACCTGCACCTCCTCCAGCAGCTCGGGAACGCCGTCCATCACGTCGTCGCGGGTCAGCACCGTGCGTCCCGACTGCATGAGCTCGGCGACCAGCACGCCGTCCCGGGCCCCCTCGAGCACGTGGTCGGTGAGGACCGCCGTCGCCTCGGGCAGGTTCAGCCGCAGGCCCCGGGCCCGTCTCCGGCGCGCCAGCTCCGCTGCGTAGGACAGGAGCAGGCGTTCCTGCTCGTGCGGGGACAGGTGCACGCGGTCAGACCTCCGGGACCTCGGGGAACGGCCCGGACGCTAGGCACCGGATGTGTCGGCTCTGTTGCCGGCGGACGGCGGTGGTGTTCCGGACCTCCCCGGGGCCCGCACCGGCGCCTGTAACCTGGGCGTCCAGGACACCGTTCCCGTCGCCCCCGGCACGCGGACGGCCACCTCGGCGCCGGCTCCCAGCCGTCGGAGCGGCCGCGGCCCGGTGTCCTCCCGCACCACCCGGGCACGCACGGCCCCGTCCGGGGGCGTGCGCCCACGTCGTCGAGGAGTACCCGCGTGACCACCGCTGCCAGCTCGCCCGAGGCGGACCGGACCGCCCGGCCGGCGGTCGCCGAAGCCGCCCGGCGGCGGACGTTCGCCGTCATCAGCCACCCCGACGCCGGGAAGTCCACGCTCACCGAGGCGCTGGCCCTGCACGCCCGCGTGATCGGCCAGGCCGGCGCGGTGCACGGCAAGGCCGGCCGCCGCGGCACGGTGTCGGACTGGATGGAGATGGAGCGCGACCGCGGCATCTCCATCACCTCGGCGGCACTGCAGTTCGGCTACCGCGACGCCGTCATCAACCTGCTGGACACCCCGGGCCACGCCGACTTCTCCGAGGACACCTACCGCGTGCTGACGGCGGTGGACGCCGCGGTGATGCTCGTCGACGCGGCCAAGGGTCTCGAGGCGCAGACGATGAAGCTGTTCGCCGTCTGCAAGCACCGGGGCATCCCGATCGTCACCGTCATCAACAAGTGGGACCGCCCGGGCAAGGACGCCCTGGAGCTCATGGACGAGATCGCCGACCGGACCGGCCTCCAGCCGACCCCGCTGACCTGGCCGGTCGGCATCGCGGGCGACTTCCGCGGCGTCCTCGACCGGCGGGACGGCACGTTCCGCCGGTTCACCCGCACCGCGGGCGGCGCGACGATCGCCCCGGAGGAGCTCCTGACGGCCGACCAGGCGACCGCCCGGGAGGGCGAGGTCTGGACCCGGGCCGTGGAGGAGTCGGAGCTGCTCGAGGCGACCGGCGCCGAGCACGACCAGGAGTCGTTCCTCGGCGGCATGACCACACCGGTGCTCTTCGCCTCGGCCGTGTCCAACTTCGGCGTCGGCGCGCTGCTGGACACCCTGGTCGACCTGGCGCCGTCCCCCACCGGGCGGCCGGACGCCGACGGGGCGGTCCGCGAGCTCGACGCGCCGTTCAGCGCGTTCGTCTTCAAGGTGCAGTCGGGCATGGACGCCGCGCACCGCGACCGCCTGGCCTACATCCGCATCTGCTCCGGCGTGTTCGAGCGCGGCATGGTGGTCACCCACGGCCGCACCCGGCGTCCCTTCACCACCAAGTACGCGCAGCACGTGTTCGGCCGCGAGCGCGAGAGCGTCGACCTCGCCTATCCCGGCGACGTCGTGGGGCTGGTCAACGCCTCGGCGCTCGGCGTGGGCGACAGCCTCTACGCCGACCGGCCGGTCACCTTCCCGCCGGTCACGACCTTCGCGCCCGAGCACTTCGCCGTGGTCCGGAGCAAGGACACCGCGAAGCACAAGCAGTTCCGGCGCGGGATCGAGCAGCTGGACTCCGAGGGAGTGGTGCAGGTGCTGCGCTCGGACCGCCGGGGCGACGGCGCCCCGGTGCTGGCCGTCGTCGGCCCCATGCAGTTCGAGGTGGCCACCCACCGCCTGGAGCACGAGTTCAACGCACCGGTGCACCTGGAGCGGCTCTCCTACGGCCTGGCGATGCGCACCGACGCGCAGTCGGTGCCCAAGGTGTCCGCCTCCGGTGGCGTCGAGGTGGTGCAGCGGGCCAACGGGGAGCTGCTGGCGCTGTTCTCCGACAAGTGGGCGCTGCGGATGCTCCAGCAGCGGCACCCGGAGCTGACCCTCGAACCGTTGGTGGCCGCGCAGCTGTCCTGACCGGGTGTCGACCTGTCGACACGGCGACATGCCGACAGGTCCACATGGAGACATCGCGGCATGTCGATCTGCCGGGACGGATGTCGAGCACGGGTCACGGGGGGTGGTCGGCAGGCTCCGGCGACCGCCAGGGCGCACGCCACTCCGGTGCCTCCCAGCCGTCCATCGCATAGATCCGCTCCCGGACCACCTTGTCGCCGCGGAAGTCCAGCAGCTGCACGCCGTACATCCAGGTGGCCCCTCGGTCGTAGCTCGCCGACAGCTCGACCACCGTGAAGTCCTCCCGGACCGTCACCCGGCGGATGTGGAAGCGCGCGTCCCCCCGCGGAACGGGGTACTGCCGGCGCCACTCGGTGAAGGCCGTACGGCCCTCGAAGCGCTCGCCGCTCTGCGGGAACTCCAGCACCGCGTCCTCGTGGTACAGCTCCTCGGCGCGGTCGACGTCGGCACCGACGTACTCGAAGAAGCGGTCGAGCTTGGCCCGCAGCACGCGCTCGTCCATGGCGCTCCCCTCCCGGGACGTTCGAGTTCCGGTTCAGCGACCGATCGCCGGCGATCCATCCGAGGCAGCGGAGGGCGATCACTCGAACGATGGCACCGAACCGACGTCTTCGGGAGCGGTGTGCGCACGAGGAGTGCGGCGCAGCGCGTCGTGATCGCCTCCGCGGGCCCGCCATGTCGATCGATGCCGTGGCGCGGGCCGCGCTGCACCGAGGGCGCCGGAGGTGTCCGCCCGGTGGGCCGAGGCGCTGCTGCAGGAGACCACCGCCTCGGAACTCCTGCTCAGGGCGCCTTGGGGATCAGGATCCACAGCGCGATGTAGGCCAGCTCGCCGACGCCGAAGAGGCCGAAGAGCACGAAGCCCACCCGCACCACCCCCGGGGACAGCCCGAGGCGGGCGGCGAGTGCCGCGCACACCCCGGCGATGATCTTCCCGGACCGGGGCCTGACCAGCGGCGACGTCATGCCGGACCCGTACCCCGAGCTTCCCGGAGCACACCCGTGCAGGGGACACGCCGATACCGGTGGCGACTCCCGGCGGGTGCAGTAGTAGAGTTCACCCCGGTCGCTGTTGCGCCTCTGCTTTCGTTCTTGAACGTCCGCAGTCGTCTCTGCCAGACGTTCCTTTCGGTGCTTCCGGTCGGTGCGGCGGCCCCGCAGTTCCGGCACGTGCCGGACGCGGACACCTCCCAGCACGGAAGAAGAACGACATGGCTCAGGGCACTGTGAAGTGGTTCAACGCGGAGAAGGGCTTCGGGTTCATCGCCCAGGACGGCGGCGGCGCCGACGTCTTCTGCCACTACTCCGCCATC
>DASPIH010000360.1:0-4222 GCA_035629195.1 Blastococcus sp. | reverse complement strand
CGCGAGGTTGGCGTCCAGACCCATGATGAGCGGGAAGACGAAGGTCGCTCCGAACATGGCGACGACGTGCTGCGCGCCGATGCCGGCCGTGCGCGGCCACGAGAGGCGCTCGTCGGGGGCGACGGCCTCTCCCAGGGGCGGTGTCTTGCCGTCCCCGTAGAGCTTCCACCCGAACGCCATGAGTGCCTCCTCGACGTGCACTTCGACCCGATCCGGTACCGGCCGACGGATGTCGTCCGCTCGGGAGGCGCCAATGTGACACGCCGTCACCGGCGGGCGGAAGTGCTTCAGTGCTAAATCGTTATTGCCGGCAGATGCCGATGCTTCACCGCTGAGAGATCTGTGGGTAGCGTCCGGTGGATGAGCCTCCCACCTGCTCCGGGCGGACATCCGCTGGTCTCGGTGCAGCTGCGCTCCGGCGTCTACGCCGACTCCGTCCGGCTGATGCAGGTGAGCCGCCGGATCGCCGCCCTCGACGGGGTCACCGACGTGCTCGTCGCCATGGCGACGCCGCTCAACCTCGAGCTCGCGGCGGGCATGGGGCTGGCGCCGGACGGCGGCGCGTCCCCCGAGCAGCTGCTGATCGCCGTCCGAGCCGACGACGCTCAGACGCTGGCCGCCGCGGTCGCCGCGGTGGACGCCGCCCTCGCCGAGCGTGAGCGCTCCACGGGCGCGGCGACGGTGATCCCGCAGCGCACCGTGGGCGCCGGCCTCGCCGAGCTGTCCCCCGAGGTCCCCGCGCTGGCGATCGTCAGCGTGCCGGGGTCCTACGCCGCCGTCGAGGCCGCCGACGCCATCGCCGCCGGCCGCAGCGTGCTGGTCTTCTCCGACGGCGTGCCGGTCGAGCAGGAAGTGGCGCTCAAGCGCGCCGCGTCCGCCGCGGGGGTTCTGGTCATGGGCCCCGACTGCGGAACGGCGATCGTCTCCGGCGTCGCGCTCGGCTTCGCCAACGTCGTCCGCCCCGGGCCGGTCGGCCTCGTCGCGGCCTCGGGCACCGGCGCCCAGCAGATCTCCTGCCTGCTCGACATGGCCGGCGTCGGGGTCTCGCACGTGCTCGGCGTCGGAGGGCGGGACCTGTCCGAGGCCGTCGGCGGGCTGGCGACCCTCGACGCGCTGGCCGCCCTGGACGCCGACCCGTCCACCGAGCGGGTGCTGCTGGTGTCCAAGCCGCCGTCCCCCTCGGTGGAGGTGACCGTCCGGGCCGCGGCGGACGAGCTGTCGGTGCCGGTGCGCTCGGCCGCCCTCTCCCCGGAGACGCCGGACCTCACCGCCGCGGTCGAGGCGCTCCTGCGGGACATGGGCCTGGACGTGCCGGTCTGGCCGTCGCGCCCGGGGCCTGCCGAGGCCGCGGTTCCGGGCGCGGCCTTGAAGGGCCTGTTCTCCGGCGGCACCCTCGCCGACGAGGCGATGCTCCTGGCCTCGCCCGCCCTCGGAGGCATCCGCTCCAACATCCCGCTGCGGCCCGAACTCGGGCTCGGGACGGACCTGTCCGCCTCCGGGCACGTCGTCGTCGACTTCGGGGACGACGCCCTCACCAGAGGCCGCGCGCACCCGATGATCGACCCGACCCTGCGCCTGGAGGCGATCGCGAAGCTGGCGGCCAGCGGCGAGCCCGCCGTCCTGCTGCTCGACGTCGTCCTCGGCCACGGCGCCGATCCGGACCCGGCCGGGTCCCTGGCTCCCGCGATCACCGCCGCGCGCGAGACGGCCGGGAACCTGCCGGTGGTCGTCTCCCTGGTCGGCACCGAGGGGGATCCGCAGGGGTGGTCGCGGCAGGCCGACGCGCTGGCCGCCGCCGGTGCCGCCGTCTTCGCCTCCAACGCCGCGGCCACGCGGTACGCCCTCGACCTGCTGGGAGCCCCGGCATGAACCTGCTCTCCGGCCCGCCGGCCGTCGTCGCCGCCGGCGTCGACGTCTTCTCCGACGCGCTGCGCGTCCAGGGTGCCGACGTGCACGACGTCGACTGGCGCCCACCGGCCTTCGGCGATCCGGCCGACCTCGCCGCCCTGGCGCTGGACCCACGCCGCGCGGCGGCCAACCGCGTCGCCGTCGAGCGCGTGCTCGCGGCCGGGTCGGTGCTGGTCGACGTCCGCCCCGCCCGGGAGGTGCTGGGGCTCCAGGAGCGCACCCTCCTGCACTCCGGGCCCCCGCTGACGTGGGAGGCGGCGTCCGGCCCGATGCGCGGAGCCCTGGTCGGTGCCTGCCTGTTCGAGGGCTGGGCCGACGACGTCGAGGAGGCCGAGATCCTCCTCTCCACCGGCGCGATCGCCCTCGATCCGTGCCACCACCACGCCGCGGTCGGCCCCATGGCCGGGGTGACGTCTCCGTCGATGTGGATGTGGTGCGTGGAGGACCCGGGCACCGGCAGGCGGGCCTACTGCAACCTCAACGAGGGCCTGGGCAAGGTGCTGCGGATGGGCGCCTTCAACCCGGAGGTGCAGACCCGGCTGCGCTGGATGCGCGACGTGCTCGGCCCGGTCCTGTCGCAGGCCGTGCGCGGCTCGATCGACGCGGGCGACGACCCGCTCGACGTCAAGGCCGTGCTCGCGCAGATGCTGCAGATGGGCGACGAGGGGCACAACCGCAACCGCGCCGGCTCGCTCATGGCCCTCCGCGAGCTGTCCCCGGCGATCGTGGCCCTGCAGGAGTCGTCCGGCTGGTCCTCCGCCGACCTGGCCGCGGTGCTGCGCTTCATCGGCGGCAACGAGCACTTCTTCCTCAACCTGGGCATGCCGACGGCGAAGCTCGCCATGGACGCCGCCCGCGACGTCCCGGGCTCCACGATGGTCACCGTGATGTCCCGCAACGGCACCGAGTTCGGCATCCGGACCGCCGGCACCGGCGACCGCTGGTTCACCGGCCCCGCGCAGACGCCGGTCGGGCTGTACCTCGGCAACTTCGGCCCCGACGACGCCAACCCCGACATCGGCGACTCCGCCATCATGGAGACCTACGGCATCGGCGGCTTCGCGATGGCGGCGGCCCCCGCGATCGTGCGGTTCGTCGGTGGCACGGTGCCCGACGCGCTGGCCACCACCGAGCGCATGTACCAGCTGACGCTCGCGGAGAACCCGGCGATGGCGATCCCGATCATGGGGTTCCGCGGCTCACCCACCGGCATCGACGTGCTCAAGGTGGCCCGCACCGGCTGGCTGCCGCAGATCAACACCGGCATGGCCGGGCGCATCGCGGGCACCGGCCAGGTGGGTGCGGGGCTGGTGCAGCCGCCGCGCGAGTGCTTCGAGCAGGCGCTGGCCGCGCTCGCCGAGGAGATCCGCGCCGCCTGACCGGACAGGGCCGATGACGGAACCCGCTGACGGGCTCAGGGATCCGCCAGCCACGCCAGCATGCGGCCTCGCGACCAGCAGCGGCCGAGAGCCTCCGCCCGCAGGGCCGACCCGTCGAACACGGCCAGGCCGATGATGCTGTGGCCGGAGGCGCGGCGGTCACCGAGGGTCGGGACCGCCGGCGCCACCCCGACCCCCTCCACCGAGACCCACGCCACCGGCCGGCGCGCCGCCGCCTCGTCGAGGCGGTGCAGGAAGCGCAGGCGGCTCTCGAGCGGCACCTGCGAGAGCGCCCACGTCGTGGTGACCACGGGCAGCGCGTCGTCGGGCACCCGGGCCACGGCGTCGGGGAGCACGTCGACAGCGTCTCCCCGCAGCAGTAGAGGAGGAGCCGTCGCCGCCAGCGCCATCTCCGCTTCGAGCTGCGCCGACCGCTTCCGCTGATCCGGGGCCACGCACGCGCGCAACCAGCGGGCGTCGTCCTCGTCGGTCAGGTCGAGCAGATCGCGGCCGACGGCGACCCGGGCGACGACCTCGGGCATCGCCCGCGCCGGAACGGACCGGTTCCCCACGATCGACGACGTCAGCTGAACGGGAGACGAGGGGTCCCCCAGCGATCGCCCGTCGCTGTAGGTGATGCCGAGGCGGTCGACCTGGGAATCGAGTCCCGGTGAGGACGCCACGCCGACCAGGCCGACCGCAGTCGCGCCTCCTCGGCGGGCGGCCTCGGCGACGGCCGGGTACAGCACGGCGCACCGTCCGGCCTCGAAGGCCTGCGTCGTCCGGCGCCCGGCGACGGCTACGACCGCGTCGGTCATCCGGAGCAGCGTGTCGATCGCCGCGCCGGCGGCCGCGTCGCCGTCCTCCGCGGCGTAGGCCGCGGCGAGCGCCGGGGCACGTCCGGCGAGGGCGAGGTCGTGCAGCGCGGCGAGGAT
>DASPIH010000359.1:0-17060 GCA_035629195.1 Blastococcus sp. | reverse complement strand
ACCAGGCGGGCGACCAGGTCGGCGGTCGCCGTGCCGGGCCGGGGCTCCGCGCCGTCGCCGCCGAGGACGGCGGTGGCCGCAGCCACGGTGAACGGCCCGGGAAGGACCGAGGCGGCGCGGTGCAGCTCCGCCTCGTCGCCGGGCAGCAACGCGTAGCTCTGCTCGATGGCGGCACGCACCGTGCGGTGGTGGTCGCTGCCGCGCCCGGTCCGCGCCAGCGAGCTCGGGTCGGCGGTGACCTGGTGGGCGATCTCGTCGAGGCTGAACGCTCGCGACCGTGCCGCCGCGAGTTCCAGGGCCAGTGGCACGCCGTCGACGGCGGTGGCGATCCGCACCACCGCGCTGAGCAGGCCCAGGTCGTCCCGGTCGGCGCCGGCGGTGGCCAGCCGGTCCAGCAGGAGGGTGACCGCAGGGGAGGCGGTGACGTCGTCGTCCCCCTCGGGGAGGGGGAGCGGGCCGAGCCGGTGCAGCCGCTCACCGTCGACCTCGAGCGGATCCCGGCTGGTGGCCAGCACGGCGAGGGGGGCGGCTGAGAACCAGTCGTCGAGCAGGTCGGCCACCGGGTCGAGGACCTGCTCGCAGTTGTCGAGCACGAGCAGCGCGCGTCGCCCGCGCAGGTGGGCACGCAGCGCCTCCGCGGGCCGTTCGGTGTCCACGGGGGCGAATCCCAGCGCGGACACCACGGTGGACAGGACGGTGACGGCGTCCCCGGCCGCGGTGAGGTCGACGAACCAGACGCCGCCGGGGAACCGGTGGGCGACGGTGCGCGCGACCTCGATGGCCAGGCGGGTCTTCCCGCACCCGGCCGCGCCGACCAGGCTGACCAGCCGGGCACGCGTCACCAGCTCGGCCAGCTCGGCCAGCTCGGACTCGCGACCCACCAGGGACGAGGTGCGGTAGGGGAGGTGCACCTCCAACGGGTCGGGGGCGGCCACCTGCTCCCGGGCGACCGCTCGCTCGGGCCCGGTGTCCCGTGGGGGAGGGGACGGCCGTACGAGGCGAGCGGGCGCCGGTGGCCCGGCCAGCGTCGGGTCCTCGGCGAGCAGCCGGCCGTGCAGCTCACGGAGCTCGGGCCCCGGCTCGAGCCCGAGCTCGTCGCGCAGCAGCGTGCGCACCTGCTGGTAGGTCCGCAGCGCCTCCTCGGCCCGGCCCAGGCGGTGCTGGGCCAGCATGCGCAGGCCCCACAGCCGCTCGCGCAGCGGCGCCTCCGCGACGGCCGAGCCCACCTCCAGCAGCGCGCGCTCCGGGGCCCCCGCGGCCAGCAACGCCTCGGCCAGGAGCTCGCGCAGCTGGTCGCGCAGCTCCTCCAAGCGGGCGACGGCGGCGGTCGCCCAGGGCTCGTCGGCCACGGTGGGGTAGGGCCGCCCGCGCCAGAGCGCCAGCGCCCGTTCGGCGGCTCGGTGCGCCTCCACCGGGCGGCCGGCCGCGAGCAGCGCCCGTGTGTCGCCGGTGAGCAGGGCGAAGCTTCGCGAGTCGATGGTCACGAGGTCGGCGACCAGCCGGTACCCGCCCGGCTCGCGCACGAGCACCGCCGAGGGCGCACCCCTGCTGCGGTCGGGCTCGAGCGCCTTGCGCAACCGCCAGACGTGCGAGTCCAGCGTCGACGACGACCGCGCCGGTGAGTTCTCGCCCCACATGGCCTCGGTGAGCGAGTCGACGCTGACCGGCCGTCCTGCGTTGACCAGGAGCAGCGACAGCGCCGCGGAGAGCCGTGCTCCGCCCAGGGCCACCGGGACCCCGCCGCGCTGCACCTCGAGCGGCCCCAGGTCCCGGAAGGACAGCACGTCGGCAATGGCGTCACCCTGCACGGTGGACCTCCTCGCGCGCTTCCCCGTGCCCGCGACGACGGGACCGGCCCCGGGGAGGGACTGTGCTGCCGTCGGGCACGGCCACCGTCAGTGACGCTGTCGCGTCCGCACACTGCCTACCGCACCGGGCCCCGCCGCGGTAGGGGATTCCGGTACGCGGGCGACTCAGGCGTCTGGAGCGGGAGCCGGGTGACGGCCGGAGTGGATCGCGTGCAGCGACCCGTGCGCGGCGTGCCCGACGTGCTGCGCCCGGGGAGCGCCGCGGGACCCGGATCGACGTCTTCGGTCTGTCACGACCCGAGGAATCCGACCGGAGCCGGCCCGCCGGCGTGCGAACCCGGGCTGAAGGCTGCTGCGTCGATCGATGCTGCGAACCGGATGCCGGTCCTGGATCCGGGAACTGCGGAGCTGCGCCCACGGAACGCGGGCACCGGACCTACGGCTCGGACCGCTGCTCACCGGTCGGCGTCCCGGGTCGGACCTCCGGCAGGACCTCGGTGGCGAACAGCTCGTTGGACGCGGCGAGCGCGTCGGGGTCGGCGTCCCGGGAGCCGGGGACCACGATGACCCGGTCCAGCCCCAGGTCGATCAGCTCGCGCAGCCGCGCGACGCAGTGCTCGGGGGGTCCCGCGATGGCGAAGCGGTCGAGGAAGTCGTCGGGGAGCAGTCGCGCGTGGTCGGCCGTGGTCAGCCCGTGAGCCGCCTCGTCGTAGGCCACCCGCACCCGTTGCACCACGGCGCGGTCGTCGTCCGGGACGACGTCGTGCGGGCCCTCGCTGACGAAGTGGGCGAAGATCGCTGCGCTGCCGCGGACCAGGTTCCGGGCCACGGCGACGTCGGGGTGGACGGCGACGTTGACGAAGGCGCCGAGCGAGAGCTGTGTTCCCGCGCCGGAGGCGGCGCGTCGTGCCTGGGCGATCGCCCAGGACACCCGCCGTGGATCCGCCCCGACGGTGAAGTCGACCCGGCCGCAGAGGCGGGCGGCGAGCCCGATGGTCACCGGCCCGGTTGCGGCCACCGACACCGGGACGTCACCAGCGTGGAAGGGTTCGATCCAGCCCATCCGGGCGGCCACCCCTGCGGCGGAGGGAACGGCCTGTCCGCCGAGGAAGCCCTGCAGCTGGCTCAGTCCCCGTTCCAGCTCCTCGGTGGTGGCCGGCTGCAGCCCCAGCTGCCGGACCGCCGAGTCACCCCGGCCGTAGACGATCACGGCCCGGCCACCGGACTCGATCTGCAGCGTCGCGATGGCCGACGCCGTGACGGCCGGATGGCGGGTCACCGGATTGGTGACGGCGGGGCCGAGTCGTAACCGGTGCGTCGCCCGGGCGGCGAGGGTGAGCTCCACGTACGGGTCGCCGACGAGGTTCTCGCTGTCGGCGAGCAGGAGTCCGTCGAATCCCCACCCCTCCGCCTGCACCGCCAGGGCAGCGGCGCGGCGTGGGACGGGGAACCCGTGCAGCCAGAACTCCGTGCTCATCGGTGACCGCCTGCCGGGTGATCGGCTCCGACCGCACGTCGGCGTCCTCCCGTGCAGGACGCGGTCCAGTGGGTGCCGATCGCGCGGACGCCCCGCCGTGGCGCTCCTGGACGGGTGGACATGGGAGTACCCCCTGTCGCGGGGATGTCGAGGCATCGGCAACGTACCGGTCGCCGAACGAGGCGTCGACACTCCCGGCCCCGCAGCCCCGGGTCCGCACCCGGTGGTCGAGGCACGCCGGTGCCAGAAAGTCCGGCCGACCGGGTTGTCCAGCACCTGCGCCGCACGGAAAGCTGCCCTCGTGCAGGTCCCACTGACCGGCGAGGACCGGGCGATCCTGGCCCTCGAGGGCCCCGAGCTGGTCGGGCACACGTGCACGGTGATCCGCCTGCCGGCAGGGGCACCGACCCTGGAGGACCTCCGCGACGCGGTGACCCGCAGGCTGCCCGACGTGCCGCGGCTGACATGGCGGCTGGCCGGTACCGCTGCCGAGCCGGTGTGGTCCCCGGACGAGGCGGTGGACGTCGCTGCGCACATCGGTGCCGTCGTCGCCGCCGAGCCGCTGGACGAGGCCGGGCTGCGCATCGAGGTGGCGCGGCTGTTCGTGCAGCACCTGGACCGGCGCCGGCCGCTGTGGCGGATGGACCTGGTCGGCCCGCTGCTCGGCGGCGGTGCGGCCCTGGTGTGGCGGGTGCACCACGCCTTGGCCGACGGCACGATGGTGATGCGCCTCGCCCACGACGTCCTGTGGGACCCGACCCCGGCGCCGGCGGCCCACCAGCACAGCTCGGTCGCCGTCCCCCCGAGGCCGCCGAGCGAGGACTCCCGGCGTCGTCCGCTCGCCGCCGTCCTGACCGGCGAGATCCTCCCGGGACTTCGCCGTTCCCCGTTCGACGCGCGGGTGGGACGCGACCGCGAGGTCGCGTTCGCCGTGACCGCGCTGTCCGGCCTGCACGACGCCGCCCGCGCGCTGGCAGGCGCGACGGTGAACGACGCGGTGCTCGCCGTCGTCGCGGGGGCCCTGCGTCGCTGGCTGGAGCACCGGCACGGGGCGATCCACGGACTGCGCGTCAAGGTTCCGGTGACGCTGCACCACGACGGCGACTCGGTCGGTAACCGCGACTCCTACTTCCGGGTGGACCTCCCGGTGGACGAACCTGACCTCGTGGCACGACTGACCGCCATCCGCGCGGAGACCATGCTGCGGAAATCCCACCACGATGCGGAGGAGCTGGACGAGCTGATGGACCGGATGGCCCGACTCTCGCCGCGGCTGGCGAGCTGGTCACAGCGACTGCAGCGCAGCGGACGGGCCTTCGCCCTCAATGTGTCCAACGTCCGTGGGCCCGAGCCGGAGGTCGCCGTTCTCGGAGCGCGCGTCGACACCGTTCACGCGCTCGCGGAGGTCGCACAGCACCACGCACTCCGGATAGCCGTGACATCCATCGCCGACCGGCTGTGCGTCGGCCTGGTCGCCGACCCTGCCGTGATCGACGACCTCGACGTGCTCGCCGGTGCGGTCGAGCAGGAGGCCGCAGAGCTCCTGCGCACCGGCACGCGGCTCGTCGAATCCCGCGGCCGACCGACCGTCGACACCGATCCCGGGAACTGAGCCGCTCCAGGCCGCATCCGGCGCTCCGGCCAGGGCGCTGACGCGGCTCGGCGAGGGTCGGTGTGTCGACCGCCATCGCCGAGATGGCGCAGCCCCGTTCCTCGGTCTGGAGCCCCTCCAACGGCGGTCCAATGTTCGTTGAGGCCGACTTGGAGGGACGGCGACCACCCTGCTCCCGGCCCGCCGAGGCGGGGACGAGGGACAGCGAGGAGCACGAGCCGTGAGTCGGACCAGCGAGGCGCATCTCGCCGACCGGACCTTCTTCGGTCAGCCGCAGGCAATGGCGAACCTGTTCGGCGTCGAGATGTGGGAGAGGTTCTCCTTCTACGGCATGCAGGGC
Organism: Blastococcus sp.; assembly: GCA_035629195.1. Taxonomy (GTDB): domain Bacteria; phylum Actinomycetota; class Actinomycetes; order Mycobacteriales; family Geodermatophilaceae; genus Blastococcus. The sequence continues at coordinate 11,823 of DASPIH010000359.1, read as the reverse complement.
ATCCTGCTCATCTACCTGTACTACTCGGCGGCCCGGGGCGGCCTGGGCATCGACCAGTCCGAGGCCACCAGCATCGTCGGTGCTTACGGCGGCCTCGTCTACCTCTCCACCGTTCTCGGTGCGTGGCTCGCCGACCGCGTACTGGGTGCCGAGGCCACGCTGTTCGCCAGCGCGGTGGTGGTGATGTGCGGGCACATCGCGCTGTCGGTGCTGCCGGGCCTGCTCGGCGTCGGCGTCGGGCTGGTGCTGATCGCGTTGGGCAGTGGTGGGGTGAAGGCGACCGCCACCACGCTGGTCGGCATGCTGTACGCCCGCGAGGACGGTCGGCGGGAGGCGGGCTTCGCGCTGTACTACCTCGGCATCAACCTGGGGGGCCTGGTCGGGCCGTTGCTGACCGGGCTGGTGCAGACCAGCCTGGGCTTCCGGGCCGGCTTCGGCCTGGCCGCCGTCGGCATGGCGTTCGGGCTGGCCCAGTACTCGGTGGGGCGCCGGAAGTTCTCCGCCTCCGCGCGGGAGGTCCCCAGCCCGCTGCCGGCGGACCAGCGCTGGCCGGTGGTGGCCCTGGTCGGCGCCGCCCTGGTGGCGATCGGCCTGCTCTTCCTCCTCGGGGTGCTCACCCCCGGGAGGCTGGCCGGCGCGGTCGTCGTCGCCACCATCGTCGCGACCGTCGCCTACTTCACCGTCATCCTGACCAGCCGCCGGATCACCCGGGTGGAGCGGCGACGGGTGCTCGCTTTCGTGCCGATGTTCCTGGCCAGCGCCGCCTTCTGGTCGCTGTACCAGCAGCAGTTCACGGTCCTGACCATCTACGCCGACACCCAGCTCGACCGGTCGATCCTCGGCTGGGAGATGCCGGTCGCCTGGATCCAGGCGGTCAACCCGGTGTTCATCATCCTGCTGTCCGGGGCCTTCGCGGGGCTGTGGACCGCACTCGGACCCCGCCAGCCCTCCAGCCCGGTCAAGTTCGCCCTCGCCACCGCGGTGATGGGCGTGGGGTTCCTGCTCTTCCTCCCCATCGCCGGTGACGGCCCGAACAGCGCTCCGCTGATGGGAGTGATCGGGATCCTGTTCGTCTTCACCGTGGCGGAGCTCCTGCTGTCACCGGTGGGGCTGGCGCTGTCGACCAAACTCGCGCCGCAGGCCTTCCGCAGCCAGATGGTGGCCCTGTTCTTCCTGTCCATCGCGCTCGGCTCCGCGCTGTCCGGCGTCCTCGCGGGCTACTTCGACACGTCCGACGAGAGTCCGTACTTCGCGATCCTGGGCACCGTCGCGGTGGTGCTCGGCGTCCTGCTCGCTGCGGCGGCCCCGTACCTGCACCGGATGATGGCCGGGGCCGACGGACCGGTCACCGCACCGCGCTGAGCCCGGACCGCCGTCACGACCGTCCGGCACCGGCCGGGCTCCCGGTCCGGAGCGTCAGCAGGCGTCGGTGGCGAGCGGCTCGTCCGACTCGGTCTCTGAACCGAGGCGTGCAGGTGTCGCTTCGGATCCTGCGGCGCATCGGTGTCAGCAGCTCGGTGCTTCCAGCCCACCGGCGGGGGAGATGCCGACGCCGCACATCCCGAAGTCGGCACGCGACAGGTCCCGCACCAGGCCCGATGCTTGCTGGCCGGGATCGATCTGCGCGAGTCCTGGGTCGACCATCACGGTGCTGATCAGACGGCCGGAGCCCCAGGTCCCATCCGCCGCCAGCCGTAGCGTGAGGATTCCGCCGATGCCCGCCGGTCCGTCGTTGGAGAGGCTGCGGTAGCCGGTGAAGTTGCCCAGGCTGTAGGCGATCAGCCGGCCGCGGTACCACTCCATGCCCCGCAGCACGTGTGGCCCGGCACCCAGGACCGCGTCAGCGCCGGCGTCGATCACCGCACGAGAAAATGCCATGGCGTCCCCCCGGTTCTCCCCGAGGAAGATCTCGGGGCCCGGGTGGACGTGGGACTGGTCTGTGCCTTCCGCGCCGGCGTGGATGGTTACCAGGACCACATCGGCCTGCTCGGCGGCCTGCCCGACGAGCTGTTGTGCGGCGGGGATGTCGAGCAGGCTCTGAGCCCAGCCGTACGGGGCGAAGCCGATGATTGCCACCCGCAGGGACCCGACGTCCTGCAGTGTCACCTGCCCTGGCATGCCCGTGTACTGCAGGCCCGCTGCCGTCAGCGCCGCCTGCGAGTCGCGCAGGCCCGCGTCGCCGAAGTCGTGCGAATGGTTGTTCGCCAGGTTGATGACGGTGAATCCAGCCTCGCGCAGCCATTCTGCATACGACGGTGGAGTCCGGAAGGCGAAGCAGTCACTGCTGTTCGCGCTGCACTTGGTCGACGTCGCGATGTCGGTGAGGGCCTGATCCAGGTTGGCCAACACGACATCTCCGGTGAGCCGGTCAGCGACGGCATCGAACAAGTGACGTCCATCGTCGGGAGGCAACTCCGGCGCGGCGCCCATGATGATGTCGCCGACGGCACTGATCTCCACGCTCGTGGGGGCGGGACGAGCCGCGGACCTCCCCGCCCCGGGGCTGGGCGTCGACTGGTCGGCGGACGCACCGGCCGAGGTGCTGGACGTCGAGCCCTGGCCCGAGGGTGCGCCGACAGGTCCGCCGGACGAGCATGCGGTGGTCACCAGGGTGACGACCACGGTCAGCAGCGGCCGGATCAGATTCACCGGGCCGACCGCGCCTCGCGGGGCGGCCGGCGACGGGCCGACTGCGTCGCCGAGTTCGCGTGGCTCGGTGACCATCCTGTACCGCGCATGCCCGGAATGGTCGAGCAGGTCGGCGTTCGGGTGGGCAGGGTTCGCATGGTCAGCCACCACGAGGACGTCCCGCCTGCGTGGCAAGCACGGTCCGCTACCCGACCTACACGCGAAGAACGCTGCACGGTCGCCTCGCTGACCGCAGCGACGTCAGCATCCCAGCGATCGCACGGACAGCGACCGGTCACAGGAGTTCGGGATGGCGACGACCGCGTGGACTCGGCGCCAGGAGCAGCCGAGCGACCCGATCCCACGGCGCTCGGGCGGGGACTCGTCACTCACTCAGCACAGCCCCGCCAGAGCCGTCCGGTACTCACGGCGCGGCGGCGTCATGATGAATGATCCGCCAGCGGAAGCAGTCTGGCACGAAGTGTGACGGTCCAGCGGAATGTACTGGCCGAGGACCCTCGGCTGGCCCTAGGGTCCGGACTCCGGGCATCGTGCGTCACGACCTACTGCCACAGGCGCCTCTCCGAGGGTGAATCCGCTGGTGCAGATCTGGCCGCGCCGCCCGAATGGCGATGGTGTGCGGCTGGCTGCTCCTCGAAGGAGAACCTGTGCTTGCAGCGTCCTTGAGCAGGACCCAGCGGTGGGAGTTGCGGTGTGCCGCCTTGCGGCCGGCCGCCATGCCCGGCGCGCGGAGCTGGTCGTGATGTTCGAGCGGCCGATGTCCCGCAGGGCGGTGCTCGGGCTGGGAGCCGGTGCGGTTCTGTGGGCCGGCATGCCGGCGCTCGCCGGGAATGCTGCACCGAAGGTGGCCGACGACGAGGTCTTCGCGCAGGCGGAGACCTATCGGGTGGGTGACTTCGTCCTGCAGGTCGGCACCTGGTCCGGCGCGGCTGCGCTGCGGGTCACCCATGCCACCGAGCCTGATCGCACGCTTTTCGAGAGTGTTCCTGGTCGGGCGTTCCTCGTCGCGGGCGTCGCTGGAACCGAGATCGAGGAGAACACCACTCCGGCCAGTGGCTTCACCCTGACCGACGTCGACCTGGTCCGGTTCGAGCATCAGACCGTCGATGAGGTGGGCGTCGGTGACGGGACCGTCACCCTCGGCGGGAGCGTCTCGGGCGAGCAGCGGACCGTCGGCTACACCATGACCTTCTCCGAGCCGGTACCGGATCACCTGCGGTTCGAGGTCGCCTTCACCGCCCCTGCCGGAACGCCTCCCTGCAACCGGGTCTTCCTGCACTACCGGTCGGCTCCCGACGAGCACTTCTTCGGATTCGGTCAACAACTGACCTACTTCGACCAGAAGGGCCGGCTGCTCCCGATCCTGGTGCAGGAGCACGGCGTCGGGCGGGGGCTCCCGGTGGTCACCCAGGCCGTCGAGCTGGCATACGGCTCGCGCACCGCGGGCGCCTGGTACACCACCGAGGTCTCGGTTCCCCACTATCTGACCACCCAGATGCGGTCGCTGTTCCTGGAGAACACCGAGTACTGCGTGTTCGACCTCCGTGCCGTCGACAGCGTCGACATCGAGCTCTTCGCCGGCGGCATGAGCGGTCGCATCCTGCACGGGCGGAGCCCTCTGGACCTGATCGAGTCCTACACGCAGTACACCGGGCGGATGCGGCCCCTGCCCGACTGGGTCCACGAGGGCGCCATCGTCGCAGTGCAGGGCGGCACCGACCGCGCCATGGCCAAGCTGCAGGCGCTCGTCGCCGCCGATGTGCCGGTCGCCGCCTTCTGGATCCAGGACTGGGTCGGCCAACGCATCACCCCGGTCGGCTCCCAGCTGTGGTGGGACTGGCAGGTGGACCAGACCCACTACCCGAACTGGCAACAGCTGGTCGACGCGCTCCGCGAGCAGCGCGACGCCCGGATGCTCATCTACATCAACCCGTTCCTCGCCGACCAGCCCGGCCACGACCAGCTCTACCAGCAGGCTCTGCTGAACGGCTACCTGGTCCGCGGTCCGGACGGCCAGCCGGTCCTGATCCCGAACGCCGGCTTCTCCGCAGCCCTGATCGACTTGAGCAACGATGATGCCCGGACCTGGATCAAGGGCATCATCAAGGACCGCCTCATCGCCCAGGCGGGCGCGTCCGGATGGATGGCCGACTTCGGCGAGGCGTTGCCGTTCAACGCCGTCCTCGCCTCCGGCGAGAGTCCGGACGCCTGGCACAACCGCTATCCCGAGGAATGGGCGCGGGTGAACCGCGAGGCCATCGAGGAAGCCGGCCAGGGGAACGACGCCGTCTTCTTCAGCCGCTCCGGTTACACCCGCAGCCCGGGGATCTCCACGTTGTTCTGGCTCGGTGACCAGCTCCAGACCTGGGACGAGCACGACGGTATGAGGAGCGCCATCACCGGGGCGCTGTCCGGCGGAGTCTCCGGCTTCAGCCTCGTGCACAGCGACACGGGCGGGTTCGACTCGATCAGTCTTCCGCTGCCCGGCGGTCACAGCGTTCCCGTCATCCGCCGGACCAAGGAACTGCTGCAGCGGTGGATGGAGCTCAACGCGTTCACCCCGGTCTTCCGAACCCATGAGGGCATCGATCCGGACGTGGCGTGGCAGTACGACAGCGACGAGGAGACGCTCGCTCACTTCCGTCGGTGTGTCGAGCTCTACCGGGCCTGGAGCGACCTTCGTCGACAGCTCGTCGCCGAGGCCGCCACCACCGGTCACCCGGTGATGCGTCACCTCGTCCTCCACCACCCGGACGATCCACAGGTCCTCGGCCTGGGCCACCAGTACCTGCTCGGCCCCGACGTGCTCGTCGCTCCGGTCGTCGAGCCCGGCGTCACCGGCGCGCACCTGTACCTGCCCGCAGGCCACTGGCGACATCTGTGGACCGACGCGTTCCGCGACGACCCGGCGGGAGGGTGGATCGACGTGCCCGCGCCGATCGGACAGCCACCGGTGTTCCTCCGAGCCGGGTCATCCGCCGAGACCTCGATACGGGCGGCGCTCGTCAGGACAGGAATCGCGTAGCGAAGCGGGCACTCGCCGGACGAAGCGCCGTCGCCGCAGGCAACAGGTGCGAGGGCGTGCAGCCTGCGGTCGACTCCCCGGTCGAGCGGCGAGCGCCGCCGGGACCGACACCGAGTTCCGACGGCTCCGTTTCCGACGGCTCCATCTCGCGCAGACGTTGATCCGGTCTGAACTGGCACGGGTCTCGCAGGTCCTGGGTCGAGCGCAGCGGCGTGCGTCTGGTCGAAGACGCCGGCGTGGGACCCCGTGCGCCCCCGGCGCCAGCAGGATCAGCCCGAGCCGAGCATCGGTTCGACCACTCGGAGCCTGGATCAGCCGCTCACGGGCGGGTCGGAGGCGGATCGTCCGGTGCCATCAGGGCTCCGATCGAGCGGAAGATGGTGTCGGAGGCGTTCGAGTAGTTGCCCTGGGAGTCGAACGCGCCGGGGAGGTAGGTCACGACCACCGCGATGGCGATCCCCTCGGACGGGAGGTATGCCTCCGTCGCGCCGTAGCCGCTCAGCAGCGGGTTCTGCAGGAGCCATGATCCCGAGCGCACGACGCCGAGTCCGTAGTTGTACCCGTCGACCTGCTGGCCGCAGCTGGGAGCACAGGCGGGGTCGGTGTGTCCGAAGCCCAGCAGGTTCGGGTCGGTCATGGCGTGGTAGCTGGACTCCGACAGCAGCGAGCCGGTGCCGATCGCCTCCGCTGTGGTGACCATGTCATCGATGGTCGTCGTCTGGTTGGCTCCGATGGGGGTTCCCCATTGGGTGTTCCAGAACGTCGCCTCCTCGTAGAAGGCGGTCGTCGGCGGGATCCCGAGCGCCTCACGGCGCTCGGAGCTGTAGGAGTGCAGAACCGGGCTGGGAATGGCGGAGGTCTGCGTCTGCACGGTGTCGGTCAGCCCCATCGGACCGAGCACCTTCTCGCTCAGGAGCACATCCAGCGGCTTGCCGCCGATCTGGGCGAGGATCTCACCGAGGATCATGAAGTTGGTGTGCGCGTAGCTCCAGTTCGTCCCGGGCGGGAAGTGCACGGGGCGGGAGAACGCGTAGTCCAGCCGCTCCTGGACCGTCCAGATGTGGAACGGGTCTGCGTTCCACGCGCTCTCCCACGCGGGATCGGTCTCGTAGTCGGGGTAGCCCGAGGTCTGGTTGGCCAGCATCTTCAGCGTGACCTGGTCCGCCTCAGGCAGATCCGGCATCCAGCGGTCGACGGTGTCGTCGAGCGTGACCTTGTGCTCGTCGACGAACTGCAGGAGCAGCGTGCCCAGGTAGGAGAAGGCGACGGCACCGTTGCGGAAGTGCATGTCGGTGGTCGCCGGCACACCCTCCATCGACGTGCCGAGCGCCTGCCTCGTCACGACCCGATCGTCCTGGGTGACCTTGACGATGACCGCTCGAAGGTGACCGTCGGCCATGGCGTTCTGCACGATGTCCGTGATGCCTGCCGCCGACGACGGCAGCGGGGTGACGGTCGGGGGCGCCGGTGCAGCTGCGGTCACCGTCGACGAGCCCAGCGACAGCGCGGCCAGGACCGATACCACCACGAAGACGCGTTCACCCCTTCGGATCCCGTGCCTGTTCCTCATCACGAGACCCGCTTCCTGAGCTCGATGCCCCGCAGTGCGGGAACCGGCCCTGAGTGAGATGGGTGGCGAGTGTTCCACTCCACGCCGCCGTGCAGCGGAGGAGGGAGCGTGATGATTGCCAGAGCAGCGCACGATGCGCTGATCCACGGTCGAGGAAGGCGACTCCTTCGTGCCGCGCCCGCATCCACTGCCAGCAGGTGACGCCCCGGAGCCGGTTCCACCGGCAGCTCCGTCCAGCCGATGCCGGTGGAGTGCACGAAGGCGATGCCCGTGAGCATTCCCTCCCGATACTCGTGGACACCCGGGTCGGCGGGGTGGGTTCAGCGGCCCGAGCAGCGCCCACAACGCGTCTCCGAACGGCACCCCTCTCGCCGACCCGCCGCGCTCAGCCATGAAGCGCGCTCCCAGCGGTGCCGGCAAGGGCAGGCTCCGATACCCCATGACTCGGATACAGCGGTGCAGGCACCGGTGACCTCGGATGGGGAGCGGCGTCAACGGCTGCGGGCATGCACTCGGTGCTCCACCCTCGTGCGGTGCCGGGCTGCACATGCCCATGCAGCGCAACCCGATGGCCCCCGGTGGTCGCTCCGCCGTGCCAGCCTGAGCAGCCCTGCTCGTCGACTCCTCACCTCTGGCGGATCTCGCGATGATCGAGCACCGAGCACCACGTGTGTCCATCCGGACCGGGCTGGCTCGCGCCCTCGTCGCCGCGCTGCTTGCGCTCGGGGCCCTCGTGGCTCCGATGGCCGGCAGCGATCCCGCGCGTGCCTCGTCGGCCGGTCCGGGACCCACGGGTGCAGGCGACGACCTGACGTCGCAGCTGCGCGCCGACCTGGAGGCCTACCTGCGGGAGCGCGGGGTGGCGGAGCACGTCTCGGGCGCCGGCGTGAGCGTGAACCTGCCTGATCGCCGGAGGACCATCGACGTCAGCGCCGGAACGACGACGTTCGGTGGCTCCGAGCCGGTGCGACCGGACAGCGTCTGGCAGATCGGCAGCAACACCAAGGCGTTCACCTCCGTGCTGCTGCTGCAGCTGGAGGCCGAGCACCGCCTGTCGATCGACGACACCCTCAGCACGTGGCTGCCGCAGTACCCGCAGTGGGGGGACGTGACGCTCCGGCGTCTGCTGAACATGACCAGCGGCATCGCGACGTACGACGACCAGCCCGCCTGGTACGCCGACTACGGCGCCGACCCGCACACCTACTTCTCACCGGAGCGGCTGGTCGGCTACGTGCTCGACGCGCCGGCCACGTCGGGCTACAGCTACTCGAACACGAACTACGTCCTCGCCGAGATGATCATCGAGCGGGTGACCGGGACGAGCTACCAGGACCAGCTGTACCGCCGCATCATCGATCCGCTGTGCCTGCGCGACCTGCACTACCGCCCCGACGTCTACCCCGCCTCGGTGACCAGCCGCGAACCCGCCGGCTACCTCGTCAACGACCAGTTCCCGTTGCCCCAGCTCGGCCAGGACGTCAGCCGGAACACGCTGTCCTGGGCGCGCGCTGCCGGTGGGATCGTCAGCACGACGAGCGACATGACCCGCTGGGAACGCGCGCTCTACGGCGGTCGCCTGCTGCCGCCCCAGCAGCAGGCCGAGCTGGAAAGCCTGGTCTCGACCACGACCGGTCAGCCCATCGGGAGCACGTCGGTCACCGACCCCCAGGGCTTCGGACTGGGGATCGCCCAGCTCACGGACCCGCAACTCGGAACGTTCTGGTTCTACGAGGGTGAGACCCTGGGCTTCCGCGCCCTCCATGCCTACTTCCCGGACTCAGGACTGATCATCGCCATCGGGCTGAACAGCGCCACCGACGACGACCAGAGCGCAACCCTGATGAAGTCGGTGTACGACACGCTGCGAGCGAACGGGATGATCCACCCGTAACCGGTCCCCGCCACCTCAGGCGCAGAACCCCCGCCGCACTCGCCGGCGCACCGACGATCGCGGTGCCTCCGGTCCCGGTCAGGTGTCGGTCGTGCGAACGGGTCGGCGCACGAGGGAGGCGAGATTCCAGCGGAGCGCTCCGGCGAGGTCGCGGGCGTGTTCACGGGGCGTGAGGTCCCGCGGGGTTCGAGCGGCGGCGACGGCTGCGTCGAGGTCGTAACCGTGCTCCCTGAGCACCTCGGAGAAGTCACGTTGCAGCGGCGCGGCGCAGTGGTAGCCGTGACTGCGGTAGAGGCGCGGGAACAGCGGCCGGAACAGCCGGATCCGTTCGTGCAGCCCGCTGGAGTGCGACATCGGGTTCTTGTGCCGGGCGGCGACGTAGTCGGGGAGGATGTCGGCGAAGGCGTGCCGCACGATCCACTTCTCGTAGCCGTCGCGGTGCTTGAGCTCCTGCGGGATCCGCATGGCGAGGTCGAGCATCGTCACATCCAGGAACGGCACCCGCGCCTCGACCTGGTTGCCCATCGAAGTGCGATCGACACGCTGCAGCTCCGTGCGGCTGAGGTGCGCGATCTTGTGCAGGAACAGCCGGCGACGGTCCGCATCACCGATCCGGCGGTACATCGAGTAGCCACCGAAGAGCTCGTCGGAGCCGTCGCCGGTGAGGACCACCTTCACGCCGGCCTGGTGCACGGCGGCGAAGAGCCGCTGGGAGACCACGGCGTTGATGATGTCGCCGTACTCGGTGAGCTCGGACACCCGCATCGCCTCCCGCACGTCGCGCAGGCCCAGCTCCCGCGGCCGGACGGGGACCACGACGTGCTCCACCCCGAGGTCGGCGGTCAGCCTCCGCGCGTAGGCCAGGTCCTCGCTGCCCTCGGCTCCCACGGTGAAGGCCACGCAGTCGGGGTGCAGCTCGCGCACCAGCAGGAGCGTCAGCGAGCTGTCGAGACCGCCGGAGAGCACCACACCGACGCGCAGGTCGGTGTCCACGCGGATCCGGACCGCATCGGTCAGAGTCGCCCGGAGCGCCTCCGCCGCCGTGTCCACGTCGGTGAGCTCGGGTCGGCCCTCGCCGAGCTCGTAGAGGTCGATGTACGGATGCAGGACCGGAGAGGCGCCGGGGGCAGCCCAGCCGCAGTGACCCGGGGGCACCTCGTGGACGGCCACGCCGAGCGGGACGAGAGCCTTGATCTCGGACGCCACGTGCAGACGGCCGCCCGCCGCGGCCCAGTAGAGCGGCTTGACCCCGACCGGGTCGCGAGCGAGGAACACCCGGCGGGTGTCCCGCTCGACGAGCGCGAAGGCGAACTCGCCCCGCATCCGCAGCAGCGCGTCCTCACCCCAGGCCAGCACCGTCTCGAGCACCACTTCGGTGTCGCTGTCGGACCGGGTGCGCCGTCCCTCGCCGTGCAAGCGGCTCCGCAGTTCGGCGTGGTTGAAGACCTCCCCGTTGAAGCAGAGCGCCCAGCGTCCGTCCTCGGACGTCCAGGGCTGGACCGCGTGCTCGCGGTCCACGATGCGCAGCCGGGCTGTGCCCAGCAGGGCGTCGTCCGCGCGGAGGACCTCGTCGACCTCTCCGCGGGGGGAGATCGCGGCCAGCATCGCGGCGAACAACTCCTGCTCGTGGCCGGCGCCCGCCCCCAGTACCAGGGCGATCCCGCACATCAGCCGGTTCCCGCCGTGCCGGCAGCGAGCGGTGCCAGGTGCGCGTACCTGCTGACCAGCGCGGGGTTCAGGCACACGTGCCAGGCCTGGCCCTCGTCGATCACGTTCAGCACCCCCTCGTCCCGGTAACCGGTCAGGACGTCCTCCAGCGCGGGAGCCACGCCCTGCCGGCGCAGCCAGGCCATCTCGATGTCAGCGGCATAGCCGGTGCAGTGCGCACTGGGGAGCAGTGCCGAGTACCCCAGGTCCCGCAGTCGCTGCTGGACGGCGGTGCTGCGGACGATGCAGTTCACCCACAGGCCTCCCTTCCAGGGCCCGGAGCGCTCGGTGAACCTCGTCGCGATCTCGTTCAGCAAGGCGATCATGGCCGGCCTTGCCACGGGGTAGCTCAGCCCCGAGGACAACGGCTCGCGTTCCGGAGCCCACCGGCGTATCGCGTGGTTGCGGGCCCGCGCCGGCCACCCGGTGGCGCACACCCGGTAGCGGAACGCGAGCTGACGTCGACGGCGCAAGGATGGCAGCCAGGCCAGCTCCGATGAGCCCAGGACGTCCTCGTCATCGGTGAAGGGCTGAACCGAGGACCACCACACGACGTCGATCTGCTGCAGCAGGTAGATCTTGAGCAGTGTCGCCGGTGTGCTCGCGTTGGACCGGGCACTGGGTCGGAAGGCGCCGACCTGCTGCGCGATCCGCGCGAGCACCGCCTCCGTGCCGCCCGGCACGAGGTCCAGGACGGCGCTCACGTCCGGATGCTCAGCGGCCCGGTCGAGGACGGGACCGGCTCCCCGCTCCTCGCGGGTCCCGTCCTGGAAACGCTGCACGACGTCGTCGACGGCGCGGCGGTAAGCGGCCAGTTCCGCCGGCGAGGGCGGACCGGTCATGACAGCTGCTCGGGGGCCACCGGTCACGGGTGTGAGGGTGCCCACCGGTGATCCGCGCTCCTGGTGCACTGGTCGGCTCGGATCGGCTCGGCGGGCACGGGGGACCTTCACTCCGCGGGACTGTAGGAACGTGGCG
>DASPIH010000358.1:0-3955 GCA_035629195.1 Blastococcus sp. | reverse complement strand
TGCCTCGAGCAGCGCCTCGTCGGTGAGCGCGGCGGCCAGCGGGGCGCCCCGCTCCGCCGCGTCGATCCCCGCCTTCGCGAACGCGATCCGCACGGCCCGACGCAACCGCCGGAGGTCGAGCACCGTGGCGCCGCCGAGTGGAGAGGCCAGCAGCGCCTCGGCGGCCGGCTCGTCGAGCCCGGCGGCTCGTCCGTCGGGCCCCGGCAGCAGTGCCGACAGCGCCCGGAGGAAGGGCGCCACCGCCGGCTGCGCGGCGAGCGGCAGGTCGTCGGCGGAGACGCTGACCGGCACGCCGGCGGAGGCGAGCGCCCGCCGGAACGGGACGAGCACCGCGGCGGTGCGGACGACGACGGCCATCTGGGACCACGGGACGCCGTCGAGCAGGTGAGCCCGCCGCAGCACGTCGGCGACGTAGGCGGCCTCGACGGCGGCGGAACCGAAGACGTGCACCTCGGCCTCGCCCGGCGGCGTGCCCTCGCCGGCGGCGAGACGCCGGTGCTCCCACGGTCCGGGCAGCCCCTCGGCCACCTTCCGGCTGACCCGCAGGAGCTCCTCCCCCGACCGGCGGCAGACTCCCAGGGAGAGCCGGCCGGCCACACGGCCGCCGGTGTGCCGGAAGCGCTCGGGGAACTCGACGATGCCGCGGGGCTCCGCGCCGCGGAAGGCGTAGATCGACTGGTCGGGGTCGCCCACGGCGACGAGGTTCCCGCCGCCTCCGGCGAGCAGCTCCAGCAAGTCCACCTGGGCGGGGTCGGTGTCCTGGTACTCGTCGACGAACAGCCATCGTGCTCGCTCGCGCTCCTGGCGCAGCAGCTCGGGGTCGTCGGTCAGCTCCAGGATCGCCTGGCGGACCAGTTCGGCCGGGTCGAAACCGGCGGAGTCACCGCGCGCGGCGGTGTAGAAGGCGGTGACGCCCTCGTACTGCTGCTGGAACGCCGCCGCGTGCACCCAGTGCGCGTGGCCCGTCTCCCGGCCCCAGGCGGCGAGCTGGGCCGAGCCGACCCCTCGTTCGGTGGCGCGCAGCAGCAGGTCGCGCAGCTCGGAGCGGAAGCCCTCGGTACCCAGGGCCGGCGCCAGGTCGGCCGGCCAGCGGACCGCGCCCGTCTCCTCGACGTCGCCCTCGAGCAGCTGCGCGACGACGGCGTCCTGCTCGGCTGAGGTGAGCAGCCGCGGCGGCGGGTCGCCGCGCAGCACCGCGGCCCGGCGCAGCACCCCGTAGGCGTAGGAGTGGAAGGTGCGGGCGAGGGGCTCGCGGATGGTGCGGGCCACCCGGGAGGTGATCCGCGTCCGGAGCTCGGCGGCGGCCTTGCGGCTGAAGGTGAGCACGAGGATGCGCTCGGGATCGACCCCGGCGTCGATCCGGCTGGCCACGGCCTCGACGATCGTCGTCGTCTTCCCCGTGCCGGGGCCGGCGAGCACGAGCAGGGGCCCGCCGGGGTGGTCGACGACGGCCTGCTGCGTCGGGTCGAGGGTGGGGGCGGTGGTGCGCGGCGGCTCCCCCGGCAGGAGCCGGTAGACCGGACCGCCCTCACCTCCGCGCTGTGCCACCCCCCGATGGAATCACGGGGGTCCGACGTTCCCGGGACGGACGGGCCGGGGTGGGTCAGGCGAGGGAGTCCAGGAGCGCCTGCTCGAGCATGAGGTCGGCCGCGGTGGTCAGCCAGCCGGCCACCAGGAGCAGGGGCCAGGCCCGCTCGTCGTCCAGCGACGCGGTACCCGCGACCAGTCCGGCCTGGGCGACGGCCCGGCACGCCATGGTGTTCATGCCTGCCTGGTCGGCACGCGCGTCGTGCACCTGAAGACCAATGGCCGGAACTGGTCCGCACGAGGTAGCCCGACACATCCCGGACACAGGCGCGTGCCGGAAACCTGCGGCCGGAAGCACCGGTGAAACGCGCAGAGCTCCGGTCCCTCCCGACGACGTGCACGACCGTGCGCTGCCTCCTCCGGGTCAGCCGGGCCAGCCGACCGCCGCGAGATCGACCCGTCCGTCGCGCACCGGCACGCCCTCCGCCGCGAGCAGCTCCAGCTGCCGCGCTCGCACCGGCTCGGCCGCCGAGCCGTCGGCGCGCACGACCCGGTACCAGGGCACCGCTCCTCCGCCCTGCGACAGCGCTCGCGCCACCCGCCGGGGGCCGACGCCGACGAGCCGCCCGATGGCGCCGTACGTGCTCACCCGCCCCTGCGGGATCTGCTCGACGGCGTCGAACACCGCCTCGTCGACGTCGGCGGGGTGTTCGGTCATCCAGGCCTCACCGGACGCAGGGATTGCCGACGCGGCCGGCGCCGGGGACCGGCCTCAGATCGCCTTGCGGCCGAAGCGGGCCAGCAGCCGGACCTGCGGCGCGGCCGTGGCCGAGACGTCGAGGGGCGGGTCGAACAGGCCCGGCACGCCGTCCTCCGGCAGCCGCTCGGCGTAGACCAGCGCCGCGGTGACGAGCTCACCGTCGAGCTCGGTGTCGCCGTCCGTGGCGCGCGCGAGGTCCCAGGCGTGCACGACGAGGTCGGTGGTCATCTCGACGATGTACTCCGCCGCCGGCACGGGCCCGCGGGACAGGTGCACGGTGCGGATGAGGGCGTGGTCCTCCGCGAAGGCCGACAGGGCGGCGTCGGCCGCCGACTCCCAGCCCAGGAGCGGGTCGTCGCCCAGCAGGTCGGTGGTGCTGTCGGGGAACCGGCCCTCGATCAGGTCGTAGGGCTCCCCGGCGAGCAGCGGCGGCACCCACAGCGCCTCGTCGACCAGGTGGGCCACGAGGTCGGCGACCGTCCACTCCGGAAGTGCCTGGTCCTCCCACTGGTCGGGCTCGACGGCGTCGACCCGGTCGGTGAACTGGTTCTGCGCGCGCTGGAAGAGCTCCAGGAGCTCGACGGGCGAGTAGTCGGCCATGCAGGAAGTCAACATGCCGAGAGCCCGGTGCGCTCTCCGAGACGGAGAGCACACCGGGCCCCTGGTGAGCCGCTGGAACGGCCTCGTCCCAGGGCCCCGCGGCGCGCGAAGCGTGTCGTGGGGAGGGACGAGGTCCTTAATAGGTCGGGAGCGCCTTGTCGATCCGCGTGGCCCACGCCGTGACGCCGCCCTGGACGTGCACGGCGTCCTTGAAGCCGGCGTTCTTGACCGCGGCGAGCACCTCGGCGGACCGCACACCGGTCTTGCAGTGCAGCACGATCGGCCGGTCCTGCGGCAGCTCCGAGAGCGCCCGGCCGGAGAGGATCTCGTCCTTCGGGATCAGCCGGGCACCGGGGATCGAGACGATCTCGTACTCGTTCGGCTCCCGGACGTCGATCAGGTCGAAGTCCTTACCGGCGTCCATCATGTCCTTGAGCTCGTCGACGGTGATCGTCGAGCCCGCGGCCGCCTCCTGCGCCTCGGTCGAGACGACGCCGCAGAAGGTCTCGTAGTCGATGAGCCCGGTGATCGGCTCGGCCTCCGGGTCCTTGCGCACCTTGATGGTGCGGAAGGTCATCTCCAGGGCGTCGTAGACCATGAGCCGGCCGAGCAGCGTCTCGCCGATGCCGGTGATCAGCTTGATCGCCTCGTTGACCTGGATCGAGCCGATGCTGGCGCAGAGGACGCCCAGCACGCCGCCCTCGGCGCAGGACGGGACCATCCCCGGCGGCGGCGGCTCGGGGTAGAGGCAGCGGTAGCAGGGGCCGTGCTCGGCCCAGAAGACCGACGCCTGGCCGTCGAACCGGTAGATCGAGCCCCAGACGTACGGCTTGCCGAGCAGCACCGCGGCGTCGTTGACCATGTACCGGGTGGCGAAGTTGTCGGTGCCGTCGACGATGAGGTCGTACTGCTCGAAGATTCCGAGGACGTTGTCGTTGTCGAGCCGCTCGCCGTGGACGATGACCTCGACCAGCGGGTTCGTCTCCTGGATCGACTCCCGGGCGGACTCCGCCTTGGGGCGACCGATGTCGCTCTGCCCGTGGATGACCTGGCGCTGGAGGTTGGACT
>DASPIH010000357.1:0-3154 GCA_035629195.1 Blastococcus sp. | reverse complement strand
CGGCCAGCAGCGCGACCGCGGCGGCCAGGAGCACCAGCCCGGCCGCGCTGACCAGAGGTGCGGCCTCACCTCCGGACAGGGTTCCCGACACCGGCGGCAGCGGCGCGCGGCGCTGCGCGGTGACGTCGGCCCAGGGCTGTCCCGAGGCGAGCAGCGCCAGCCCACCGGCGACTCCCGAGACCAGCACCGCGCCGGTCAGCTCCCGGCGGGCACCCGGCCCGCTCACGGTGCCCCCCGTTCGCTCCCGCGGGACGCTCCGCTCCTCGCTCGCTGGCGCTCGCTGCGATGCTTCCGCCCCTGTCCGCTCACGACAGCTCCCGGAGGCTCTCCGCCGTCGCGATCGCGGACAGCACCGCACGCGCCTTGTGCCGGGTCTCGGCCTCCTCGGTCGCCGGATCGCTGTCGGCCACGATGCCGGCGCCGGCCTGCACGTAGGCCCGGCCCTGGTGCAGCACGGCGGTGCGGATGGCGATGGCCATGTCCATGTCGCCGCCGGCGTCGACGTAGCCGACCGTGCCGGCGTACAGCGCGCGGCGGGTGGGCTCCAGCGACTCGATGATCGTCATCGCGCTCGGCTTGGGTGCGCCCGACACGGTGCCGGCGGGGAAGGTGGCGTCGAAGACGTCGAGCGCGTCGCTGCCGGGGCTGACCACCCCGGACACGGTGGAGACCAGGTGCATGACGTGGCTGTAGTGCTCCACGCGCATGAAGTCGGGCACCTCCACGCTGCCCGGCACGCAGACCCGCCCCAGGTCGTTGCGCGCGAGGTCGACCAGCATCACGTGCTCGGCCCGCTCCTTGGGATCGGCGAGCAGCCCCTCGGCGAGGCGGAGGTCCTCCTCCTCGGTCGCGCCGCGCGGGCGGGTGCCGGCCGGGGGGTGCACCACGGCCGACGACCCGGTCACCGTCACCAGCGCCTCCGGCGAGGAGCCCACGACGTCGAACGGCGTCTCCCGGCCGGCGAAGCGCAGCAGGTACATGTACGGCGAGGGGTTGGTCGCGCGGAGCACCCGGTAGAGGTCCAGCGCCTCGACGTCGGTCTCCAGCTCGAACCGCTGCGCCAGGACGACCTGGAAGGCGTCCCCGGCGCGGATGTGCTCGCGCACCCGCTCGACGCCGTCCTGGTAGACCCCCGGCGCCAGGTTGCTGCGCACCGGCGGGGCGTCGGCCGGCTCGAACACCGCCACCCCCGGCGCACGGGCACCGGTCAGCGCCGCGGCCATGTCGTCCAGGCGGGCGACGGCGTCGTCGTAGCCGTCCGTGCCCCGCCCGCCCAGGACGTTGGCGATCAGCAGCACCGACCCGTCGCTGTGGTCCAGGACGGCGAGGTCGGTGACCAGCGCCATGGCCAGCTCGGGCATGCCGAGATCGTCGGTGCTGGTCTCCGGCAGCCGCTCCAGCCGGCGCACCACGTCGTAACCCAGGTAGCCCACCAGCCCGCCGGTCAGCGGGGCCAGGCCTGGCCTGCGCGGGGAGCGCAGCCGGCGGGCCAGGACGCGGACAGCTTCGAGCGGATCGGCCGGCAGCTCGTCGGTGAGACCGGGGACGTGGTCGCCGAGCCACTCGGTGCGCCCGTCGCGCTCGGTGAGCACGCCGGCACTGCGCACGCCGACGAAGCTGTACCGGGACCAGAGCTTGCCCTGCTCGGCCGACTCCAGCAGCACCGTGCCCGGGCGGTTGCCGGCGAGCGCACGGTAGATGCCGACGGCCGTCTGGCCGTCGGCGAGCAGCCGGCGGGTCACGGGCACCATGGCCTCGTCGCGGTCGCCGGCCGCGAACTGCTCCGGAGTGGGACTGGTGACGCCGAACCTCACGGCCGCACCCCCGCCACCGCGGGCAGCGCCCGGAAGAAGCAGCTGCGCTCGCCGGTGTGGCAGGCGGCGCCCTCCTGGTCGACGAGCACCAGCAGGGCGTCCCCGTCGCAGTCCACCCGCACCTCGCGCACCCACTGGCGGTTGCCGGAGGTCTCGCCCTTCACCCAGTACTCGCCGCGGCTGCGCGACCAGTAGGTGGCCCGGCCCGTGGTGAGCGTGCGGTGCAGCGCCTCGTCGTCCATCCAGGCGACCATCAGCACCTCGCCGGTGTCGTGCTGCTGGACGACGGCGGCGACGAGCCCGGCCGGATCACGGCGCAGCAGCGACGCGACCTGCGGGTCGAGCACGGGTTCGGAGGGCGGAGCGGCGGACATGCCGCCAGTGTGCCGTGTGCGCCGCTCAGCCCTGCGGGACGGTGAACCAGCGGCGCCCGCCGCCGATCAGGACCAGCCCGAGCGCGACGAGCGGCAGGGCGGAGAAGAAGAGGGCGAACACGGCCAGCACTCCGCCGACGCCGTCGATCGCGGCCGGCCCGAGCAGGTCGTCGAGCCGCACGGCCCAGTAGGCGGCCAGGACCAGCTGGACCCCGTGGGCGGCGATCAGGACGAGGAAGGCGAGCGTGGACCGCCGGGTCAGCGCGAACACGCCGGCGGTCACGAGGAGGACCACCGAGACGAGCTGGACGATCGACAGCGTCGTCCCCAGGCGGGTGAACTCGTGCGCGACGGCCGGCGCGGTCGTGGGGTTCGCCTCGACCGCCAGGCCGGCGACCGAGGCGAAGAACCAGATGTAGAGCGAGGCGACGAGGACGATCGCGGCGTGCACGAACGTGAGCACGGCCGCGCCGGTCACCTGGCCCGGACGTCCCGGCGGCCGGGGTGGGCCGGCGTAGGCACCGGGCGGCCCGTACGGGTAGCCGTAGGGAGGCGGAGGGCCGTACGGGCCCGGCCCGTAGCCGTACGGCGGCGCGGTCCCGGTGCCGTACGGGCCGGCGGCGCCGGGGCCCTGCGGCCGGACGGTGGGCGGCGGTCCCGCGTAGCCGGGCTCGGAAGCGGTCGTCGGATCGGCCCAGGGATCGCGCGGCGCGCTCACGACGTCGTCGTTCACAGGGCCGCCACGAGCGCCCGGCCGGCCACCCGCCCGCTGAACAGGCAGCCGCCGAGGAAGGTGCCCTCCAGGGAGCGGTAGCCGTGCACCCCGCCGCCGCCGAACCCCGCCACCTCCCCCGCCGCGTACAGGCCGGGGAAGACCTCGCCCCCGGGACGGAGCACACGGCCGGACAGGTCGGTCTCCAGCCCGCCGAGGCTCTTGCGGGTGAGGATGCCGAGCCGCACGGCGAT
>DASPIH010000356.1:0-11110 GCA_035629195.1 Blastococcus sp. | reverse complement strand
TACTTCCCGGGGTTCTCGGCGAACTCCACAGGATCCGCTCCCGAGCCGACCAGAGCCAGGGCGAGGTCGCCGATCACCTTGGAGCTCGGGGTCACCTTGGGAACGTTGCCGAGGATGTCGTTGGCCGCGGCGTACATGTCCTCGACCTGCTCGAACTTCTCCCCCAGGCCCAGGGCGATCGCCTGCTGGCGGAGGTTGGAGAGCTGCCCGCCGGGGATCTCGTGGCGGTAGACCCGACCGGTCGGCGAGGCGAGACCCGACTCGAACGGCGCGTAGAGCCGGCGCACCGCCTCCCAGTACGGCTCGAGTGCCCCGACGGCGGCGATGTCGAGCCCCGTCTCCCGGTCGCTGTGGTCGGTCGCCGCGATCAGCGCGGTCAGTGACGGCTGCGACGTGGTGCCGGACATGCTGGCGGCGGCCGCGTCGACGGCGTCCACGCCGGCGTCGATGGCGGCGAGCAGGGTGGCGAGCTGGCCACCGGGCGTGTCGTGGGTGTGCAGGTGCACCGGCAGGTCGAACCGCTTGCGCAGCGCCCCGACCAGGGTGCGGGCCGCCGGCGCGCGCAGCAGGCCGGCCATGTCCTTGATCGCCAGCACGTGCGCACCCGCCTCGACGATCTCCTCGGCGAGCCGCAGGTAGTAGTCGAGCGTGTAGAGCCTCTCCCCCGGGTCGGACAGGTCACCCGTGTAGCAGAGCGCCACCTCGGCGACCGCGGTACCGGTCGATCGCACCGCCTCGATCGCCGGACGCATCTGGGAGACGTCGTTGAGCGCATCGAAGACGCGGAACACGTCGATGCCGGTGGCCGCCGCCTCCTCGACGAACGCCTCGGTGACCTCCGTCGGGTACGGCGTGTAGCCGACGGTGTTGCGGCCACGCAGCAGCATCTGCAGGCAGACGTTCGGGAGCGCCTCGCGCAGCAGGGCGAGCCGTTTCCACGGATCCTCGGTGAGGAAGCGGAGCGCGACGTCGTAGGTAGCGCCACCCCACGCCTCGACCGACCACAGCTGCGGCGTCATCCGGGCCACGTGGCCGGCCACGGCGACCAGGTCGGCCGTCCGCACCCGCGTCGCCAGCAGGCTCTGGTGCGCGTCACGGAACGTCGTCTCGGTGACCGCCACCTCGTTCTGCTCCCGCAGCCGCCGGGCGAACTGCTCCGGCCCGACGGAGCGGAGCAGCTGGCGGGAGCCCTCCGGCGGCGGCGCGGCCAGGTCGATGTCGGGCAGCTTGGCTGCCGGCCGCAGCGACACCGGCGCGGCGCCGTGCGGCTTGTTGACGGTGACGTCCGCCAGGTACTGCAGCAGCCGCGACCCGCCGTCGGCCGACGGGCCGGCCGACAACAGCTGTGGATGCGTCTCGATGAAGGAGGTCGTGATCCGGCCCGCAGCGAAGTCGGGGTCGGCCAGGACCGCCTGGAGGAAGCTGATGTTGGTGGCGACACCGCGGATGCGGAACTCCGACAGCGCACGTCCCGCCTTCTGCACCGCCTTCTCGAAGGTCGCGCCCCGGCACGTGAGCTTTGCCAGCATCGAGTCGAAGTGCGGACTCACCTCCGCTCCGGTGTAGGCCGTGCCGCCGTCCAGCCGCACCGACGGACCGCCTGGTGACCGGTAGGTCGTGATCTTCCCGGTGTCGGGGCGGAATCCGTTGGCCGGGTCCTCGGTGGTGATCCGGCACTGGAGAGCCGCCCCCCGCAGCCGGACCTGGTCCTGCTGGAGGTCGAGGTCGGCCAGCGTGTCCCCGGCCGCGATACGGAGCTGGGACTGGACCAGGTCGACGTCGGTGACCTCCTCGGTCACCGTGTGCTCGACCTGGATCCGCGGGTTCATCTCGATGAAGACGTGGTTGCCCGCGGCGTCCACGAGGAACTCCACGGTCCCGGCATTGCGGTAGCCGATGGACCTCGCGAAACGGACGGCGTCGGCACAGATGCGCTCGCGCAGGGCCGGGTCGAGGTTCGGAGCCGGTGCGATCTCCACGACCTTCTGGTGCCGGCGCTGGACCGAGCAGTCCCGCTCGAACAGGTGGATCGTCTCGCCGGTCGCGTCCGCGAGGACCTGCACCTCGATGTGCCGCGGCTCGACGACGGCCTGCTCGACGAAGACCGTCGGATCGCCGAACGCCGCCTCGGCCTCACGCATGCACGTCTCGATCGCGGACCGGAGGTCCGGCATGCGGTCGACGCGACGCATCCCCCGGCCACCACCGCCGGCAACGGCCTTCACGAAGACGGGGAACGGCAGGCTCGAGGCCGTGTCGACCAGAGCATCGACATCCGTCGACGGCGGCACACCCACCAGGGTCGGGACGCCTGCCGCCTCCGCCGCCGCGATCGCCTGCGCCTTGTTGCCCGCCAGCTCCAGGACCTCCGCCGGTGGCCCGACGAACACGATGCCGGCCGCAGCGCACGCCTCGGCCAGGGCGGGGTTCTCCGAGAGGAAGCCGTAACCCGGGTAGATCGCGTCGGCGCCGCAGCGCACGGCCGCCGCCACGATCGCGTCGGGGTCGAGGTAGGAGCGGATCGGGTGACCACGCTCCCCGATCTCGTAGGCCTCGTCCGCCTTGAACCGGTGCTCGGAGAACCGGTCCTCGTAGGCGAACACGGCGACCGTTCGGGCGCCGAGCTCCCACGCGGCACGGAACGCCCGGACAGCGATCTCACCGCGATTGGCGACGAGGACCTTGGAGAACGCAGACGTCGGAGGCACAGCACACGATAGTCAGCGAGCGGTCGCCTGACTCATCGCTCCGTTCCGGTATGCGGAATTCACTGCGGAGTCGGGCCCTGCATCCCGTTCGCGGACGGGGCTCGCGCGTGGGCGCCCGACGTCAACGCGCGGCGCACCGGACCGCGCTGGGGAGGACCGGCCGGCCTGATGAGGAACGGAACCGCAGCCGGGATCAGAGAGCCATGCGGCGCCGGATCATGCGGTTCAGCGCACCCCCGGGCTGAGCAGCTCTGAGATCGGCCAGTCGCATGGCCGCATCGGCTTCCGGCACCGTGACGTGGCGCCCGCAGCGCCACGGATCACTCGCCCGGTGGTCCTCCGTCATGAGGAAGTCGTTGATCGCCAGAGCCGCCGGCCCGTGCTCGTGGTGGAGCAGCTGGTGTCCCTCGCTCTCGGTGAGGAGCAGCCGCGCCTCCGGGATGCGACTTGCCAGCAGGTAGCCGTTCGCCGCCGGGACGATCGGATCGTGCGTGCCGTGCACCACCAGGGTCGGCTGGGTGATGTCGGACAGCCGGGGAAGGCTCGACGACGTGTTCGCAGCGATCAACTGCCCGTAGTACGCCAGCACATCCGGTCGATGAGCCTGCCGGAGCTGGGCGCTGTGCTGCAGGAATTCGGCGTCCATCTCGCGGGGACCGCTCGTGAAGCGGCTGGTCAGCGCGAGGTAGGACCTCGAGTAGTACCGGAGCGGCGTGGACAGTGCGGCCATGGCCAGCGTGCGACCGACGGCGGCGCCGGCGCCGGTGCACGTCGCGACCAGGACCAGTCTCCTGACCAGGTCCGGACGCGCAGCGGCCAGGTGCTGGGCGACGATTCCGCCGAAGGAGTAGCCGAGGACGTCGATCTCCGAGTGGCCGAGCTCGTCCACCAGCTTCTCGGCGATGCCCACGAAGTCGTCGATCTTGTAGTTCCGCGGACCGGCGGCCGGGGACATCCCCAGCCCGGGCCAGTCGAAGACGATCGTGGCGCCCTCGAGCTCCTCCAGGAGGGATGCCCACATCATGTGGTGGGCACCGAGCCCGTTGAGGAGCAGCAGCGGCCGCCCCTCCCCGCTCTGCTGGACGAACATCGCGCGCTCTGTGGTAGCGGTCATGCCGGTCACAGCTCCCCGCCCAGGCCCAACGTGTGGTTCCCGGACCAGTGCTCCGGAACGGAGTGCGTCAGGAGGATGAGATCGTGGTGGTCCCCGTTGCTGTCACGGATGAAGTCACGCAGGACCGCCTCCGGCATGAAGCCGAACTGCTCGAACATGTGCCGCGTCCCGACCTCTTCTGCGGCGACCTCGACGTAGATGTGGGTCAGCCCGTGCGCTACCGCGCCGAGCAGAGCCTCTCTCGCCAACGCCCGGCCGACGCCTCGTCGCCGCGCGTTCGGGGACACGATCAGGGTCACCTCGCCCGTGTGGCTCGACGCTCCCGCCCCCGGGTGCACGCTGACCAGGCCCACGATGTCCTCGCCGTCGACGGCGGCGAACCGGAGAGCGTCGTCCCCCGTCAGCCGACTGGCGAGATCCGGTGCCGCACGGTCCTTGAAGAAGGCCTGGTCCGCCGGCGGGATGGTGGCGAGGAACGCCTGCAGTCGCTGCTGGTCGGAGTCGTCAATCGGTCGGATCGTCGGTACCGATAGCATTGCGGCTCCGTTCTGGGTCCGTGGGCTCGCTGTGGGCGCGCATCCACTCGATGACTGCCGGGATGGTCGTCCGCGACGCCGTGCGGCCGAGCACCAGTCCCACGTGGCCGGCATTGATCCGGAATTCCTCGTACAAGTCGGCCGGCACGAGCTTGCCCAGCGCCGTCGAGGAGGCTTGCGGAACCACGTCGTCGCGCTCGGCTATCACGTTGAGGATAGGCACATCGATGTTCGACAGCTTCGCCGGCCTGCCGGCCACGCGGGCTGTCTCGTTCACGAAGGCGTTCTCCCGGAGGAACATCTGCACCATCTGCTTGAACGCCGCGCCGGGCCACGGTAGGTGATCCCGGAGCCACATCGTCATCGCGGCGTGGGCTTCCAGCTTCTGGGGATCGTCGAGCTTCTGCAGGAGGTCGACATAGCTGACGACGTCGTACGTCGGCGCCCTCATCGTGAAACCACGAGCGACGACGCTCGCCGGGACCAGACCGTGGTCGTCGATCAGCGACTCCGGCGGGAAGCTCGGGTCGAAGAAGGGCCGCGCGAGGAAGCCCATCTCGGAGAAGTCGACCGGCGGCGCCAGGGTGACCATCGCGTTCACCCCGTGGTCACGACGCTGCGAGAGGTACATGAGCGCGAGCTGTGCACCCATGCAGTACGCGAGCAGGTTCACCTCGTCGGAACCGCTGTTGCCCTTGACGACGTTGATGACGCGAGGGAGGTACCGGGCCGCGTACGTGTCCAGCGTGCTCTCGGCATCGGACTCGTCCGGCACACCCCAGTCGAGCAGGTAGACGTCGAACCCGGCCTCCGACATCGCTCCGATGAACGTGTTCCCGGGGGCCATGTCCAGGACGTAGGACCGGCTCACCAGGCCGATCAGCGCGAGGACCGGTGGCCCCATCGTGACGCGGTCGGACCGGCACCTCCACAGCTTGATCTTGTCGCGCTGCCACACGAGGTCCTTGGCGGTCGGCTGCACGCGCTCGGTGTGCTCACCCCTGGCATAGGCGAGGCCGTTCCGGAACCGGATCCCCGCCAGCGACATCTCCCGCCGGAGGGTGCCAAGGACGTCAGGCGAGGTCACCTGGCTTCCTCCCATCGCCGTTGGACGCGTGGTGGTCATCCGCCTCGACGATATCGGTCAGCTCGCGGAGCTGCCCCTCGATGCGGCGGAGCGAGACAGCGAGCGCCTTCACGTCACGGACGGCAGCCATGCCGGCGACGTGCAGCAGCCCCGTCCGGACGCCGTCGAGCGCACCGTTGGCCTTCTCCTTGGCGCGAACCGCCAGCGTGAGCGCAACGGTGAAGTTCTCGTCCTGCAGCCCGGCCTTGAGCACCTTGGAGACAGTGCGTTCCCCGGAGTCGAACATCTCTCGCCAGCGAGCTCTCTCGACCATGCCCACTCCTTCGACTCGGCCGCCGGAGCCTATGTGCCCGATCGGTTCGATTCAAACAACTGCCCGCACGGTGCCTCGCCGGGGTGAGGAGCGCTCCGGCGGATCAGGCGCAGCCTACGACGTCGAGCGGAGTCCGGGCCCCTTCAAGATTGCGAACCCGTCGCGGCCGGCACGGCAGCCTCATCGGAGACGTCGCCGGACCGGTGCGATCCGTCGCGCTCATCGGGAACCACCGGCGTGGCGGCGCTGGGCTGCGACGCGCTTGTCTCGGCCTGACCGCTGTGCTTCGGTGCTGCGTGATCCCCGTCACAGTTCCGGGGTGCGGTCGAACGGTCTCGAGCAAGGGAACTCGCATGGCAGGGAACTCGACCGAGGCGGGCCGCTCGGTCACCGACAAGATCACGTCGATCCTCATGGTCTTCACGGAGGGCACCGAGCACACGCTGACCGAGATCTCGCGACGTGCCGGCCTACCCGTCTCCACCGCTCACCGCCTGACCTCGGAGCTGGCGGCCTGGCGGCTGCTCGAGCGAACCGTCGACGGCCGGTACCGGGCGGGGCTGCCGCTGCGCATGATGGGCTCGGGCGACGCTTGCCGGCCCGCGCTGCACGAGCGCGCCCCCTGCGTCCTCGAGGACCTCGCCCGTGCCACCCGCTGCCGTGCCCGGTTGGGCGTGCTCCAGGGGCTCGAGGTGGCCTACATCGAGAAGCAGCCCGGTCCGCGGCCGGTCACCGGCTTCATGCCTGCGGCCACGCTGCCCGTTCACGCCACCGCCCTGGGGCGGGCACTGCTGGCCTTCGCCCCGGCTCGGCTCGTGGAGATGACGATCCTGCGTGGGCTGCGCGCCTACACACCGCACACCGTGACGGCGCCGGACCGGTTCCGCCGTGCTCTGGCGGCGGTCCGGCTGTCCAAGGTGGCGCTGACCCGCTTCGAGCTGGAAGCGACCACGTGCGCCGTCGCGCTACCGGTGTTCGGACCGGGTGGCGAGGTCGTGGCGAGCATCGAGCTGACGGTGCCCGATCTCGCGCGCGAGCCGCACCCGATGCTGCCGGCACTGTCCATTGCCGCACGCAGCCTGTCCCGCGAACTAGCCGGCGGCATTGCCGCGAGCCCCGAACCCGTCGGTGGCGTGTACGCGGCGGTGCCGGACGAGGCCGCGTCGGGGATCCAGGCGGCCGGATGACACGACGGCGCCGACGAACCGGTGGCCTGCCGGGGTCTCAGGTCCGGACGTAGGTGCCCGGGCCGTCGCCCAGCACGGGATGCTGCCGGCTACCCATCCCCGGCGGGTCCTGCATCGGTCCGGAGAGCTCGTCGGACCACCGGGTCCAGTCCTCCCACCAGGAGCCGGCGCGCCGCTCCGCGGTCGCGCGCCAGGCCTCCGCGGTGGCCGGGAGGGCGTCGTCCGCAGGCGCGACCTGGTACCAGGCCTTGGGAGACGGCGGATTGACGATGCCGGCGATGTGCCCTCCGCTGCTGAGCACGAAGTGGACGGGCCCGCTGACGAGTCCGGTCGTCTTGTACGACGACTCCCAGGGCACGATGTGGTCGTTGATCGCGGTGACCACGTAGGTCGGCGCCTTGATGGCGCTGAGGTCGATGACCTTGCCGGCGATCTCCAGGGTGCCGGCCGCGAGCTTGTTCTCCACGTAGAAGTTGCGCAGGTAGAAGGAGTGCATCGCCGCGGGCATCCGGGTGCTGTCGGCATTCCAGGCGAGGATGTCGAAGGCCGGCGGATCCTGGCCCATCAGCCAGTTGGACACCACGTAGTTGAAGATCAGGTCATTGGCGCGCAGCACGTCGAACGCGCCGGCCATCGACGCCGCCTCGAGGACGCCTTCCTTCCGCATCTTGCGGTCGATCTTGTCCACCGTGACCCGGTCGGTGAACATGCCCAGTGCGCCCGGCTCCGCGTAGTCGAGCATCGTGTTCAACAGCGTCAGACTGCCGATCCGGCAGTCTCCGGACTGCATGAGGTAGGCGTTCGTGATCGCGGTGAGCGCGCCGCCGAGGCAGAGACCGACGATGTCCACGGTCCTGGCGCCGGTGATCTCCTCGATGACGTCGAGTGCGGCCTGCGGCCCGTGGACGAGGTAGTCATCCATCGTGACCCCCGACATCTCCTTCGACGGGTTCTTGTAGCTGATCGCGAAGACCGTGCGGCCGTGCTGTACCGCCCACTCGATGAAGCTGCGACCGGGTGCGAGGTCCATCACGTAGTACTTGTTGATCCACGGCGGGCTGCACAGCAGCGGGATCGCATGCACCTGCTCGGTCTGCGGCTCGTACTGCAGGAGCTCCATCAGGTCGTTGCGATAGACGACCTTGGCCGGGGTGGCAGCGAGATTGCGACCCACCTCGAACGGGCTGGTGTCGACCTGCCGCGGCCGTCCCCCGTTGTTCACCAGGTCGTCGACGAAGTTCAGGGCGCCCTTGGCCACGCTCCCCCCGGCGGTCTCGAATGCGAGCTTGAGCGCGGCCGGATTGGTCGCCAGGAAGTTCGTCGGAGCCATCGCGTCCATCATCAGCTGTGTCGCCGTCGCCGCCTTGGCCGCGGTCACCGCGTCGAGGCCGGCAGAGGCGACCATCTCCTGCGCCGCTCGGCAGGCGAGCAGGTAGCTCAGGCGCAAGCCGATGAACAGAGGATTGCTGGTCCAGGTGGGATCGGCGAACCGGCGGTCCGTGGCATCGACCGGCACCGGCGGCTCGACCGCGCGACCCAACCAGGCCGACGCCGTGACCAGGGGGACGCGCGCGAGGTCGGCAGCGAGCCGCATCGCGGCCCGTCCGCGCCTGATCGGGTGAGCGGCGCTGGACTTCGCGACCTGGGTGAGCGCAGCACCGAACCCGGCGGCGTCCATGTCCTCGAACAGGCCGGACTCGGGCGCCAGCACGCTCGCGGCGCGCTCCCCGACGTCCTTCGACATCTGCGACAGCTTCGGAGCCATCTCCCCATGCTGGACCGTCCGCCCGCTGTTGTGACCTACCTCCCACTCATCGGAAGGAGGCAGCCCCGGCGGGGCAGTGCGTGCCGACGGGTCTTCCTGTGCCCACCGGAAGTTTGATCGAGCTGCACCTCTGGGAACCCGCTCCGGTCGGGCGGCCTGATGAGCAGGAAGCCGGCGCGAGTTCGCCGATCAGCTCCGCAGCAGGTCCTCCACGGCACCCAGGAAGACCCTCGACGTCTCGCGGACGACAGCGGCGTGCGTAGCCGCCAGCGTCATCACCCAGGCCTGCCCTGTGCCCTTGGCGGTCTGCTGTTCGAGGTCGAGCATCTGCTCGAGAACCTGCTCGTAGCCCTCGACGAACGTGAGCCCGTTCTTCTTGGCCTGAGACACCACCTGCTCGTTGAGATCCCGTAGGCGCCGGCTCACCGCCGCCAGGTCGATCACGCCCGTGGCGAATGAGCCGTCCCTCGTGGTCACGTCACTGACTCCTCTCGTCTTCTGTCCAGATGCCTCCGCGGCTGGGTGGCCCGTGCACGATCATGCAGCGTCGTCCACGCCGCGACGGCCATGCCGGTACCCGCAGCAGCGCCTGGTCCCGGTCGGCCACGGCGATCCCGTTCGCCGTCGGCGTCTGGCTCGAACGACGACCGGTGCCACGGTCGGTACGGACGGCGAGATCAGCGACCCCCATGACCTTCCCGGTACGCAGGGTCACGTTCCCGGTCGTCGTCGGTCCTACGTCCTGCCTCGGTGCATTCGAACCGCTGTCACGAGTAGTAGCGGAAGACCAGATCCGCGACGCAGCACGGCTTGTCCTGACCCTCCACGTCGTAGGTCAACCGGTAGACGGCTTCGGCACCCTGTCCTCCGGGCCCGTCGATCTCCTTGACCTCGGCGATGTACACGTGCACCCGGATACGGCTGCCGACGCGCAAGGGCGCCGGAAATCGAACCTTGTTCAGGCCGTAGTTGAGGACGACGGAGAAGCCCTCGACCGTGCAGACCTCCCACAGGAGACCGGTGGCCATGCCCAGGGTGAGGAAGCCGTGCTGGACGGTGGCGCCGAACGGCCCGGTCTTCGCGCGCTCAGGATCGACGTGGATCCACTGCAGGTCGCCGGTCAGGTTCGCGAACGTCGTGATGTCGTCCTGCTCGACGGTTCGCCAGCTGCTGACGCCGACCTCCGTCTCCTCGCGCTTGCGCAGCCCCTCGAGGCCGTGCAGGACCACCGGCTCGCCAGTGGTGCGCTCTTCGACAATCGGTTCGCCCATCGCCGCCGCCCTTCGTCCAGGTTCCCTCGTCGGCGCCCGGCCGGTGTCCCCCGCCGGCGCCCGAAGGGAGTGAAGCACCGGCTGCCGGAGCCGGCACGCGCACTCCCGTGTCTTTCCCGCTGGGTGGGAGTTCCCGGCACTGCGGGATCGGCCTCCGGGTGGCGGCCACGGTGACGGCGCCAGCACGCAGTGGCAGGAGCATGAACGCAAGCGGCTGACGCCACCACGCTCCTGGTCCGACCGTTCCCACGCAGGAGGAACGCTTCGCTCGACCACTCCGGTCGTGCCGTGCCAGCCTTCCTCCCAGGAGGTGGTCATGGCAGACGGAGCCCACCAGAGCGGCCGGTCCGTGGCCAGCCGCATCGCAGCGATCCTCATGGCGTTCAGCAACGGCGGAACGCACTCACTCACCGAGCTCGCCGGGCTGGCGCGGCTGCCGATCTCCACCACGCACCGGCTCGTGGGGGAACTGGTGTCGCGCCGGGTGCTCGAGCGGACCGAGGACGGTGGCTACCGAGTCGGTCTGCCGCTCCGGTTGATCGGCGGCAGCTCCCTGCCGTCGTCGCCGCCGCTGCTCGAGCGGGCCCTGGACGTGATGGCGGACGTCGCTGACGTCACCGGCACCGCGGTGCGCGTCGGAGTTCTGGACGGCCATCGGCTGGCCGTCGCCGCCACCGGAGCGGAGTGGACGCCGGCGGACGGCTTCAAGCCGGACCTC
This sequence comes from Blastococcus sp., assembly GCA_035629195.1. GTDB lineage: Bacteria > Actinomycetota > Actinomycetes > Mycobacteriales > Geodermatophilaceae > Blastococcus. Next base: position 411 of record DASPIH010000356.1, on the reverse strand, counting down.
ACCCCTGCGTACGCGACTGCGCTGGGCCGGGTGCTGCTTGCCTTCAGCCCGGCGGAGGTCGTGGACGAGGTCGTCTCCGCCGCGCGCGCCACCAGCGGCGGTCTCCCGTTCAGCGCCGAACGGCTACGCCGGCTCCTCGCCACCACGCGGCTCGCCGGCGTCGCCGTCCAGCAGGACGAGGCCGGAGGCCGGTGCGAGGTCGCCGTGCCGGTGTTCGGCTCGGGTGGCTCCCTGCTGGCCGCGCTCGAGGCGAGCACTCCGGACCTGAAGGGCGGCCTGGAGCAGGTCCGTGGTGCCCTGCTCGTGGCCGCGGGCAGCCTCTCCCGCCAGCTCGCGACGAGGCCTCCGGCGGACCACCCATCGCTGGACGACGAGAACACCGCGTGACACCGGTGCCCGTCGGCGAGCACG
>DASPIH010000355.1:0-2468 GCA_035629195.1 Blastococcus sp. | reverse complement strand
TCCCGCGTCGGGACCGGCGCACCGCGCCGGGTCGCCCAGCTGCGCGCCCTCGGGCTCGGCCTCGACATCGTGCCGATCCGCGGCAACGTCGACACCCGCCTCGGCCGGGTGGCCGGCGCGGAGCACGGCCCGGGTGACCTCGACGCCGTCGTCCTGGCCCGCGCCGGGCTCAGCCGGATCGGCCGGACCGCCGCCATCACCGAGACCCTCGACCCCCTCCAGGTCCTGCCCGCCCCCGCGCAGGGTGCCCTGGCGGTGGAGTGCCGGACCAGCGACGCCCGCACCCGGGAGCTGCTCGGCCGCCTCGAGCACGCTCCCACCCGCGCCTGCGTCGTCGCCGAGCGCGCCACCCTCGCCGCGCTCGAGGCCGGCTGCAGCGCGCCTGTCGCCGCCTACGCGGAGGTGGCCGAGGGCGAGGACGGTCCGGAGTTGTTCCTCCGCGCGTCGGTGACCGCCCTGGACGGCAGCGACGGCGTCCGTGGCTCCGTCACCGGCCCGCCGGCCGACGCCGCGGCGCTCGGCCGGTCCCTCGCCGCCGACCTGCTCGACCGCGGCGCGGCCGAGCTCATGGCGGCCGGCGGATGACCGCCCCCGCGCGCGTCCGCACCGCACCGCACCCGCAGACCCCCCCACCGGCCCGCATCCGGGCCATGACAGACGCCCGAGTTCCTCGGGCCAGGATCAGGAGCACGCCATGACGCGCTTGCGCAAGACCGCAGGCCAGTCGGGCCGGGTCGTCTTCGTCGGCGCCGGCCCCGGTGACCCGGGCATGCTCACCGCCCGCGCGAGCGCCGCGCTGGCCGAGGCGGCCGTGGTGCTGGTGGACCCCGATGTCGCCACCCCCCTCCAGGACGCCGTCCGCGAGGCGAACCCGGGCACCGAGCTGACCCCCGTGTCGGGGGAGCCGGCCGACATCGCCAAGGGCGCTGTCGCGGCCGCGAAGAGCGGGTCGGTCGTCGTCCGGCTCGTCGTGGGCGACCCGTACACCTCCGACGAGGTGGTCAAGGAGGTGGTGGCCGTCGGCCGCACCTCGGTGCCCTTCGACGTCGTGCCCGGCGTCGCCACCGCCACCGCGGTGCCCGCCTTCGCCGGCGTGGCCATGGGCAGCACCACGGTCACCGCCGACCTGCGCAGCGGCGCCGACCTCACCGCGCTCGCCGCGGCGGCGTCCGGCACCGGCGGCACACTGGTGCTGCACGCCGCAGCCGAGGAGCTCCCCGACGCCGCCGCGCGGCTCGTCGAGGGCGGCCTCTCCGCGAGCACGCCCGTCGTGGTCACCGCCGGCGGCTCGGGCACCGGCCAGAAGAGCGTCGTCGCGAAGCTGTCGGCGGTGGCCGAGAAGACCGCCGGGCTCGACCCGCTGAGCGGTCAGGTGGTGGCCACCATCGGCGCGGTCGTCGACAAGCGCGCCCGCATGTCCTGGTGGGAGAGCCGCCCGCTGTTCGGCTGGCGCGTGCTGGTGCCGCGCACCAAGGACCAGGCCGGTGAGATGAGCGACCGGCTGCGGGCCTACGGTGCCGTGCCGGTCGAGGTGCCCACCATCGCCGTCGAGCCCCCGCGCAGCCCCGCGCAGATGGACCGCGCCGTCAAGGGCCTGGTCACCGGCCGCTACGGCTGGATCGTCTTCACCTCGGTCAACGCCGTGAAGGCCGTCCGGGAGAAGTTCGTCGAGCTGGGCCTGGACGCCCGCGCCTTCGCCGGGGTGAAGGTGGCCTGCGTCGGCGAGCAGACCGCCCAGGCGGTCCGCGACTTCGGCATCGCGCCGGAGCTGGTGCCCGGGGGGGAGCAGTCCAGCCAGGGGCTGCTGGCCGACTTCCCCGAGTACGACGACGTCCTCGACCCGATCAACCGGGTCCTGCTGCCGCGCGCCGACATCGCCACCGAGACCCTCGCCGCCGGCCTGGTCGAGCGGGGCTGGGAGATCGACGACGTCACCGCCTACCGCACCGTCCGGGCCGCGCCGCCGCCGGCCGCGGTCCGCGAGGCGATCAAGGGCGGCGGCTTCGACGCCGTCTGCTTCACCTCGTCCAGCACCGTGCGCAACCTCGTCGGCATCGCCGGCAAGCCGCACGCCAAGACCGTCGTGGCGGTCATCGGCCCCGCCACCGCGGCCAGCGCCCAGGAGTTCGGCCTGCGCGTGGACGTGCAGCCGGAGACCGCGGCCGTGGCACCCCTGGTCGACGCGCTGGCGGAGCACGCGCTGGCGCTGCGCGAGGCGGAGGACGGCGAGGGCAGGTGACTGCCGCGGGCGGGGCCACCCCGGGTTTCGCGCGCGGGCGCCGGCTCCGGTCGACGCCGGCGCTGCGCCGGCTGACCGCGCAGACCCGGGTGGCCCCGGCCGACCTGGTGCTGCCGGTCTTCGTCAAGCAGGGCATCGACGCACCGGTGCCGATCGGATCGATGCCCGGCGTCGTCCAGCACACGCACGATTCGCTGCGGAAGGCCGCGCACGAGGCGGCCGAGGCCGG
>DASPIH010000354.1:0-2111 GCA_035629195.1 Blastococcus sp. | reverse complement strand
CCGAACGGCTGGCTCGGCTGGCCGACGGCTACCTGGTCACCCAACTGCTGCATGTCGCGATCGCCCTCGGTGTGCCGGAGGCGCTGGCCGGCGGGCCGCGCAGCGCCGATGACCTGGCCGCCGAGCTGGGCGCCGTTCCTGGGCCGCTGCGCCGGGTGCTCCGCGGCCTGGCCGCCGAGGAGGTCCTGGAGGAGGGCGACGACGGCCGGTTCTCCCTCAGCGGCCCCGGGTGGCTACTCCTGCCCGGCGTTCCGTCGTCGCTGCGCGGTGCGGTGACCGCCCGCGCCGACCTCTATTACCGCGCTGCCGTCGGCCTGCTCGACGCCGTCCGCACCGGCGGCACCCCGTTCGAGCTGGTACACGGGCAGGCCTTCTTCCCATTTCTGTCCGCAGCGCCCGAGCGGCTGGCCGCCTTCCGGGCGTCGATGGCCGATCGCTCCGCCCGCGAGGCCGGGGCGGTGGTCGACGCCTACGACATGCACCGCTTCACCTCCGTGGTCGACGTCGGCGGCGGCAGCGGCACCCTGCTGCGGGCGGTACGTGACCGGGCACCGCACGCCGAGCTCACGCTGTTCGACCTGCCTGAGGTCGTCGACGGCAGTGACCTCCCTGCGGTCGGCGGAAACTTCTTCACCCACGTGCCCGGCGGCGCCGATGCCTACCTGCTTTCCCGCGTGCTGCACGACTGGGACGACGCCGACGCGCTGCGGGTGCTGCGGTCGTGCCGCGCGGCGATGCGGCCGGACTCGCTGCTGCTCGTCGTCGAGGCGCTGGTCCCCCAACGCGCGGTCGACGACCCCGCCGCAGTACGCATGGACCTGCACATGCTGGTGTTGCTGCACGGTCGGGAGCGGACTGTGTCGGAGTACGCCGCCCTGCTCGACGCCGCGGGGCTGCAACTCACCGCCGACGTTCCCACTGGCGCCGGGGTGCACGTGCTGGAGGCCCGGCCCGCTAGCTGAGCCGGGCCCAGACGATGGCAGCGGTACGAGGAAGGCGCTCAGCCGGAGATGGTCGTCGTCCGCTCGCCAGCGTGCGTACGGCCTGCCTGTGTATCGCGCGGCAGCCAGTAGCCGGCGCACGCGACATCACCGGGCTGCCACCCGCTGAGCTTCTGAAGACGTGCGTGCTGCCTGTTCGGCCGCCGACTCGAGCCCTGATGGACCCCCGGACGGCGGGGCTTCGAAGGAGGTGGTGACCGGTAGCGCTGTAGTCGAGACAGCCGACTCCGCGCACCCTGGCAGCAGGAAGGCCGTGCCGAGCACCGGGGCCATGAGGGACTTTCGATGTGGCTCCCCGTGCGTGCGCCCATCGCTTCGGCTCCGAAGGCGAATGACGTGTCTCAGTCTCAGGTCTGTCGTTCTGGTGCCGACACCCGGGGGCACCATGAGGCGCGCCGCATCACCCCAGGCGCTCGCATCCTTCCTCAAGGGCTTGCAGGGACCCGAGCACCTGACCTCCACGCCGCCCGACCTCCATCACTGCGTTCACGGTGAGCCACCCTCGTCCGGGCGTCCCGCGTCGCCGGCCACCGTCGCGTGCCCGCCTTCCGCGCTACCGGACGTCTATGAGTTCGGGGTCCATACCACAGTGCCGACCCACTCCCCCGTGACCTCCGTACGGGCGATCAGAAGCCGATGAAGAGTGCGGCGGTATGTAAAGGAGGGTTGACATCCGCCGGGTGTGTCAAGCAAGCTTTACCCATGCGGAACGTCGTGAGGGAGCTCCGGCTCACCCGTGGGCTCTCGCAGGCTGCGCTTGGTGACGTCCTCGGGGTCTCGCGACAGACCGTGAACTCGATCGAGACCGGGCGGTACCTGCCGTCGCTGCCGTTGGCCATCGCCCTGGCTCGTTTCTTCGACAAGGCCGTGGAAGAGGTGTTCGATGTCGACGCGTAACAAGGCAACGTCGGTGACGACGCGGTGGGCAGTTCCCGGAGCGGCTGTCGTCATCGGGTTCGCCTACCTCGTGGCGGGAGTGCTGGGCGACGACCTGAGCTTCGGCATCTTCGGCCTGGTCCTGATGACGGCATTAGGGGTCGCCTTCATGGTGGCATCGAGATGGAGCGAGACCGCCGCAGGACTGCGGAACCGCACCGACGAGCGGATCAA
>DASPIH010000353.1:0-2269 GCA_035629195.1 Blastococcus sp. | reverse complement strand
TGGACAGTCCTCGCCCTGGCGCGCGGCGAGACGGTCTCGGCCCTCTGGATCCTGTTCGCCGCGCTGTCCTCCTACGCCATCGCGTACCGCTTCTACGCGAAGTTCATCGCGCGCCGGGTGCTCCAGGTCGACGACCGGCGGGCGACCCCGGCCGAGCGGCTGCACAACGGGATCGACTTCGACGTGACCGACCGGCGGGTGCTGTTCGGGCACCACTTCGCCGCGATCGCCGGCGCCGGCCCGCTGGTCGGGCCGGTGCTCGCCGCGCAGATGGGCTACCTGCCCGGCACCATCTGGATCATCGTCGGCGTCATCTTCGCCGGTGCGGTGCAGGACATGACCGTGCTGTTCTTCTCGATGCGCCGCAACGGCAAGAGCCTGGGCCAGATGGTCCGCGAGGAGATCGGCATCGTCGGCGGCATCGCGGCGCTCATCGCCGTCTTCGCCATCATGATCATCATCCTGGCCGTGCTCGCGCTGATCGTCGTCAACGCGCTCGCCGAGTCCCCGTGGGGCGTGTTCTCCATCGCCCTGACCATCCCGATCGCCCTGTTCATGGGCGTCTACCTGCGGACCATCCGGCCAGGCCGCGTCCTCGAGGCCACCGCCATCGGCGTCGTCCTGCTGCTGGCCGCGGTCATCGGCGGCGGCCTGATCGACGACACCGGGCTCGGTGAGGCGCTGACCCTCTCCAAGGAGTGGCTGGTCCTCGCGCTCGTCGTCTACGGGTTCGTGGCCTCGGTGCTGCCGGTGTGGCTGCTGCTCACCCCGCGCGACTACCTGTCGACGTTCATGAAGATCGGCGTCATCGTCCTGCTCGCCGTCGGCCTGCTCCTGGCCCGGCCGGTGCTGCAGGCCGACGCGGTCAGCGAGTTCGCCCGGGAGGGCACCGGCCCGGTCTTCGCCGGCTCGCTGTTCCCGTTCGTCTTCATCACCATCGCCTGCGGCGCGCTGTCGGGCTTCCACGCGCTCATCTCCTCGGGGACGACGCCGAAGATGGTGGCCAAGGAGAGCCAGGTCCGCCTGATCGGCTACGGCGGCATGCTCATGGAGTCCTTCGTCGCCATCAGCGCCCTGATCGCGGCGGTGGTCATCGACCAGGGGCTCTACTTCGCGATGAACGCGCCGGCCGGCGTCACCGGCGGCACGGCGGAGAGCGCCGCCGCCTACGTCAACGGGCTGGGTTTCGACACCACGGCGCAGGACCTGGCAGCAGCCTCCGCGGCGATCCAGGAGCCCAGCCTGGTCTCCCGCACCGGCGGCGCGCCGACCCTGGCCGTCGGCATCGCCAACATCCTGTCGCAGGCGTTCGGCGCCGGGATGGCGGCCTTCTGGTACCACTTCGCGATCATGTTCGAGGCGCTGTTCATCCTCACCGCCGTCGACGCCGGCACCCGCGTGGGCCGGTTCATGCTCCAGGACACGATCGGCAACGTCTGGAAGCGCTTCGGCGACCTGTCCTGGCGGCCGGGCAACATCATGGCCAGCGCCGTGGTGGTCGCGCTGTGGGGCTACATCCTGTACGTCGGGGTCACCGACCCCCTCGGTGGCGTCAACCAGCTCTTCCCGCTGTTCGGCATCGCCAACCAGCTGCTGGCCGGCATCGCCCTGACCCTCGTCACCGTGCTGTTGATCAAGCACGGCAAGGCGAAGTACGCCTGGGTGACCGGGATCCCGCTGGCCTGGGACCTGATCATCACGATGACGGCGAGCTGGCAGAAGGTGTTCTCGGCCGACCCGAGGGTCGGCTACTTCGCGCAGCGGCAGCGGTACGCCGACGCCCAGGCGGCGGGGGAGCTCCTGGCACCGGCGCAGAGTGCCGAGCAGATGGACCGGATCATCTACAACTCGACGCTGAACGGCGTGCTGCAGGCCGTCTTCGCGCTCCTGGTCCTCGTGGTGGTGGTGAACGCCGTCGTCGTGATCGCCCGGGCGCTCCGGGCCCGCGGTCCGGTGCCCACCACCGAGGAGCCCGCGGTGCCGTCGTCGATCGTCGAGCCCTCCGGGCTGTTCGCCACGGCGGAGGAGAAGCGGGCCATGGCCGAGCAGGAGCGGCTGGTCGGCGCCGGGACGGACCGCCGGTGAGCACCGCCGTCGCGTACGCCGGCCGCGCCTGGCGCGGGGTGCGCTGGTACCTGCGCGAGTGGAGCGGCGAGGCGCGCTGGGACGACCACCTGCGGCACTGTGCCGAGCACGGGCACGAGCCGATGAGCCGGCGGGAGTTCGAGCGGCGCCGCGCCGACGAGCGGGAGCGCAACCCGGTCAGCCG
>DASPIH010000352.1:0-9978 GCA_035629195.1 Blastococcus sp. | reverse complement strand
CGGCCAGCAGGGTTACGGCCAGCAGGGCTACGAGGAGCAGGGTTACACCGACTCCTCCTACGGTGCCCACGCCGGTGAGCGCGGCACGCCGATGACCGAGGCCGGGCGGCCCGACGTCGAGGGTGCCTCGGTCGGCCAGCTCATCAGCGAGGTCACCACGGACCTCTCGGTGCTGATGCGCCAGGAGCTCGCGCTGGCCAAGGCCGAGATCACGGTCGAGGCCAAGAAGGCCGGGCAGGGCGCCGGCATGTTCGGCGCCGCGGGCTTCGCCGGCTACATGGTGCTGCTGTTCCTGTCCTTCGCCCTGTGGTGGGCGCTGGAGAACGTCATGGACGCCGGCCTGGCCGCCCTCATCGTGGCCGTCATCTGGGGCGTCATCGGCGCCGTCGCCTTCGTGATGGGGCGCAAGAAGTTCCGGCAGGTCAACCCGAAGCCCGAGCGCACCGTGGACACCCTCCAGCAGGTGCCCGGCGCCCTCAAGCCCCACTGACCCGCGGCCCCGGCCCTTCCGGCCGGGCCCCCACCTCCCTGGAGCAGACATGACCAGCAGTGACCCGGAAGTCATCCGGCGGCAGATCGAGGACACCCGGCGCGAGCTCAGCTACGACGTCGACGCCCTCAACGAGAAGGTCAACCCGTCCCGTGTCATGGACCGGCGGGTGACCGCGGCCAAGGGACGCATCACCAACCTGAAGGACAAGGTTATGGGTTCGGCCCACGACACCACCTCGTCGGCGCAGGGCATGGCCTCCAACGCCGCCGGCTCGGTGCAGGGTGCGGCCTCGAACGCGGCGGGCACCGTGCAGGGTGCGGCCTCGAACGCGGCGGGCACCGTGCAGAGCGCGGCCTCCTCCGCGGTCGGCGCCGTCCAGCAGGCACCGGACACGATCGTGCGCCAGGCGCAGGGCAACCCGCTCGCCGCCGGGCTGATCGCCTTCGGTGCGGGCTGGCTGGTGTCCAGCCTGCTGCCCGCCACGCAGAAGGAGCAGCAGCTGGCCCAGCAGGCCGAGTCCGCTCTCCGCGAGCACAAGGACATGCTGATCGAGCCGGCCAAGCAGGCGGCCCAGGAGATCGGTGACGAGCTGAAGCCCGCCGCGCAGCAGGCGGTGGCGGAGGTCAAGTCCACCGCTCAGGGTGCGGCCGAGACCGTCAAGCAGGAGGGCCAGTCCGCGGCCCAGGACGTGCAGGGCCAGGCCCAGCAGTCCAAGCAGTCGGTGCAGAGCCAGACGTCCGGCTCCTGACACCTGCGGGTCCTCCGGACCCGCTCCCGTCACCTGCGCCCCGCCGGGTCTCCCGGCGGGGCGCAGTGCTGCCCGGAGGACGTCATCCCGACGAAGGAGCCGGCCCGAGGCGCAGCAGCACTGGCCGAATGGATAAGGCTAGGCTAACCTCCCTGTGGTTGCACCGGCGTGCGTCGGAGCAGCACGACCGCGCCCCCGGAGATAGGCGACTCCCCCGTGTACGTGTGCCACTGCAGCGTGGTGACCGACCGCGACGTCCTGGAAGCGATCGCCAACGGCGCCCGCTGCCTCGCCGACGTCGCCCGTGTGACCGGTGCCGGCCGAACCTGCGGCAACTGCGTCAGCTCCCTGCGCGACCTCGTGTGCAAGCATTGCCCCGTGCGAGCCGAGCGCACCACCGAGCGACCGGCCGAGCGAGACCTGGGAGTCGCTGGTGCAGCCCGTTAGTCCCCGTGTGGTCGAACTGCTGAATGACGCGCTGACCTTCGAGCTCACCGTGACCAACACGTACTTCCTGAACGCCCGCATGCTCGACGCCTGGGGTCTGCCCAAGCTCGGCAAGGTGTTCTACGACCTCTCCATCGACGAGATGCGCGACGCCGACGCCCTCATCCAACGGGTGCTGCTCTTCGACGGGCACCCCAACCTCCAGCGGCTCGGCGCCATCCGCGTCGGCGAGACGGCCGAGGAGATGCTCGTGCTGGCGCTCGACAGCGAGAAGGCTGCCGTCGCGCAGTTCAACGCCGCGGCCAAGGAGTGCCACGACCTGGGTGACCACGGCACCGCGTCGGTCTTCGAGGACATGGTGCTCGACGAGGAGAAGCACGCCGACTGGTTCGAGGCCCAGCTCGCTGCGATCGAGCGGGTGGGTGCCCCCCAGTACCTGGCCGCGCAGATCGCCACCGACACACCGACCTGACCGGATCGATGCGGCCTCCGCGAGGCCGCATCAGCGACTCAGCTCTCCCGGCTCCAGCGTGCTGAGCCCGGGCCCGGGCAGACCGACGGACCTCACTCCAAGGGGTGCGCGCGGCGCGTTCCCTCTTCCGGCGCAGCGCCGGGGTGCCGATGTCCCCGGTGCCTGCCCGGGGCCACCGGGCCCGCTGCCCGCCGAACGAAGGAGCGCTCCGTGATCGCTGTGACGTGCCGCACCGGTGAGCGCTTCTCCGTGGACCCCGACCACATCGAGCGCGTCGAGCACCACGGCGACACCGTGCTGCACCTGCTCGACGGCACGCGGCACGTGGTCGACGCCGACTTCGACGAGCTGCTGCGCTCCATCAGCGCGCACCGCGCCAGGGCCCTGGTGGCCTGCGCGCGGCTGGTCGACGGGTACGCGGCTCTGCCGCATGTCGCCCGGCTCGCCCGTCGCCACGGATCGGGCACGGAGTCCTTCCTCCCCTGAGCGGCACGTCGTCCCTCAGCGCAGCATCAGCCCCGGCGAGGACGGGCCAGGCCGGGGCTGATGCCGGTGCGAATGCTCGCGGAGCGCTGCCCGATCAGACGGTGGCAGCGTCGCGGAGGGCCGTCGTCGTCGAGGTGGCCACCGGCTCACCGAAGCGGAAGCTCGAGGTGACCACCGTTCCGTTCCAGGCGTCCTCGTGGTAGCTCCGCACGGCCGGGTCGTTCTCGGCGGCACCGACCACGACCATCAGCGGGATGAGGTGGTCCTCCCTCGGCTGGGCGACCCGGGCATAGGGCGCCGTCGCCCACTCGCGCAGGCGGGCGGTCCGTTCCGCGGGGGTGCTGTCGATGAGGGTCGTGCCGAGCCAGTCGTCGAAGCCGGCCGACGGCGTCTCCGCACCGGGCCCCATGAGGCGCAGGTTGTGGTAGCTGAAGCCGCTGCCCAGGATGAGGATGCCCTCGTCCCGCAGCGGCGCCAGCGCCCGACCGACCGCGAGGTGCTCCTCCGGGTCGAAGGACTGCTTCACCGCCAGCTGGACGACCGGCACGTCCGCGTCGGGCCAGGCCGGGAAGAGAACGCTGTACATGCCGTGGTCGAAACCGCGCTCCGCGTCCTCCCGGACGAAGATGCCCGCGGCGGTCAGCAGCTCGACGACGCGACCGGCGAGGGCCGGTGAGCCTGGTGCCGGGTACTGGATGCGGTACATCTCGTCCGGGAAGCCGCCGTAGTCGTAGAACATCGGCGGGTTCGAGTGCGTCTGGACGGCGAAGTCCGGCGCCTCCCAGTGGCCCGACACCATCAGGATCGCCTTCGGCGGCGCCGGGAGCTCGCTCGGAAGGCGCTGGAGGGACTCCTCCAGCTGGTTCTGGGCGTCGCGGAACGGACCGGTCATCCACGGCCACGGGCCGCCGCCGTGGGAGAGGAAGTAGGTCGGCTGACGCCGCTGGGTGTCCGTCTCGACGTCCGCCCGGGGGGACGGCACGCTTGCTTCGCTCATGGCGATCTCCTTCTGCAGACTGAAGCGTCGGCCCTGCGGACTGCAGTCGGTCGCGCTCCTCGTAATGTAGCGACAAAAGTTTGAACCTTCAAGCGATTGGCTGCATTCCTCGCGTCCGGCTCGGGGAGCGTGAGGCCGGCTTGGACCGGCGGAGCAGCTGCGATGGCACGCGCTCCGCTGCCTAGGCTGACGGGCGTGTTCCTCCTCTTCGGCTTCGGCACCAAGCAGCAGGACCTGGGCCTCGGGGAGGTCCGCACCTGCCCGCGCTGCGGCAACACCACGCAGTGGGCGCGGATGCGGCAGTTCAAGCAGTTCACGGTGTTCTTCGTGCCGATCGCCCGATGGGGACGCCGGCAGCTCGAGGTCTGCGGGATCTGCGGCACCGCCGTCGAGAGGTGAGCACGGTCCCCGGGATCCGGTCGCGGAAAGTCCGATGACGCGCCTCGGATCGTCGGGAAGGGCGAGAGCCGAATGCCTTCGACGAGAAGAGCCGGTGGGTGGCCACCGGGTTCGCGCCCTACGCCGTGGTCCGTCGGCGTCCGTGCGACCGCCGGCCGGCCGCGGGCCGACCACGTCGGGTCAGGGGGTGTCCGGCGAGGATCCCGGCGGTGAGGCGGGAGGCTGGTCCGCCGGGTCCGCCACCGCGTTGTCCGGACTCTCCGCGATCGTCGAACCCCCCGTATTCGGCTCAGCGACGAGCAACCGTCGGATGACGGCGTGCAGAACGCTGTCGGCCCCACCGTCCGCGCTCGGTGCCGAGAGCGGTACCTGCAGGGAGCGGTGGAGCTCGTCGAGCCCTTCGTTGACGGCTTGGGCCAGCATGTCCTGCTGGAACGAATCCAGCGGCATGAGTCCCTGCAGATAACCGTCGACGTCGAAGGCGTCACTGGTGCCGCCGAGGGCGACGTACCGGAGCCACAGCTGCTGAACGGTCAGGTCGGACCAGTTGCGGGCGGCCTCCATGGACTCGTGACGGTCATCGGTGGGCATCGCGGACGCGCCTCAGCGCGGGGAGTCGGTCGAGCGCGTCAGGATCGCGTCGAGCAGGGCGCGGGCGACCTCCTCGACCGGGCGATCGGTCTGCCGTGCCGCGGCAGCCAGTGTGGCGAAGGCGTCGTGGGCGCTGGCCGCGCCCCGCCCCAGCAGCACGCCCACGGCTTGGGCGATCGTGTCCCGGCTGGTCAGTGCCCCGGTCAGCTGCCGGCTCAGCTGACGCGCCTGCTGCAGGCTCTGCGTGTTGGACAGCAGGATGGCTGCCTGCCCGGCGAGCAACCGCATGATGTGCTCATCGTGCGGCCCGTAGTTCATCGGCCGTTCGCAGTAGACCTTCATCGCCCCGATCGACTCACCGACGACGATCAGCGGCGCGCTCAGCACCGAACGCAGACCCAGCGGCTGGACGGCGTCGTTCCAGCGTGGCCAGCGGGCATCGGTGGTGGTGTCGTCGATGCGGACGAGCTCGCCGGTCCGCCAGGCGGTCAGGCAGGGGCCCTCGTCGAGCTCGTACTGCAACGTGTCGGCTTGCTCCACCGCCTTGTTGGAGGCGGCTCGGGAGTGCTTGCCGTGCTCGTCGACGACGGTGACCGCAGCGCCCATGGTGCCGGCGGTGGTGGTGGCGGCCAGGCTGGTGACCAGCTCCAGCGCAGTCTCGACCGTCTCCCGGGAGAGCATGAGCCCCGACATCTGGCTCAGCGCCGCAGAGAGGTCCAGCGGCGGAGCGCCGGGAACGTCGTAGGGAACACCGGCGGAACGGTCAGCGGGTTCGGTCACGGCTTCTCCATCGGAGTGGTGCGTCCACGCACGGGTGGCGCATGCGCAGGCCCGTTCATGACTACCCGCCCCGCAGGCGTCTCAGGCACGGGCCGGTTCGCGTCCACCGTCATCACCATGCTCGTCAGAGCTCGCCGGTGAGCACCAGGTCCTCGGCGATGTCGTGGAGTTTCCGGTTGGCGCGTTGCGACGCCTCGGCCAGCAACCGGAAAGCCTGGTCGGCGGTCAGTTTGTGGCGTTCGATCAGGATGCCCTTGGCCTGCTCGATGACCGCTCGGAACTCCATCGCCCTGCGCAGGTTCTCGGCGAGTTCACGGGCATTCTGAAGGGCGTCGATGTTGGTGAGCACGACCGCGGCGAAGTCGGCGAACCGGGTGAGCGTCTGCCGGTCCTCCTCGGCGAAGGCCTCGACCCTGGAGGCGTACACGTTGAGCCCGGCCGACAGTTGCGCGGCCGGCACCGGAACCGCCAGCGAGCTGAGCGCACCGGCGCCCAGGAAGGTCGGCATGAAATCGGGCCACCGGCTCTCGGTCCGACCATCGCTGATCTCGACGACATGCCCGCCGATCGCGGCCTCGACACACGGGCCGTACCCCCGCCGGTACTGCGTCTCGTCGAGCGCTCGCGCCCGCGGTCCGGTGGATGCCGCCGTGGTCGGCTGCTCGTTCCGCACCACCGTCAGCGAGACGTCCGAGCCTTCCGGCATCACCCGCGCAACGAGGCCCACGACCTTCTGCAGCACCGTCCGGGGGGATTCCTCGTCCAGAGGCAACAGGGCGAGCTCGTCCAGGGCAGCCTGAACCTGCTGCCGACGCTGCGTTCCCCGGGTTTCCGACACGGACGCTTGCCCTTCAACATGGCCAGTTCCGAGGGTCCTGGCCGATGGTGGTCCGGCCCACGAGGGGCCGGAGACGAAGGTACTCGGCGCTGTCCGACCGCACGCGTCCCTCGTCGTGCACGCTATCCGACATCCGCACCCTGAACGATCCCCCGGCACGGAGGAGGTCGGCGGCCGGTGCGATGGGCGTCCCGGCCGTTGCGGCGTTCCGACGCCCCTCACCGGTCCTCCTCGTCGCCGGGTACGAGCCAGGCAGCGGTGTCCGTCGGCAGCACGCCGTCCGGGCCCGGGCCCGAGCGGACGACGGCGCGCATCCCGGCTGGCAGCACCACGTCGTCCGGACCGAAGTTCACCCACACCAGAGCCGTTCCGCGGGCGAACGCCAGCACGCCGTCGGGGGCCTCGCGCCACTCCAGCGGCTCGGGACCGGTCATCAGCGCTCGGCGGAGGCCGAGCGCGCAGCGGTAGAGAGCGAGTGTGGACGTCGGGTCCTGTGCCTGCGCCGCCACCGTCAGCGGCCCCCACCCCTGCGGCTGCGGCAGCCAGGGTTCTGCCGACCGGGGCGGGGAGAACCCGTACGGCGGGCGGTCGCCCGACCAGGGCAGCGGCACGCGGCACCCGTCACGCCCGGGATCCAGGCCACCGGAGCGGGTGTGGATCGGGTCCAGGCGGCGCGTGGAAGGGATGTCCTCCACCTCCTCCAGCCCGAGCTCCTCACCCAGGTACACGTAGACCAGCCCCGGCAGCGCCATCGTGAGCAGGACGGCCGCGCGCGCCCGGGCGCGGCCGAGCGCCAGGTCGGGCACCTCGGTGCCCCAGCGCGCCCGCTCCTCCTCGTTGGAGAAGCGCTCCGGCGGCTGCGAGCGCGCGTACCGGGTCACCTGCCGCACCACGTCGTGGTTGGTCAGCGCCCATGCGCTGGGCGCGCCGGAGACCCGTGCAGCGGCGAGCCCGCGGTCGACGACCCGGCGCCACGGCCCCTCCCGCCAGGCCACGTGCAGGGGTTCGAACTCGAACGCCATGTGCAGTTCGTCGGGCTGCAGGTACAGCGGCAGCCGCTCGGGGCGTGCCACCCACGCCTCGGCGACGAAGACCCGCGGCGGGTCGTAGGCGTCCGCCACCCGGCGCCACTCCCGGTAGACCTCGTGCACCTCGTCCTGGTCCCAGCCCGGGTGCTCCTGGGTGCGCCGGTCGCGGCCGAGGGCGTCGGGCAGCCCGGTCTGCTTCACCAGCCCGTGGGCGACGTCGACGCGGAACCCGTCGACGCCGCGGTCGAACCAGAACCGCAGGACGTCGACGAACTCGGCGCGGACCTCGGGGTTGCGCCAGTCCAGGTCCGGCTGCTCGGGGGCGAACGAGTGCAGGTACCACTCCCCCGGGCGCCCGTCCGGCTCGGTCGTCCGGGTCCATGCCGGCCCACCGAAGCAGCTCTCCCAGTCGTTGGGCGGCAGCGCGCCGTCCTCGCCCCGTCCGGGCCGGAAGAGGTACCGCGCACGAGCCCGCGCGTCCCCGTCGAGTGCGGCGCCGAACCACGCGTGGGCGCTCGAGGTGTGGTTCGGCACGATGTCGAGCAGCACCCTCAGGCCCAGCTCGTGCGCCTCCGCCAGGAACGCCTCGGCCTGCGCGAGGCCGCCGAGGGCTGGGTCGACGTCCCGGTAGTCGGCCACGTCGTAGCCGCTGTCGACCAGCGGTGAGGGGTACCAGGGAGTCACCCAGACCGCGTCCACGCCGAGGTCGGCGAGGTAGGGCAGCCGCGCCCGCAGCCCGGCGAGGTCACCGACGCCGTCGCCGTCGCCGTCCGCGAAGCTGCGCGGGAGGACCTGGTACACGGCGGCGGTGCGCCACCACGGGACCACCTCAGCAGTCGGTCCGGTACAGGTACTCCTGGACATCGTCCGAGGCCACGTTCTCCGGCGTGGCGAAGACGAACGGCACGGTCTGGTTGCGCTCGACCTCCTCGCCCTCCGACAGGGCCACCGCTGCCTCGACGCCGAGGGCGCCCTCGCGGTACGGGTACTGCACGACGACGCCGTCCACGGCGCCGTCCTCGAGCGCCTGGATGATCGGCTCCGAGGTGTCGTAGCCGACGACCTTGACGTCGCCGGTGCGGCCCGCCTCGCGCACGCCGGTGATGGCGCCCTCCGTGCTGTTGGTGGCCATCGAGTAGATCCCGGCGAGCTCGGGGTTCGAGGATGCCGCTCCGGACGCGATGGACGCCGCGCGGGCGGTCGCGTTCTCGTCGTACTGCTCACCGAGATAGGTGATCCCCGGGTACTCGGCCAGGGCCTCGCGGAACCCGCGCTCGCGCGCCTCGCCGATGGGATTGCCGGGCGTCTGGTTGATGGCCAGCACCTCCCCCTGCTCACCGATGAGCGCGGCGAGCTGCTCGGCCGCGATCCGCCCGCCCTCCTCGTTGTCGGACTGGATGTTCGAGCTCGCGATGGACTTGTCCTCCAGGTCCCCGTCGATGGTGATGATGTCGATGCCGGCGTCCTTGGCCTCGGTGAGCGGCACCGCCATCGCCGTCGAATCGGTCACCGAGATCATGAGCGCGTCGGGCGCGTCGGCGATGACCGCGTTCACCACTGCTGTCTGGGCAGCCACGTCGAACTCCGAGGAACCCTGGACGTCGAACGCCACGCCGAGTTCCTCCGCGCGGTCGCGTCCGCCGCAGCCGACGGTGCTGTAGAAGGGGTTGCCGGTCAGGCCCGGCACGTAGACGACGGACAGCTGCTCGTCCCCGCCGCCGCCGCCGGAGTCCCCGCCTCCGCAGGCGGCGAGCACGAGGACGGACGACGTGGCGAGGACGGCGGCCAGGCGGCTGCGGTGCACAGGGGGCTCCAAGGGTTCGAGGAGGGGCTCGAGGGGGATCAGACCCGATCGCGCCGACGGCGCTTGAGCTGGTCGAGGTAGACCGCGATGACGAGGACGACGCCGATGGCGACCTCCTGCCAGAACGGCTGGACGTTCAGCTGGACGAAGCCGTTGTTCAGCACGGTGGGGATGGCCATGCCGACGACGGTGCCGGCCACCGTTCCGACGCCGCCGAACAGGCTGGTGCCGCCGAGCACCACGCCGGTGATGACCTCGAGCCCGTCCGTGGTGTGCCCGCTGACCGTCGTGGTCGCGAAGCGGGTGAGGGACAGCATGCCGGCGAGACCGGCGAGCGTGCCGTTCGCGGTGTAGAGCCAGAAGGTGTGCCGGTCGACGTCGATGCCGGCCCGCCGGGCGGCCTCGACGTTCGACCCGATGAGCTGGGTGTGGCGCCCGAACCGGGTCTGGGCGAGGACCACGCCGCCGATCAGCGCGAGGACCGCCGCGATCCACACCAGCCAGCTGACGCCGAGAGGGCGGTCGGTGGCCACGCTGATGAGCGCCCGGGGAACGGTCCGCACGTCGGTTCCGTCGCTGATGAGCAGGGCTGCGCCGAGCGCTGCCCCCATGGAGCCGAGCGTGGTGATGAGCGCCGGCACGCCGAGCTTGGCGATGACCAGGCCGTTCACCGCGCCCCATGCGCCGCCGGCGAGCAGCGCCACCGCGACGCCGAGCACCACGGTGCCGGGGCCCTGCCCGCCCGTGCTCTCCATGACCTTGGCGGCGCACACGCCGGCGAAGACGAGCACCGAGCCGATCGAGATGTCGAAGCCGGCGGCCACCAGCACGAACGTCATGCCGACCGCCATGACGAGCAGCACGGCCATGTCCGTGAGCAGGTTCCGCAGGGTGA
>DASPIH010000351.1:0-6879 GCA_035629195.1 Blastococcus sp. | reverse complement strand
CTCGGGGCGCCCGGCGGCAACCGGTCGGCGTCGCGGCGTGGGCCCGTGCCGGTCGTGGCCTTCGCCGCGGCCGCCCGGCGGGCCGCTTTCTCGTCGACGCGCTGCCGGATGCGCTCCACCGCGCTCTGGTGGCGCCTGGTGTCGGCCATCGCCGTCTCCTCCTGGGTTCCGCCCGCCCGGAGGCGGCCTGCTGGTCAGCTGCGGGAGGACGACGGGCCGGGCTGTCCCGGGCCCGTCGTCCGCCGGGTCAGTCGCCCGGCCACGTCCCGGTGAGCTGGGTGAACCCCCGGGCGCCGGCCCGCTGGACGGCGGCCTTCGTGGCGGCGAAGATCGCGCCCTGGATCGCGGCGGCGAGCACCACCTCACGCATCCGGTACTCGCTCTGCATCGCGCCGGGGGCGTCCTCCTCGTTCGCGACCGCCTTCCAGATCTGCTTGAAGATGATGCCGCTCAACGAGCCGGCGACGATGCCGCTCAGCAGGCCGATCGGCCGGTAGGCGAGCTTGACTCCCTTGCTCAACGCGTCCTCCTCACGATGCGGCGGGCCTCCTTCTGGGCCCTCCTGGTCGCCTTCCGCGCGGCGGCGCGCCGGGCGGCCAGTTCCTTGCGCGCCCGGCGCGCCGCGCGCTTGCGTCCCGCGCGCGCGTCGAGGACGAGCTCCTCGGTGGTGCTGCGACGGCGCGCGCGCCGCCGGCGCCACAGGACCAGGCCCAGCAGGCAGACCAGTGCCGCGCCGGCACCGGCAACCGCCGGAGGGCTCTCGCGGTACGTCTCGACCGCGGTGTCCTTGGCCCGGGCGGCGCGCTCCTTGGCGCGGGCTGGTACGTCGAGGCGCTGGCTCAGCTCGTCCACCGTGCGACCGAGCTGCTCCCGGGTCGCCTCGATGTCGGCTCGGATCTCGTCGGGCCCCATGGGGCCGCCGCCGGTCGTCCCGGCGTCGGGTCGGGCGCCGTCGGGGGTGCTCACCGGCGTGCACTCTCCTTCATGGTCGCGATGTCGGTCCTGATGCTCGAGATCGCCTCCGTGGGCACCGGCGGGGAGCCCTTCTGCACGTCCCTCCTGCCGACCAGGGCGAGGACCCCGGCGATCGCGAAGAGCAGGATCGCGACGATGAGGGCGGCCAGCCAGGCCGGCACCACCAGCGCCAGGGCGAGGATCGCGGCCGTGATCAGGGCGGCCAACCCGAAGAAGGCGACGAGGCCGGCGCCACCGAAGAGGCCGGCGCCCACGCCCAGCTTCTTCGCCTTCTGGGTCATCTCGGCCTGGGCGAGCCGGGCCTCGTCCCGGACGAGGCGGCTGATCTGCTCGGTGAGCTGACCGATCAGCTGACCCGTCGAGGCGTTCTCGGGCTCGGGGCTCACGCCGGCGCTGGTGGCGCCGGCCGTGGCGTTCGGACGGGGTGCGGTCATCGGTCCTCCGGAAGACGGGTCGATGACCTGCCATGCCCCCCGGGGTCGGTCGGTAATCAGCGGAGAGGTCACACCGGGGCAACGGAGGGCCCGCGGCTAGCCTGCTCCCATGAGCTGGCACTGGCGCCTGGAGGACCCGTCCGGATCCACCCTCGACCCGGCTGCGGTGGAGGTGGAGGTGCCGGAGTTCGACAACCAGGGCGACGCCGAGTCGTGGCTGGGCGAGACCTGGCGGGAGCTGCTCGATCGCGGCGTCGCCACGGTCACGCTCTTCGACGGCGAGACCAAGGCCTACGGACCGATGGGCCTGGCCGCCCCCTGAGGACGGACCCCTCTGCCACCGCCGCTCGCACGCTCGCGGCGGGCCTGCGGAAGGGGCCGGAGGAGGCCGTCGTCAGCCGGTCCTCGACGGATCGCGCTGCACCACGGGATCGAGCACGGCGTCGATCCGCGTCATGACGTCGGCGTCGAGCCGGACGCCGACGGCGGCGACGTTGTCGTGCACCTGCTCCGGGCGGCTGGCGCCGATGATCGCCGCGGCGACGTTCTGGTTCTGCAGCACCCACGCCAGGGCGAGCTGGGCCATGGTGAGCCCCAGGCCGTCGGCGATCGGCCGGAGGTCCTGCACGCGGGCCAGGATGTCGTCGTCCATGAACCGCTGCATCGACCGGCCGGCCTCGGCGTGCCCCGCGCGGCTGTCGGCCGGTGGCTGCTCGCCCGGCCGGTACTTGCCGGTGAGGATCCCCTGCGCCAGCGGCGACCAGACGATCTGGGAGAGGCCTTCCTGCTCCGACGTGGGCACCACCTCGGACTCGATGACCCGCCAGAGCATCGAGTACTGCGGCTGGTTGCTGATCAGGTGGATCCCGAGCTGGCGGGCGAGTGCGGCACCGGCGGCGATCTGCTCGGCGTTCCACTCGGAGACGCCGATGTAGAGCACCTTCCCCTGCCGCACCAGGTCGGCGAAGGCGGTCATGGTCTCCTCGAGCGGGGTCGAGGTGTCGTAGCGGTGCGCCTGGTACAGGTCGACGTAATCGGTCTGCAGCCGGCGCAGCGAGGCGTGGCAGCTCTCCATGACGTGCTTCCGGCCCAGGCCGCGGTCGTTGCGGCCCGGACCGGTGGGCCAGTAGACCTTGGTGAACAGCTCGATGGACTCCCGCCGCTGGCCGGCGAGCGCCGCGCCGAGCACGGTCTCGGCCCGGGTGCCGGCGTAGACGTCGGCGGTGTCGAACGTCGTGATGCCGGCGTCGAGGGCGGCCCGCACGCAGGCGTGCGCGGCGTCTTCCTCGACCTGGCCGCCGTGGGTGAGCCAGTTGCCGTAGGCGATCTCGGAGATGGTCAGGCCGGAGCGGCCGAGGCGTCGGAATTCCACGACGCGACGCTAACCCCGGACCCCGGCCCGCCGCAGGGTCCCGCCGCGATCCTGCGAGCGGTGCGTGGACAGGGGGCCTGTCTCAGAGCTCCGCGCCGAGGGGGACCTCGGCCTTGGGGAACCGCCAGCGGCGGATCATGGTGGACCGGCTGATCCCGTACCAGACCAGGCTGCGCATCCGGTGGTCGCCGTCGGGGAAGCGGGTACCCACCGCGCGGCGGATCTTCCGGCCCAGGACCACCGAGTCGATGATCAGCAGCAGGAAGAAGCCGAAGAGCACGAAGCTGGAGTAGCTCTTCACCGCGAGGCTGGGCACGAACGTGCCCACCAGGGCCACGGCGGCCACCGCGAGGAAGAGGCTGCCGATGTTGCGGCGGCTGTCGACGACGTCGCGCACGAGCTTGCGGACCGGGCCGCGGTCACGTGCCGGCAGGTAGGAGTCGTCACCCCGGGCCGCCCCCTGGCGGGCGTCGGAGCGGCGCACGGCCTGCTGCTCGCGCATCCGCTTGTAGGCCTCCTTGCGCGTGGTCGGCGGCGGCGGGGGAGGGCCCTGCCGGCGGCCCTGGGCCTCGGCGCGCTTCGGCGTGGGGCGGCCCTTGCCGGACGTGCGCGCCAGCTCCTCGGGGAACCCTGCCGAGGCGGTGGTGTCGGTCGTCTCGGCGTGGTCACGGCGACCGGGCAGGCGGAGCTTCACGGGCTGGAAGTCTACGTGTGTGGGGAAGCAGACCCGGCGGAGCGCTCCCGGCGCCGTACAGTGGTGGGCAGCAGGGGGAAGAGCCACCGCCACGGCGGTGTTGGTCCGCTGAAGGAAGTGCCGCAGCGGGCACCTCGGATCTGGGAGGACACAACATGTCGGTGCAGGACACCACGACCCTCGACGGTGGGGCGCCCGGCGTCACCGGCGTCGTGCTCAGCGACCCGGCCGCCGCCAAGGTGAAGGCACTGCTGGACCAGGAAGGTCGCGACGACCTGCGGCTGCGCATCGCCGTCCAGCCGGGCGGCTGCTCCGGCCTGCGCTACCAGTTGTTCTTCGACGAGCGGTACCTCGACGGCGACCAGACCTACGAGTTCGGTGGGGTCGAGGTCATCGTCGACCGGATGAGCGGCCCGTACCTGGGCGGCGCGACGATCGACTTCGTCGACACCATCGAGAAGCAGGGCTTCACGATCGACAACCCCAACGCCGGCAGCTCCTGCGCCTGCGGGGACAGCTTCTCCTGAGTCGGACGCACGCAGCGCCCGGTTCCTCGCACGAGGGACCGGGCGCTGTGCTGTTCAGGAGGCACAGCCGCGATCATCGAGTTGTTGCCGCCGACACGCGACAACACGCCGACGGGGGCGGCAACAAGCCGATGATCACGGCCGTTGCGCGGCCGACGGGTCACAACCGCACGGGGTAGACCGTCGCCGGGATGTCAGGCGTGATCCGCTCCTCGACGAAGATGCCGTGCCAGATCATGAAGACGAGCAGCGTCCACAGCTTGCGCGAGTAGTCGACCGGTGACCCGGCTCGCTGGTTCTCCCGGTGGGCCGCCAGCATCGCCAGCACCTGCTGCTTGTCCAGCCACTGGTCGGTGCGGCTGTCGGTGATCACCTGGCGCGCCCAGTCGTGCAGGTCCTCCGCCAGCCAGTGACGGGTGGGCACCGGGAAGCCGAGCTTCCGGCGGTTGAGCACGTGGGCGGGCACGATCTGCTCCAGCGCGCGGCGCAGGGCGTACTTCGTCGTCTCCTTGGTCACCCGCTGGTCCACCGGGATGGTGGAGGCCACCCGGAAGACCTCCGGGTCGAGGAACGGAACGCGCAGCTCCAGGGAGTTCGCCATGGTCATCTTGTCCGCCTTGACCAGGATGTCGCCGCGCAGCCAGGTGAACAGGTCGACGTACTGCATCGCCGTGACGTCGTCGTAGCCGGCTGCGCGGGTGCGCTCGTAGAGCTCGCGCGTGACGGTGACGTGCGAGAGATCGGGGTTCCGGCTGCGCAGGAAGCCCAGCTCGTCGTCGCGGAAGAGGCGGGCGTTGCCGTAGTAGCGCTGCTCCAGGGGGATGGCGCCGCGGCGGAGCAGGTCCTTGCCCCGCATGCCGTCCGGCAGCTTCGTGGACAGCGCTCCGAGCGCTCGCCTGATCCCGCGCGGCAGCTTCTCGAACGCGGCCAGCGACAGCGGTTCGCGGTAGATGTTGTACCCGCCGAAGAGCTCGTCGGCGCCCTCGCCGGACAGGACCACCTTCACGTGCTTGCGGGCCTCGCGGGCCACGAAGTACAGCGGCACGAGCGCCGGGTCGGCCACCGGGTCGTCGAGGTACCAGACGACCAGGGGGATGGAGTCGGCGAACTCCTCGGGGCTCACGACCTTGGTGATGTGCTCGACCCCGATGGCGGCCGCGGACTCGGCGGCGACGTCGATCTCGGAGAAGCCCTCCCGTCCGAAGCCCACGGTGAAGGTCATGAGGTCGGGGTTGTAGCGCTTGGCCAGGGCGGCGATGGCGGTGGAGTCGATGCCGCCGGAGAGGAAGGACCCGACGGTGACGTCGGCGCGCATGTGCATGCGCACGGAGTCGTCGAGCACCTCGGCGATGCGGTCGTACAGCGGCTGTCGCTCGTCCGGCGTGACCGCGCGGATGGGGAACGTCGGGTGGAAGTAGCGATTGGTGTGCAGTTCGCCGTCGACGACGGTGAAGCTGGTACCGCTCTCGATGCGGCGGATCCCGCGGTGCAGCGTCGCCGGCTCCGGTACGTACTGCAGGGTCAGGTAGTGCTGCAGGGAGGCCGGGTCCACGCCGCCGGCGGCGGCACTGCCGCCGAGCATCTGCAGGACGGCCTTCTTCTCGGAGCTGAAGACCAGGGCCCCGTCGGCCAGGCGGGCGGTGAACAGTGGCTTGATGCCGAAGGGGTCGCGGGCACCGAAGACCGTCTTCTCCTGGGTGTCCCAGATGAGGAAGGCGAACATCCCCCGCAGCCGCTGGACGACGTCCTCGCCCCACAGGTGGTAGCCCGCGACGATCGCCTCGGTGTCGCCTTCGGTGGCGAACGTCGCCCCTGCGGCACGGAGCTCCTCGCGCAGCTCCAGGTAGTTGTAGATCTCACCGTTGAAGACGATGCGGTAGCGACCGTCGGCGTAGGGCATCGGCTGGTGACTGTGCTCGATGTCGATGAACGACAGCCGGTTGAAGCCGAACACCGCCTGGTCGTCCCACCACGCCTCGTTCTCGTCGGGACCACGGTGGCGCAGGCAGTTCTGCGCGCCGCGGACCGCGGCGACGGTGGTGTCGGTGACGCGCTCGGCGTCGGTGGAGAAGTAGGCGAGCAGGCCACACATCAGGCGGAGGACTCCGGGATCGGGAGGGCGGCCGGGGCCGCGAGGTCAGACGCGCTCGCCGTTGCGGGTCTTGCGCGTGGCCGCGCGCTCCGCGGCGAACGACAGGAACGGGACCGTGCCCGCGAGGACGGTGAGCACCGTTCCCTTGACGCTCCACCGCGCGCGCAGGGCGAGGTCGATGGTCGCCAGGAAGAAGAGCCCGTAGAGCCAGCCGTGGGCCGTTCCGAGCACCGAGACCGGACCGGGGATGCCGGCCCAGTGCTTGAGCGGCACGGCGACGACGATCAGCGCGATCAGCAGCACGCCGACGACGTTGGCCATCACGCGGTAGCGGGTCAGCGCGGGGGGGACCTCGCGCCCGGCGGCGCGGGTGCCCTGCTCAGCGGCCACTGTTGCTGCTCCGTTGTCCGAGTGCTTGCTCGTTGAGCTCGGCGAGGTAGGCGTTGTAGGCCGCCAGCTCGGGATCGCCGGTCGTGTCGATGCGGGGTCGCTGGTACAGGACCACGGCGTTGCCGGGCCGGTCCTCGTCGGGGTCGCGCCGCAGCTCGTCGCGCACCATGCGCACGTAGAACCACAGGCCCATGAACCCGTAGAGGGGCCACTGCAGGGCGTAGCTCCAGTTGACCGCGCCGCCCCCCGCCTCCGCCTTGCTGAGCTGCCAGTAGCCGAGGAAGAACGTGGCGACGAACAGTGCGGCCACGAGCAGGTGCAGGAGCACCCACTTGGGGGTCAGCAGCCGGGTGTACACACCTCGACTCTAACCGTCACGCCCGTGACGCCGGCCG
>DASPIH010000350.1:0-10726 GCA_035629195.1 Blastococcus sp. | reverse complement strand
GGGGACCGCAAGGGCGCCGGCATGGACCGGCGGCGCTTCTTCCTCACCGGCGGCGTCGCCGTCGGGATCACCGCCGCCGCCGGGGGCGGGGGGCGCCTGCTGCAGCGGCGCTTCCAGGTCGCCGGTGAGCGCGAGTCCCTCATCCTGCCCCGCGCCGCCTCGCCCGCGCCGCCGCTGCCGCCGGGAGCCGATCTGGCCCGCGAGATCGAGGGCCTGACCCCGCTGGTGACGCGCAATGCCGAGTTCTACCGCGTGGACACCGCGATCACCGTGCCGCAGATCCGCCCGTCGGAGTACCGGCTGTCCCTGACCGGCATGTTCGACTCACCGCGGTCGTACACCCTGCAGGACCTGTACGGGCGGAACGACCTCATCGAGCGGGACGTCACGCTCACCTGCGTGTCCAACGAGGTCGGCGGCGAGCTGGCCGGCACCGCGCGCTGGCTGGGCGTGCCCCTCGGCGCCTTCCTCCGCGAGAACGGCGTGCGCGCCGGCAGCAGCCAGCTCGTCTGCACCTCCGCCGACGGCATGACCATCGGCGCTCCGACCCGATCGGCGCTCGCGGTCGAGGACGCGATGCTGGCCTTCGGCATGAACGGCGAGCCGTTGCCGGTCGATCACGGTTTTCCGGTGCGCATGCTGATCCCGGGGCTCTACGGCTACGTCTCCGCGTGCAAGTGGCTCACCCGCATCCAGGCCACCACGTACGACGCCTTCGACCCCTACTGGGTCCGGCGCGACTGGGCCGCCGAGGCGCCGATCAAGGTGTTCTCCCGCATCGACACCCCCGCGCCGCTGCGGGCGTTCCCGGCCGGCCGGCGGCCCGTCGCCGGGGTGGCCTGGGCGCAGACCCGAGGCATCGCCCGCGTCGAGGTGAAGGTCGACGACGAGGACTGGGCCGAGGCGGAGCTCGCCCCGGAGGTCGACGCCGACCTGTGGCGCCAGTGGGTGCTGCCCTACGACTTCACCGCCGGCCGGCACGCCCTCACCGTCCGGGCCACCAGCTCCGACGGCGAGACGCAGTCCGAGGAGCGGGCCCGTCCCTTCCCGAGCGGCGCGAGCGGCTGGCACACCGTGCAGGTGGTCAGCCGCTGACCCTCCAGACCCGTCCCGGCGCCCGCCGACGACGACCCCCGGCCGCTTCCGTGGCCGGTGCACCACCCCGACCGCGACACCGACGTCGCACGGACGAAGGACAGGAGCACCACCCCTCATGAAGCGCACCCTGACCCGCGGCATCCTGCTCACCGCAGTCTCCGGCCTCGCCATCACCCTGAGCGCCTGCGGTTCCGACGACGGTGGGAGCACCGCGTCCGGTTCGAGCAGCAGCAGTTCGTCCATGGCCGAGGAGAGTGCCGCGATGGCCTCGTCCGACGCACCGTTCGGCGCCGGTTGCTCGGCCGTGCCCACGGAGGGCGAGGGCAGCGTGGAGGGCATGGCCGACGACCCGGTGGCCACCGCCGCCAGCAACAACCCTGTCCTGTCCACCCTGGTGACGGCCGTGCAGGCCGCCAACCTGGTGGACACGCTGAACACCACCGACGACATCACCGTGCTGGCCCCGGCCAACCCGGCCTTCGAGGCGGTTCCGGCCGACACGCTCAACGGTCTCCTGGCCGACACCCCCACGCTGACCACCGTGCTCACCCACCACGTCATCCCGGGGCGGCTGGCTCCGGAGGACCTGGCGGGGACGCACACCACGCTGAACAACGACGAGGTCACCATCGAGGGGTCCGGTGAGGACTTCTCGGTCGCCATGGACGGCACCGTCGTGGGCATGGAGGCCTCGGTGATCTGCGGGAACGTGCAGACCGCCAACGCCACCGTCTACGTCATCGACCAGGTCCTCAAGCCCGCCGGCATGTGAGAGAGGACCCCCTTCCTCCCCACCCCTCGCACGCGCGGGGCGGGTTCTGGAAGGGGGCCGGCGCAGGGCCGTCGTCCGACCGGGTCGGGCGACGGCCCTGGCGCGTGCATAGGGTTCCCGGTCATGGCGAAGGACCCCATTCCCCCCCACTCCTCGTCCCTCGGGGCGGGCCCCTGGAACGGGGCCGACCTGCCCGACCGCGACCGGCTGCTGCAGCTGATCGTCGACCTCGCCGTGGTGCACGGGAAGGTCACGCTGTCCTCGGGGCAGGAGGCGGACTGGTACATCGACATGCGCCGGCTCACGCTGCACCACGAGGGCGCTCCGCTGGTCGGCCGGGTCATGCGTCAGCTGACCGGCGACCTCCGCTACGACGTCGTCGGCGGGCTCACCCTGGGCGCGGATCCGGTGGCCGCGGCCATGCTGCACGCGGCCGCCGCGGGTGAGGGATTCCTCGACGCGTGCGTCGTGCGCAAGGCCGGCAAGGCCCACGGTCTGCAGCGGCGGATCGAGGGCCCCGACGTCGCGGGCCGGGCGGTTCTCGTCGTGGAGGACGTCTCGACCACCGGCGGCAGCCCGCTCACCGCGGCCGAGGCGCTGCAGGAGGCCGGCGCCGAGGTGGTGGGCGTCTCGGTGATCGTGGACCGCGGCGGACGCGCGGCGGTGGAGGCGGCCGGCTTCGAGTACCGGGCCGCGTTCTCGCTCGCCGACCTCGGCCTCGGCTAGGCGGGAGCGCCGGCGGCATCGCCGATCTCGCTCGCCTGAGCAGCGGAAAGCCGGCGACGACGCCGATCTCGCCCGGGGGCTGTCGCCGGGCCGGTTCGCCTGCCAACCTGTGCGGATGAGCGGAGTGCGGGAGCGGCTGGTCGTCATCGGCGGTGACGCCGCGGGTCTCTCGGCGGCGGCCCAGGCGCGGCGCCTCCGGCCCGCGGCGGACCTGGAGATCGTGGTGCTGGAGCAGGGCCCGGAGGTGTCCTACTCCGCCTGCGGCATCCCGTACTGGATCGGTGACCTCGTCAGCGACCGCGACCGGCTGCTGGCCCGCACGCCCGCCGCCTTCGAGTCCGACGACATCCAGGTGCGCATCCGCACCCGCGCCGAGGAGATCGACCTGCAGGCCGGCTCGGTGCGGACGTCCGGCGGCGAGCGGCTCGGCTACGACACGCTCGTCGTCGCCACCGGCGGAAAGCCGTTCCGGCCGCCGATCCCCGGTCTGGACGCCGACGGCGTCCACGGCGTGCACCGGCTGGCCGACGGTGCCGAGATCCGCGCCGGCATCGCCGCGGGAGCCAGGCACGCCGTCGTCCTCGGCGGCGGCTACATCGGGCTGGAGATGGCCGAGGTGCTGCAGGCCCGCGGCCTGTCGGTGACCGTCGTCCTCGCCGACCCCCTGCCCATGGCCGCTCTGGATGCCGACATGGGCGAGCGGGTCTGCAAGGCCATGGGCGACATGGGCATCGAGGTGCAGCCCGACCAGCCGGTGCGGGAGATCGAGGCAGACGCCGACGGGGTGGTCCGGGCGGTGCGCACCGACGCGGGCAGCTACGAGGCCGACCTCGTCGTCATGGGCCTGGGCATGGGGGCCGAGACCACGCTGGCGCGGGCGGCCGGGCTGCAGATCGGGGTCACCGGCGGCATCGACGTCGCGCACACCCAGCGCAGCCGCTCGCACCCGGAGGTGTTCGCGGCGGGGGACTGCGCCCAGACGTTCCACCGGCTCACCGGCGAGGCGGTGCACATCGCGCTGGGCACGCACGCCAACAAGCAGGGCCGGGTCGCCGGATCGGTCATCGGCGGCCGACTCGCCCGGTTCCCCGGCGTCCTCGGGACGGCGGCGACCAAGGTGGGCGACCTGGAGGTGGCGCGCACCGGGCTGTGCACCACCCAGGCCGAGCAGGCCGGCTTCGACCACCGCAGCGAGCTGATCGAGGCGACGACCCGGGCGGGCTACTTCCCCGGGGCGGCGCCGATCGCCGTCAAGCTGATCACCGAGCGCGGATCGGGGCTGCTGATCGGCGCCCAGGTCGTCGGCGGGCCGGGCAGCGCCAAGCGGATCGACGTCCTGGCCACCGCGATCTGGGCCGGCATGACCGCCGAGGAGCTGGCCGGCTCGGACCTGTCCTACGCGCCGCCGTTCTCACCGACCTACGACCCGGTAGGGGTGGCCGCGCGCGTGGCCAGCCGCATCGAGCAGGGCTGACCGCGTGCCCGACGGCGGCGCCGCGGCGACCGGCACCGAGGTCCGGGACGCCGACTGGTACGGCGAGGACCTCTCCGGCCGCGAGCACGCCGGCGTGGCCTTCAGCGGTGTGGATCTCTCGGAGTGCTCGGCCACCGGCGTCGTGTTCACCGACTGCACCTTCTCCGACTGCCGGTTCACCGCCGCGCAGCTCGCCGACGCCGCCTTCGTGAACTGCGTCTTCACCGGCTGCTCCTTCTTCGCCGCCACGCTCACCGGCTGCAAGCTGGTCGGCGCGCGCTTCGACCGCTGCTCCTTCGACCAGCTCACCGTCACCGGCGGTGACTGGTCGTTCGCCGTGCTGCCCGGCGCCGACCTGCGCCGGGCGACCTTCGAGGGCGTGCGGCTGCGCGATGCCGATCTCACCGGTCTGGCCGCCCGCGGAGCGGCGCTGCGGTCGGTGGACCTGTCCGGTGCGGACCTGCACGACGCCGATCTCACCGACGCCGACCTGCGGGGCAGCGACCTGACGGCGGTCGATCCCCGCACGGCCCGGCTGCGGGGCGCGCGGATCGACCTCGCGCAGGCGGTCGCGCTGGTGAGCGCCCTGGGCCTGGAGGTCGATACGGGATCGGCGGACGAGCGCCGCTGACCGGCGCGCTCCCGAGGGCGCGGGCGCCGGACCGCCCTGTCGCGGCGCCGGCGCCCGGCGCGATACTCGACACCGACGTCCCTCCGTACGCGCTGTACGGCCGCCACCCAGCGAGGAGTGCCCGCATGCCCATTGCGACCCCCGAGGTCTACGCCGACATGATCCGCCGGGCGAAGGAGGGCGGTTTCGCCTATCCGGCGATCAACTGCACCTCGTCGGAGACCGTCAACGCGGCCCTGCGCGGTTTCGCCGACGCCGGGAGCGACGGCATCATCCAGTTCTCCACCGGCGGCGCGGAGTTCGGCTCGGGCACGCGGGTCAAGGACATGGTCACCGGCGCGGTGGCGCTGGCCGAGTTCGCCCACGTGGTCGCCGAGAAGTACCCGGTCAACGTGGCGCTGCACACCGACCACTGCCCCAAGGACAAGCTCGACTCCTACGTGCGCCCGCTCGTCGCCCTCTCGCAGGACCGGGTCGACGCCGGCCAGGAGCCGCTGTTCCAGTCGCACATGTGGGACGGCTCGGCCATCGACCTGGACGAGAACCTGCAGATCGCCGAGGAGCTCCTCGAGCGGACCGCGGCGGCCCGGATCGTGCTCGAGGTCGAGATCGGCGTCGTCGGGGGCGAGGAGGACGGCGTCGCCCATGACATCAACGAGAAGCTCTACACCGCAGAGGGCGACTTCGTGGCCACCGCCCGGGCCCTCGGCCTGGGGGAGCGGGGCGTCTACCTGCTCGCGGCCACCTTCGGCAACGTGCACGGCGTCTACAAGCCGGGCAACGTGAAGCTCCGGCCGGAGATCCTCAAGCAGGGCCAGGACGTCGTCGCCAAGGAGTTCGGCACCGCCGACGACAAGCCGTTCAACCTGGTCTTCCACGGCGGCTCCGGCTCGGCCCAGGAGGAGATCCGCGAGGCCCTCTCCTACGGCGTGGTGAAGATGAACGTCGACACCGACACCCAGTACGCCTTCACCCGGCCGATCGCCGGGCACATGTTCAGCAACTACGACGGCGTGCTCAAGGTCGACGGCGAGGTCGGCAACAAGAAGGCCTACGACCCGCGCAGCTACCTCAAGGCCGCGGAGACCGGCATGGCCGCCCGCGTCGTCGAGGCGTGCGAGGACCTGCTGTCGGCCGGCCAGTCGCAGGGCGCCTGAGGTGACGCACTCGCACAACCTGCTCGGTGAGCCCGATCCCACGCTCCTGCCGGCCAATCCCGAGGCCGACGCGGAGCTCGCGGCCGGCGATCCGCCGGCCGAGGTGGCCGCGCACCACCCGACGGTGAGCGCCGCCTGGGCCGCTCTGGCCGAGGAGGCCATCGGCCGGTCCGAGCGGCTGCTGACCGACACGATCGAGGCCTATGCCTACGCGCGCACCGGCTACCACCGCGGCCTGGACGCGCTGCGGCGCAACGGCTGGAAGGGCTTCGGGCCGGTTCCGTGGGCGCACGAGCCCAATCGTGGGTTCCTGCGCTGCGTCACCGTGCTGGCAGCGGCCGCGGAGGCGATCGGGGAGACCGGCGAGCACGAGCGCTGCATCCAGCTGCTGCGCGACTGCGATCCCGGCCTCGCGCCCTGATCGTCACGTTCCGTGAGGCGCGGGTACCTCTGGTGACAGCGGCTGACCAGCGGTTCCGCGCGTCAGGTTTCTGTGATGATCGTGATGGACATCACCGTACGTGCACGGCGCCGGCCGGCGCCCGCAAGAATGGGGATGAGCAATGGTGACCCTGTTGTGGATCCTTGCCGTGGTCCTGGTGATCGCCGGGATCGTCGCGATCGTCCGTGGTCAGATGCTGTGGGGCATCGTGCTGATCATCGTGGGGCTGCTCGTCGGCCCGGGTGGGGTGAGCCTCTTCGCCTGACGCGGCCCCGGGCCCTCCGGGGCCCGGGGCTCACCGCTTCCCGAGTTCCGGGTGCAGCTCGGTGAGGGCGTCGGTGAGGGTGGTCAGCTGCTCCCCGCCGGCCATGAGGGCGGTGAGGTCGTCGGCGTCGACGTCCTCGCGGGTGAGGATGCCGGCCACCTGGCCGTGCGCCAGCAGCAGGAACCGGTCGCCGATCAGGTGCGCGTAGCGCGGGTTGTTGGTCACGACGACGACGGCCAGCCCCTGCGACCGGGCGGCCAGGATCGTCTGCCCGAACAGCACCTGCCGCGCCATCGTCATCGGCGTGACCGGCTCGTCGATGAGCAGTGCCCGCGCCCCGAAGTGCAGCGCCCGCGCCACGGCGAGGCTCTGCCGCTCCCCGGCCTTCAAGGAGCTGGCCGGCTGCTCGGGGTCCAGGGCCGTGACCCCGACACGGGCCATGGCCCGGACCGTGGTCTCCCGGGCCGCGGCGATGTCCAGCCGGCGCAGCGGCCAGACGCCCCGCGTGGGCTCCACGCCGAGGAAGAAGTTCCGCCAGACCGACAGCAGCGGCGCGACGGCGAGGTCCTGCCAGATGGTGGCGATACCCAGCGCGCGGGCCTGGCTCACCGACCGGAACCGCATCGGGGTGCCCTCGATCCGCAGCTCGCCCTCGTCGTGCCGGCGCAGGCCGGACAGCACCGCCACGAGCGTCGACTTGCCCGAGCCGTTCTCGCCGAGCACGCAGGTGATCTCGCCGGCCATCAGGCTGGCGCTCACCCGGTTCAGCGCCGCGATGTTGCCGTGCCGGACGGTGACCCCGCGGAGCTCCACGACCGGGACCGGGACGGACGAGGACGAACCCGTGCCCGCGTCTGCGGAGTGCGCCTCGCTGCTCACGACCGCGGCCCCGCCTTCAGCCGCCGGCGCACGACCCCGTTGGCGACCAGGGCCACCAGCAGCAGGGCACCCAGGAGGGTCTGGAACCAGCGGGGGTCCCATCCGGCCAGCGTGATGCCCTGTCGCGCGACGGCGTAGAGGAGCGCCCCCACCGCCGCCCCCACCGCGGAGCCGTACCCACCGGTGAGCAGGCATCCGCCGATGACCGCGACGACGACGAAGTCGACGCTCGGGCCCAGGCCGGCGCTGTGCAACTGCACGCTCTCCAACCGGAAGAGGCCGAGCGTGCCGATCAGCCAGCCGGCCGTCGCGCTGGCGCAGAACAGCGCGACGGTCGTCCGGCGCACCGGGACGCCGAGCTCGCGAGCGGCGAGCCGGGCTCCGCCCGCGGCGAAGACGGCGTTGCCGAACCTCGTCCGCCACAGGGTCCAGGCGGCCAGCGCAGTGGCGCCCAGCCACCACAGCACGGCCACGTGGAAGCGGGCGCCGCCCATCTGCGCCGACGAGCCGAACACCGCGCCGGCCGAGTTCCAGCCGGGAGCCGCGTCGAGCCCCTGGACCTGCGTCGAGCCCGCGACCGCCTCGAACCCGGCCAGCGCGGCGCCGGACAGGATGAGGAAGGTCGCGAGGGTCACCAGGAAGCTGGGCAGGCCGGTGTTCACCACCAGCACGCCGTTCACCACACCCACGAGCAGTGCCGCCACCAGCGACGCGCCCAGCGCCGGCCAGACCGGCCACCCTCCTGGCCCGATGAGCAGCGCGCTGAGCAGGGCGCTGGCCACGGCCATCGCGCCGACCGAGAGGTCGAACTGCCCGGCGATGAGCAGCAGCGCGACGGCGACCGCGCCGATGCCCAGGGTGGCGGCGACGTCGAGGACCGTGGCCAGGCCACCGGCGGTGCGCAGGTCGGGCGCCTGCATCCCGAAGAAGGCGACGACCACCACGAGCCCGACCACGGCGGGAAGGCTCGGCCGGGCCAGCGCCTGGCTCAGGAACCGGCGGCCCGCCGGCAGGGGGGTGCGAGCAGTGCCGAAGGCGGGCAGCCGTTCACTGATCACCGGTGGGGCGACCGGGTGGTGCGGCAGGACGTCGGCAGCGGATCCTCCTCGGCGAGCGGTTACCCGCCCAGTGTCCACGACGCCCCCAGGCGCCCGCAGCTCCGCGGGAACGTGCTGGACCGGCCGCCCGTCAGGGTCCCGCGCCGGTCCTTTCAAGGCTGCAGGCGCCACCGCACGCGGTCGTCGGCGTACCAGGTCCAGCGGTCCACCGGGCGCGGGTAGAGCACGCCGTCGCGCACGATGCGTGCCGGGTCGGAGGCGATCTGGAGCGCCCGGCCGCTCGTGTGGCGGGTCGGGCGCAGCGGCAGGGTCATGACGGTCACGCCGATCGTGTCGACGGCCGTCCAGTCGGGCCGGACGTCGATCCGGGTGATCTCGCCGTCGGCCACCCGGATGTCGTCGTGGTGGGCCTGCAGGCCCAGCCGCCGGGACAGCGCCCGGCGCCCGTCGCCCGCCGCCTCGACGCGGCCGTGGTGCAGCAGGACGCCGCCGTGGTCGTCCCGCACCAGCGTGAGGTCGCGGGGCTCTCCGGAGCCCACGCCGAGGTCGCGGGCCAGCGCGCTGGAGGACTTGTCCGGGCCGGGCTCCCAGGCAACCGGGACCTGCGCGGTCCGGCCCGCCTTGAGCAGGGCGGCCAGCACCGCGGACAGGCCCGCCACCGGCCCCCGGACGACGAGGGCGTCGGCTCCGGGGACGGGCTCCAGCTGTGCTGGTCGGGGCGCTTCACCGGGACCCAGACGGCGGAGGTCCAGCTCGACGGAGGCCATGCGGATACCCTGCCACCTGCCGGCCGGGGAACACCCGGGTACCGGGCGAGTGAGCGACCCCACCCCGACGAACGAGGAGATCCAGGAGCCGATGCCCGCTGTCGTGCTGATCGGTGCCCAGTGGGGTGACGAGGGCAAGGGCAAGGCCACCGACCTGCTCGGCGGCCGCGTGCCCTACGTCGTCCGCTACCAGGGCGGCAACAACGCCGGCCACACGGTGATCACACCGGACGGCGAGAAGTACGCCCTCCACCTGATCCCGTCGGGCATCCTCACGCCCGGGTGCACCCCGGTGATCGGCAACGGCGTGGTGATCGACCCGCAGGTGCTCATCGCCGAGCTGGCGGGGCTCGAGGAGCGCGGGGTGGACACCTCGCGGCTGGTGATCTCCTCCGACGCGCACTTGATCATGCCGCACCACCGGGCACTGGACAAGGTCACCGAGCGGTTCCTCGGCAAGCGCAAGATCGGCACCACCGGCCGCGGGATCGGTCCGGCCTACGGCGACAAGGTCGCCCGGGTGGGCATCCGCGTGCAGGACCTGCTCGACCTCTCCATCCTCCGGCAGAAGCTCGAGGGCACCCTCCAGGAGAAGAACCAGGTACTGGTCAAGGTCTACAACCGGAAGGCGATCGACGTCGACGAGGTCGTCGAGGAGTACACCCGGTACGCCGAGCAGCTCAAGCACCGGATCGTCGACACCCGCCTGCTGCTGGGCAAGGCCCTCGACGCCGGGGAGTGGGTGCTCCTCGAGGGGTCCCAGGGCACGCTGCTCGACGTCGACCACGGCACGTATCCGTTCGTGACGTCGTCGAACCCGACCGCCGGCGGAGCGGCCGTGGGCGCAGGCGTGGGCCCCACCCGGATCGAGCGCGTGGTCGGCATCCTCAAGGCGTACACGACCCGGGTGGGCTCGGGTCCCTTCCCGACGGAGCTGTTCGACGCCAACGGCGAGTACCTGCGCACGCAGGGCGGTGAGGTGGGCGTCACCACCGGCCGCGACCGGCGCTGCGGCTGGTTCGACGCGGTCATCGCCCGGTACGCCAGCCGCGTCAACGGCATCACCGACTACTTCCTCACCAAGCTCGACGTCCTGTCCGGGCTGGCGACGGTGCCGATCTGCGTGGCCTACGACGTCGACGGCGTCCGGCACGACGAGATGCCGATGACGCAGACGGAGTTCCACCACGCCACCCCGGTGTACGAGGAGATGCCGGGCTGGTTCGAGGACATCCGGCACTGCCGGACCTTCGACGAGCTGCCGGCGAACGCCCAGGCCTACGTACGGCGGCTCGAGGAGCTCGCCGGCGCGCGGATCAGCGTGATCGGCGTCGGCCCGGGCCGCGACGAGAACGTCGTCATCCACGACCTCATCGGCTGAGGTCCTCGCTCCCGGGGCGTTCCTCGCCCTCCTGGAGTCCTGCAAGCACCCCAGACGCGGGAGGAACACCCCAGGA
>DASPIH010000349.1:0-3696 GCA_035629195.1 Blastococcus sp. | reverse complement strand
CCGCGGAGTGGGCCGACGCGGTGCAGGCGCTGGTCGGCGACTGGCCGCGGGTGCGGAAGGCAGCCACCCGGGACGCCACCGAGGCGCGGGAGCGGCACGCCGTCCACCGGTTCGCCGCGCGGCTGACCGAGGCCGTCGGCGCCGCCCGGCCGGCCGGGGCGCCGTCCCTCCCGGGCGGACGACGGTGAGCGTCAGGGGGGCGCTCCCGGAGACCGCCACCGACACCGTCCGCGTCACGATCGCCGTTCCGACCTACCGGCGTCCCGATGATCTGCGCGCGGCGCTGCCCCTGCTGCTGGACCAGGCCCGCAGGACCGATGACCGGTACATCGCCGATGTCCTCGTCGTCGACAACGACCCTGAGGGCAGCGGCGCGGCCGTCGTGACCGAGCTGGCCGCGCCCGACCTGCGGTACGTCGCCGAGCCGACGCCCGGGATCGCCGCGGTCCGCAACCGCGCGATCGAGGAGGCCGCCGGGAGCCGCCTGCTGGCCTTCATCGACGACGACGAGCGGCCGATGGCCGGCTGGCTGGACGCCCTCGTCGCCACCTGGGAGGCCACCGCCGCCGCTGCGGTGTCCGGCCGCATCCTTGCCGAGTACGCCGGGGAACTGGACCCGTGGATCCGGGCGGGCGGCTTCTTCGTCCGCCGCAGCCTGCCCACCGGCACCGAGATCGACGTGGCCGCGACCGGCAACTTGCTGCTGGACCTGGCCCAGATCCGGCGCTTCGGCGTCCGCTTCTCTTCGGCCCTCGGCCTCGGTGGCGGCGAGGACACGCTCTTCAGCCGCACGCTGACCCGCGCGGGCGGTCGCCTGGTGTGGTGCGACGAGTCCGTCGCCGTCGACCGCGTGCCGCTGTCCCGGATGACCCGCTCCTGGGTTCTCACCCGGGCGTGGAGCCACGGCAACGCGGACGTCCTCACCAGGCTGCGGCTCACCGATGGGCCGTGGGCCCGGCTGGCGCTGCGCCTGCGCGGAACGGCCCGGGGCCTGCTCCGGGTGGCCGCGGGCGCGGCCCGGTGGGTGTGGGGCGCGTCCGTGCGCTCCGACCGGCACCAGGCGCGGGGGCTGAGGGCCCTCTGCCGCGGTGCCGGCATGGTCGGCGCCGCCTGTGGCGTGGTGTTCCAGGAGTACGCAAGGAGCGGCCGCCGGTGGCGGCTGTCGTGGAGAGGGGTCCGATGAGCGCGGTGTCCACCGCCAGGGGTGCCGCTGTGTCGGCCCGGCGCACGGTCCGGCGGGGGGTCGGCCTGGTGGCCGGGTCGGCCGTCGCCGTCCGCACCGACCGGCCCGACGTCGTCATGACCTTCGACGACGGTCCCGAGCCCGAGGGCACCGACCGAGTGCTGCAGGCACTGGACGGTGCTGCTGCGACGGCCACGTTCTTCGTGCTGCTCACCCGCGTGCGCCGGTACCGCAGCCTTCTCGACGAGGTCGTCGCCGCGGGCCACGAGGTGGCGTTGCACGGTGTCGACCACCGCGCCCTGCCGACCGTGCCGCCGGAGGAGGTGGCCGGTTTGATCCGCGGGGGCCGAGCCGAGCTGGAGGATGCCACCGGCCGGCCGGTCCGCTGGTACCGGCCCCCCTACGGGCGGCAGACCGTGCGCAACTGGCGCGCCGTGACCGCGGCCGGACTGCTGCCGGTGCTGTGGGGTCCGACCACGTGGGACTGGAGGGACGTCGCGGACGACGAGCGGCAGGAGAAGGCGCAGCAGGGGATCGTCCCCGGCGCGATCGTCCTGGCGCACGACGGCTTCGCCGGTCCCGAGGACGGCGCCTGCGACGGGCCCGCGCCAGTGCTCGACCGCGGCCGGCTGATCTCCGGTGTCCTCGAGGGCTACGCCGCCCGGGGGCTGCGGGCCCGCTCGCTCGAGCAGGCACTGGACGGTGGCACGCTGGTTCGGGAGAGCTGGTTCCCCGGCTGAACCTCCCGGCGCGCGGGCAGATCAGTGCCCGCGCGCCGCCATCGACCGGCCCCAGGCGAGCACCCCGGCCAGGTCGTCCCGGACCGCCGGCACGAGCGCCGCGGCACCGTAGACCGCGAGGCCCGCCGCGACGCCGACGGCGATCCGACCGGGCGCGGGCCAGGCTGCGGTGAGCACGGTCCCGAGGAAGCACACCGTGCCCGCCGCCGCGGCGCAGGCCAGGACGCGCAGCGCCCCGAGCAGCAGGGCCCGCACCGGCAGGTCGGTGAGGCGGGACAGCCACCACAGCGACACCGGCCACTCCAGGAGCGCCGCGGCCGCGTAGCCCGCGGCGACACCCACGACGCCCCAGCGGACACCGACGCCGATGCAGACGGCGGTGAGGACGAGGGTCGCCAGCGTGTAGCGCAACAGCGCCGCGGACAGCCCGCGGGACAGGTAGACCCAGCTGCCCACGTAGGCCAGCGTCTGCGCGCCGCCCGCGACGGCGAGCAGCGCCAGCACGGGGGCGACCTCGTGCCAGCGCTCCCCGAGCATCAGGTCCACCACTGGGACCGCCGCGCCGGCGCCGAGCGCCATGCCGGCCACGAGCGTGTAGCCGAGGGCCAGCTGCGCGCGGCGCAGGTACTCTCCGGACCGCTCCAAGTCGTCCTGCAGCCGGGCGAGCACCGGGATCGCCACGGTGCTCGCCGGCGCCCGGACCTGGTTCAGCGGGTTCATCAGCAGTTGGTAACCGCGGTTGTAGAGGCCCAGCGAGGCCGGACCGGCCCACAGACCGAGCGCGAGGTTGTCCAGGTTGTTGCCCACGTAGTAGACGAGCTGGGTGCCGGTGACCCCGCTGCCGAAGCGCAGGAACGGCATCAGGCCGGCGCCGCGGCGGGGGCGGCTCGGCAGCCAGCGGCCGGCCGTGACGGCACCGAGCAGGACGACGGCGCCCTGCGTCAGCTGCTGGACGACCAGCGCCCAGTACCCCGCGCCCTGCGTGGCCGCCGTGACCGCGGCGGTCAGCGCGACGATCTGCGCGAGCAGGTCGGTGACCGCGAGCGCGCCGAACCGCAGCTCCCGTGACAGCCCCGCCCGGTACTGGGCGACTGCGCCGTTGAGCAGGAAGGTGACGCTGAGCGTCTGCAGCACCGGCACCAGCTCCGGCTCGCCGAAGGCGGACGCCACGGGGCCGGCGGCGCTGAGCACGGCGAGGGCCAGGACGAGGCCGGCGAGGGTGTTCAGCCAGAACAGGCCGTCCCGCTGCCGCCGCGTCAGGGAGGGGGCGCGGATGGCGGCCGTCGAGAGGCCCAGATCGCGAACCACCTCGCCGATGCCGACCACGACCAGGCCGATGGCGAAGAGGCCGTAGTCGCGCGGATCGAGCAGCCGCGCGAGGACGGTGACCGCCGCGAGCTGGAGCAGGATGCGCGCGCCCTGCCCGGCGAGGGTGACCCCCGCTCCTCGAGCCGCTACCCGGCCGAGGTCCGGCGGCAGCTCCTCCGGCGGGGGCGGGACGGGGACCGCCGGTGCGGCGCTATCCGGCACGCGTCGGCTCCTGGAGGCGGACCGGGGACGCGAGCCCGCCCGGGAGGTCCTCCGGGTTGCCGGGCAGGCCGGCGTCGGGAACGCGGGCGTACTCGCCCATGACGTAGCCGAAGGCGCCGGTGACCAGACCGCAGTAGCCGGCCAGCGTGCCCGCTGCCCGTCCCCGCGCCGCGACCCGGCCGGCCACCGCGGCGGCGAGCCAGGTGCCGGCGGCCTGCGGCAGCCGGACGGCCGCCTTGGCGA
>DASPIH010000348.1:0-3716 GCA_035629195.1 Blastococcus sp. | reverse complement strand
CTCCCGGACGTCCCCGACCGCCGGTCCCGCTGCGGACCTGGCTGCAGTCGTGGGCGCCGGGGCGCTGGTGCCTGCGTCCTCGTCCGCGCCGGTGCCGAGCAGGAGCCAGAGCCCCACGGCGCAGAGGACGAGCACGGCGAGCGCGGCGGCGACGAGGGCGAGCAGCCGGTGGCGACCGGAGCCCCCGTCGTCCTCGGCACGCTGGGGCCGGGAGCGATCGGACGGCGGCGGCGGGTTCCACGCCGGGGACAGCGGCTGGCGCTCCACCGGCGGCGCCGGCTCCTCGGGAGGCGGAACCACGGGGAAGACCGAGGTGCGCGACGGCGCGGAGAGCGTCGGAGCAGCCATCGACGACGAGCCGTCGGTGGCCGGAACGTCGCCGAACAGCCCGCCGATGCCGGTGCCGTCGCCGGACGGCGCGGGCTGCCCGCCGACCCCGACGGTGTCGCGCTGGGCAGGGAGGTCGGGCGCGGGCCGGGCAGGGGCGGCCGCGTTGGCCGACGCCACCGAGGCGGCCACTGCGCGCGCCACGGCGGAGGCGTTGGACGGGTCCTCGGCGCCCGACGGCAGCGAGACCCGGGCCGGCTCACCGCCGGACGAGGCCGACAGGTGGATCGGCGAGGCGGCCATCGCTGCGGGGGCGAGCAGCTGGGGCCGGCGCAGCACGTACGGCGAGTACGGGAAGGACTCCCCGTTGAGCTCCTCCACGGTGGGCCCGCGCCCGGTGAGCTCCAGCGCCTCCAGCGCCGCGCGCACGTCCGCGGTGGTCCAGAGCCGGGGGTTGTCGGTGCCGGCGTGCCGGCTGGCGCGGGCGAACGCCAGCAGGAGCGAGCGCGGGTCCAGGGTGGCCACGAGGTCGCCCTCGCCGAGGTCGCCGTCGGGGGGCACGAGGCCGGTGACGTCACCGACGAGGACGGTCAGCCGGGCGATGCGCCCGGGTTGCAGACCCGCCCGGCGCAACTTCACGGCGGTGTCCATGCCCGCCCGCATCAGGCCGTCGAGCGGGGTCGATCCGCCGCCGGCCAGCTGCAGCACCTGGCTCGGACCGCCGTCGGCGGCGATGGTCCAGGCGCCCTCGGGCGTGGCGGTGACGGTTCCGGACTGGCGCTGCACCTCGACGACCCGGATGACGGCGAGGCCCTCGGGCACGAGGAGCACCGCGTCGGACTGCCGGCGCCCCAGCGGTCCGTCCACCAGCGGCACCGACGCGACGACCGCCGCGCGGACCGACGCTCCGGTGTCCCACCGCGAGAGCTCGCCGAAGAAGGCGCGTTCCGCCGCCGTCTGCAACGGCTCCGGGGTCAGGACCAGCACGTCGTCCTCCGGCGATCGATTACGCGGTCAGGGCCGGCGCTTCGCCGAACGCGGTGCGGAGCACCGGCTCGGCGGCACCCCCGTGACACAGCCACCCCCGACGCTACGTCATGGCCGCCGTGGCTCCCGGGTCCCGCGCCGGAGCGTCGGGGATCACACGGGAGCGGGCTCCGCGGCCGGCTCGTCGGCCGTCCGCCAGCGGGCGAACCAGCCGCTTCGCGCGACGACGTCGACCAGCGCCCACGAGGCGGCGAAGCCCGCGGTCACCGGCAGCGCCGACCACCAGTTCCACGGCGGCAGCAGGTCCATGGATTCCAGCGGAAAGGCCGCGGCGTAGACGGCGGGCGCGACGACGATCCCGGCGGCCCAGCCGGGAACCCCCCGGGTCACGGCGACGTCGATGAGCACGGCACCCACGAGGAGCACCAGCGGCAGCACCGAGGGCGGGAAGCCCATCACGTCCAGGCCCAGCCACATGACGCCGCGGTAGCCCAGGTAGACGACGGCGATCACGGTCGCCGTCCAGCGCCGCCCGACCACCCTGCGGGCCACGACGAGGGAGAGCAGTCCCGCGCACACCAGCCACGCGGGGTGCACCCACGAGGGCACCGGCAGCATGAACATGTCCGGCGTCTGGCCCTGCGCAGCGGCGAAGTCGAGCAGCTGCGGCTCGGCGGTGGTGCGTCCCGCGCGGTACGCCTCCAGCGACAGGACGCCGTACTCCTGGTGCTGGTTCGGGAAGACGACGTTCTCGACGAAGAACAGCCACAGTCCCAGGGAGACCAGGTCGCGGAGGCGGCCCGGAGCGGCGTACAGCCACCACCCGCGCAGGGCCCCGGCCAGCATGATCGCCGTTCCGATGTAGAGCAGCAGGTGGCTGGGGCTCCAGCTGGTGATGTCCAGCCCGTTGAGCCGGTGGTTGACGATGTCGATCGGGATCGCGACCAGGAAGGTGCCGATGCCGGCCTGCATGAGCCGCAGCGCGCGCCGGTCCACCCCGTAGCCGCTGTAGCTGTGGAACAGCACCAGGACCACGACGACGACGGTGCCCAGGGTGTTGAGCAGGTGCGGGGGCGCCAGATCGTCGCGCAGCCACCTGAAGTGCCAGGAGACGTCCCACGAGGACCCCAGCATCTTGAGCAGGAAGGCGCCGAGCCACGCGGTGTAGATCCACCGGAGCTCGGTCTCCGTGGTGCGGCGCCCGGGGCGGCCCGGCGTCATGTAGGCCGTCCACAGCCACCGCAGCAGGGCGACCGGGTGGGCCAGGCCGGCGCGGAGCGTTCCCGGCGCCTGCGGGATCGTGGCGCGGGCAGGAGCAGAGGACACGGCGAGACTTCCTGACGTGCGGAGGGCGGTCCGGCGACCCTAGCGGTGAGCCGGGGCGATTCCGAACCGGCGCGGTCCGCGCGCCGTGGTCACTGCGACGCGGCGCCCACTACACGCCACGTGAGCGGAACGGTCGTGGCGCCCGGTGCGTACTGTGAGCCGACGTGGCAGAGAGCGCGGGGCACCTGGTCTGGATCGACTGCGAGATGACCGGTCTGGACCTCACCAAGGACAAGCTGATCGAGGTCGCGGTGCTCGTCACCGACTCCGACCTCACCGTGCTGGACCCGGGACTGGACCTCATCATCTCGGCCGACGACGCGGACCTCGACGGCATGACCGAGTTCGTCGCGGAGATGCACGCCAAGTCCGGGCTGACCGACGAGGTCCGCGCGGCCACGCTCACCGTGGCCGAGGCCGAGCAGCAGATCCTGGCCTACGTGAAGCGGTTCGTGCCCGAGCGGCGCACCGCACCGCTGTGCGGCAACTCGATCGGCACCGACCGCGGCTTCCTCGCCCGCGACATGCCCGAGCTCGACGACCACCTGCACTACCGGATGGTCGACGTCTCCTCGGTCAAGGAGCTCGCCCGCCGCTGGTTCCCGCGGGTCTACTTCGCCCAGCCGGCCAAGGGGCTCGCCCACCGGGCGCTCGCCGACATCATCGAGTCGGTGCGGGAGCTCGCGTACTACCGGAAGACGCTGTTCGTGCCCACGCCCGGCCCCAGCAGCGACCAGGCGAAGAAGGCCGCCGAGCAGGTCACCGGCTCCTTCAGCGAGCTGCTGGCCGCGGGTGACGCCGGCAGCGACTGACCGCTCCCACTCCCCTTCCGGGCGGCCGCTCGGACTCCGGTATCGTGATGACGTTCCCTCCGGGCGCATGCACCCGGCGGAGACGCACGGTGGGTGTAGCTCAGCTGGTAGAGCACCAGGTTGTGATCCTGGGTGTCGCGGGTTCGAGCCCCGTCACTCACCCCACGCGGTAGAGGCCCTGGTCGGTTCGCTGACCAGGGCCTTCGCCATTCCGGAGCCGTCCGCGGCGACCGCCGGGGCCCCGCTGACCCCTTCGCTGGGGGG
>DASPIH010000347.1:0-11224 GCA_035629195.1 Blastococcus sp. | reverse complement strand
CTTCCGGCCATCAGCCGGCTGCTGGCCGCGGCTGCACCGGAGACGGAGGGGGTCGCCCTGCTCGAGGTGGCCGGCCCGGAGGAGGAACAGCCGCTCCCGGCGCCCCCGGGCATCGCGCTGCACTGGCTGCACCGCGGCGCGACGCCCCCTGGCGAGAGCACCCTGCTGGTCGACGCGGTGGCCGCGCTCGACCGCCCGGAGGGCGACGACGTCTTCGCCTGGGTGGGCGCGGAGTCCGCGACCGTGCGGGCCGTCCGCGCCGATCTGCGTGGCCGCTGGGGGCTGGGCCGGGCGCAGCACCACGCGATCGGGTACTGGCGCCTGGGCCGCGCGATGGGTGGCTGAGCCACCTCGTCCCCACCGCCCGTGCCGCGCCCGACCCTGCCAGGTCATTCACAGGTAGCGTCCAGGCGTGCTGCAGCCGGCCGCCGCAGAGTCGGGACCATGACGAGCGCAGCCACGCACGCGACCGGAGGTGCCGTGACCGGTAACCAGCCCACCGGCGGCACGGCCCCGGAGGCACGCCTGCTCGTGGTGGACGACGAGCCGAACATCCGCGAGCTGCTCTCGGCGAGCCTCCGCTATGCCGGCTTCGAGGTGGCCACCGCCGCTGACGGGCAGCAGGCGCTGACGATGGCCGCGTCGTTCCGCCCCGACCTGCTGGTGCTCGACGTGATGATGCCGGGCCTGGACGGTTTCGGCGTCGTCCGCCGGCTGCGCGAGACCGGCCGATACACCCCGGTGGTGTTCCTCACCGCCCGCGATGCCGCCGACGACAAGATCTCGGGCCTGACCCTGGGCGGCGACGACTACGTCACCAAGCCCTTCAGCCTCGACGAGGTCGTCGCCCGCATCCGTGCGGTGCTGCGCCGGACGGCCGGCCCCCAGCGCGCTGCCGAAGCGCCCCGCCTCACCTTCGCCGACATCGAGCTCGACGAGGAGACGCACGAGGTCATCAAGGCCGGTGAGGTCATCAGCCTCTCCCCGACCGAGTTCAAGCTCCTGCGCTACCTCATGGCCAACGCCGGGCGGGTGCTGTCGAAGGCCCAGATCCTCGACCACGTGTGGAACTACGACTTCAACGGCGAGGCCAACGTCGTCGAGTCCTACATCTCGTACCTGCGGCGCAAGATCGACACCACCGAACCGCGGCTCCTGCAGACCATCCGCGGAGTGGGCTACACCCTGCGCCTCCCCCGCGGCACGTGAGCACCCCGCCGGTCGGCCGCCGGCAGCCGCGCATCCCCCTGCGGGTGACGCTGGTCGCACTGCTCGTCACCCTGGTCGCGGCTGCGCTCGCGGCGACCGGCTTCGCCGCCACGTCCTTGTTGCGCGCCTACCTCGAGCAGCAGCAGGACGCGGATCTCCGGGCCGTGGTCAAGGCCAACCAAGGGCCGGAGCTGGTCAGCGCCTGCTTTCGGGGCGAGATGCCGAGGCCGAGCTCCTACTACGCCGCGTGCCTGGCTCCCCACAGTCTCAAGCCGGTCGTGCTCTGGGAACCCCGCGGCCCCGGCGGCGATGCGCTGCCGGAGCTGAGCAGGCACGCCGTCGAGAGGCTCCGCGGAGACGTGCCCCCCTTCACCGTGGAGATCGGGGACGAGAAGTGGCGGATGACCTCGGGCGGGCTGCCCGGCGGTTTCACGCTGGTCGTGGGCGTGGACCTCAGGAGCGACGAGCGGGCCATCGCCCAA
Organism: Blastococcus sp.; assembly: GCA_035629195.1. Classification (GTDB taxonomy): domain Bacteria; phylum Actinomycetota; class Actinomycetes; order Mycobacteriales; family Geodermatophilaceae; genus Blastococcus. The sequence goes on along the minus strand of DASPIH010000347.1, from coordinate 9,533 downwards.
CTGGTCCGCATCGAGCTGTTCGCCGGCCTCGCCGCCCTGGGGCTGCTCGGCGCCGCCGGGTACCTGGTGGTGCGCAACAGCCTGCGGCCCCTGACCGAGGTCGAGCACACCGCCCGCGCGATCGCGGCCGGCGACCTGTCCCGGCGCGTGCCCGAGGGGGACGAGCGGACCGAGGTCGGCCGGCTGTCCGTCGCGCTGAACGGCATGCTCGCCCAGATCGAGAGCGCGTTCCGCGCCCAGCAGGCCTCGGAGGAGCAGGCGCGCGGCTCCGAGCAGCGGATGCGGCGCTTCGTCGCCGATGCCAGCCACGAACTGCGCACCCCGCTGACGTCGATCCGTGGCTTCGCGGAGCTGTACCGCCAGGGAGCCGTCCGGTCCGACGAGGACGTCGCCCGGCTGATGCAGCGGATCGAGGCCGAGGGCGGCCGGATGGGGCTGCTGGTGGAGGACCTGCTGCTGCTGGCACGCATGGACCAGCAGCGCCCGCTGGCGATGACCCCGGTGGACCTGGCCGCGGTCGCCGGCGACGCCGTGCACGATGCCCGGGCCGTCCAGCCCGACCGGCCGATCAGCCTGCACCTGGACGAGTCGCTCACCGACGTCCCCGTGGTGCTCGGCGACGAGAGCCGGCTGCGGCAGGTGGTGGGCAACCTGGTCACCAACGCCCTGACCCACACCCCGCCGGGCACTCGCGTGCTGGTCTCCGTCGCCCAGGCACCCGACGACCCGGGGGCGCTGCTGCTCCGCGTCGCCGACGAGGGGCCCGGGATGGAGCAGGCCGATGCCGAGCGTGCGTTCGAGCGGTTCTACCGCGCCGACGCCTCGCGCGCCCGCGTCGCGGGCGGCACGGGGCTCGGGCTGTCGATCGTCGCCTCCCTGGCCGCCGCCCACGGCGGTTCGGTGGCGCTGGAGACCGCACCGGGCGCCGGGCTGGCCGTCACCGTCCGGCTGCCCCGCAACGGCCCCGGGGAGGGGTAGTACTCCCCGGGCGTGCGGTTCTTGCGACCATCTGCCGGTGACGACGAGCGCTGACGGCCACGGGACCAGCGAGCCCTACGACACCGACCTCATGGCGGCGTCGACCGACCTGGCCGCCGCTCTGCGCGAGATCATCGAGCTCTCGACCACCACCGAGGCCGGCACCGACGCGATACGCGCCGCCGCCGAGCTGGTCCGTCGGGCCGCCGGAGAGCTCGACGGTCCCCGACGGCCGCTGACGCAGATGCCCCGTCTCGACGACCCGCAGGCCCGGCGCCGCACCTTCAACCCGGTCGCCGGTGTGGCCAGCGGCATCGCTCCGCCGCTGGACTTCCGCCGGTCGAACGGCGTCGTCACGGCCGAGGCGGCTCTCGGTGCCCCCTACGAGGGGCCGCCGACGTTCCTCCACGGCGGTATGAGCGCCCTCTTCCTGGACCAGGTGCTCGGCGACACCGCCGCGATCAACGGCGTCTGGGGCATGACCGCCCGCCTCGAGCTGGACTACCGCGGCCCCGTGCCGCTGGGCCGGCTGCTGGTCTTCCGTGGCTGGCTGCAGGAGACGCAGGGACGCAAGTCGGTGATCGCCGGCTCCATCGCGCTGGCCGAGACGCCCGATCGACCCCTCGTCGAGGCCCGCGGCATCTTCGTCATGCCGCGGCCGGAGAAGATGGCGAGCTACTTCGGCTCGGTCACCGACTCCAGCGGCGAGCACCGCATGCCCGGCAATGCCGGCGACGCCACCGCCGTGCCGGAGAAGTGAACTCCGTGCGCAGCGACGTCGAGGTGGCGGTACGGGCGGCGAAGGCCGCGGCCGACGCCCTGCTCCCCCTGCGCACCGGCGAGCTGCGCGGCCGGCTCCTCGGCGATGCCGGCGACGCGGCGGCGCAGCGGGCCATCGCCGCAGTCCTCGCCGGCGAGCGCCCCGGCGACGCCGTGTTCAGCGAGGAGGCCGCCGACGACGCGCGGCGGCTCTCGGCCGCCCGGGTGTGGATCATCGACCCGCTCGACGGCACCCGCGAGTACTCCGATCCCGCCCGGCACGACTGGGCGGTGCACGTGGCGCTGTGGGCCGGCGGCGACCTGGTCGCGGCCGCTGTCGCGCTCCCGGCGCTCGGCGAGGTGCACGTCACCGACCCTCCACCCCGGCTGCCGGAACGGCCGGACGGACCGGTCCGGATCGCCGTCAGCCGCACCCGGCCCCCCGCCGAGGCTGCGGCCGTGGCCGCCGCCCTCGACGGTGAGCTGGTACCGCTGGGCTCGGCCGGCTTCAAGACCCTCGCCGTCGTCCGCGGGGAGGTGGATGCCTACGTGCACTCCGGCGGGATGTACCAGTGGGACTCGGCCGCCCCGGTCGCGATCGCCCGCGCCGCCGGCCTGGTCACCAGCCGGCTCGACGGGGCTCCGCTGGTCTACAACGCGCCCGATCCGGCGCTTCCGGATCTCCTCGTCACCCGGCCGGAACTCGCCGACCGGGTGCTGGCTGCGGCACGCGCGGGCCGATAGCGGACACTGGGAGGGAATCCGCACCAGGTCGATCGGGTTGGCGCTCGTGGTCGACCCGATCCCCGAAGCCCTTGGAGCCTGTCCCCATGAGCGAGCCTGCGAGCTCATCGATGACCAGAGCACCGTGGGGTACGAGGCAGTCGAGCGCCAGCGAGGAAGCGTCGTGACCACGCCTGACTACCGGCTGAGCCAGCTGCAGACGCTGGAGGCCGAATCCATCCACGTCATCCGAGAGGTCGTCGCCGAGCTGGAGCGGCCCGTGCTGCTGTTCTCCGGCGGCAAGGACTCCATCGTGATGCTGGAGCTGGCCCGCAAGGCGTTCGCGCCGGCCCGCATCCCGTTCCCGGTGATGCACGTGGACACCGGCCTGAACTTCCCCGAGGTGCTCGAGTTCCGTGACAAGCGGGTGGCCGAGCTGGGGGTGCAGCTCGTCGTGGCCTCCGTCCCCGACGCGATCGCCGCCGGGACCGTCAAGGAGGAGCCCAATGGCTCCCGCAACCGGATCCAGACCCCGGTGCTGCTCGACGCGGTGGAGGAGCACGGCTTCACCGCGATGTTCGGTGGCGCCCGGCGCGACGAGGACAAGGCCCGCGCCAAGGAGCGGGTGTTCTCCTTCCGCGACGAGTTCGGTCAGTGGGACCCCAAGAACCAGCGCCCGGAGCTCTGGGACCTCTACAACGGCCGCATCCACCTCGGCGAGTCCATCCGGGTGTTCCCCCTGTCCAACTGGACGGAGCTGGACATCTGGCAGTACATCGCCCAGGAGCAGATCGCGATCCCCCCGCTGTACCTCGCCCAGGAGCGGGACGTCGTGGAGCGGCAGGGCATGCTCTACGCGGTCAACCAGTTCATCACCCCCCGCGACGGTGAGCAGGTGCGCCGGGAGAGCGTCCGGTACCGGACGGTCGGCGACGCGAACCTCACCGCCGCCGTGCTCTCCACCGCCACCACCGTCGACGAGGTGATCGCCGAGATCGCGGTGACCCGCATGACCGAGCGCGGCGCGACCCGCGGCGACGACAAGGTCAGCGACGCCGCCATGGAGGACCGGAAGAAGGAAGGCTACTTCTGATGGTTCCGGCGCCGGCGCCAGAGCTTCAGCATGACGCGCACCACGACGGCGAGCAGCAGCAGCCCCGTCGTCCAGCCGACCACCTCGGACACGTCCGTGGACGCCGTTCCCACCAGCCCGGCGATCGAGTCGGCCACGGCGTACCCGATGACGTAGCCGACGACGACCACCATCAGCGCGGGCACGGCGAGTGCGAGCACGAACATGCGGCCCCCTTCCGGGCGGTCCGCTCCAGCGTCCCTTCCGCCGCCGCGTCCCGCCACCGACTCCCCCGACCGGAGAGGAAGGGCCACCTCCGATGAGCCCCGTCGACGTCCATTCCCCCGAGGCCGAGCTGGCGCACGACGTCGCCGTCGCTCGCAAGGACATCCTGCGGATCGCCACGGCCGGCTCGGTCGATGACGGCAAGAGCACCCTCATCGGCAGGCTGCTCTACGACAGCAAGGCGATCTTCGAGGACCAGTACGAGGCGGTCGAGCGCGCCAGCAAGGGCGACTACGTCGACCTCGCCCTGCTCACCGACGGCCTGCGCGCCGAGCGGGAGCAGGGCATCACCATCGACGTCGCCTACCGGTACTTCAGCACCCCCCGGCGCACGTTCATCCTCGCCGACACCCCCGGGCACGTGCAGTACACGCGGAACATGGTCACCGGCGCCTCCACCGCCGACCTGGCGATCGTCCTGGTCGACGCGCGCAAGGGGATGCTCGAGCAGAGCCGCCGGCACGCCTTCCTCGCCTCGCTGCTGCGGGTGCCGCACCTCGTCGTCGCGGTGAACAAGATGGACCTCGTCGACTGGTCCGAGGAGATCTACGAGTCGATCCGCGACGAGTTCAGCGCCTTCGCGGCCAAGCTGGACGTCCCCGACCTCACCGTCGTGCCGATCTCGGCCCTGCAGGGGGACAACGTCGTCCGGCGCTCCGAGCGCACCCCCTGGTACGACGGCCCGTCGCTGCTGCACCACCTGGAGCACGTCCACGTGGCCAGTGACCGGAACCTCGTCGACCTCCGCTTCCCGGTGCAGTACGTGATCCGGCCGCAGTCCGACGCCCATCACGACTACCGGGGTTACGCCGGCACCGTCGCCAGCGGCGTGCTGCGGCCCGGCGACGAGGTGCAGGTGCTCCCGAGTGGCCTGACGACGACCGTGGCGGGCATCGACGGCCCGGGCGGGCCCGTCGAGGAGGCCTTCGCTCCGATGTCGGTGACCGTCCGCCTCACCGACGACCTCGATGTCTCCCGCGGCGACCTGATCTGCCGCCCGGCCAACGCCCCGCGGGTGACCCAGGATCTCGAGGCGCTGGTGTGCTGGATGGCCGACGAGCCGCTGCGCCCCCGGCAACGGCTGGCCGTCAAGCACACCACGCGCACGGTGCGGGCCGTGGTCAAGGACCTGCACTACCGGCTCGACGTCAACACCCTGCACCGGGAACCGGAGGCCGGCGAGCTCGGCCTCAACGACATCGGCCGGGTGAAGCTGCGCACCACGCAGCCCCTGTTCGTCGACGAGTACTCACGGAACCGGGTGACCGGGCGGTTCATCATCGTCGACGAGGCGACCAACGCCACCGTCGGCGCGGGGATGCTCGTCCCCAGCAGCTGACGCAGCGCCACCCTGCCGGGACGTCCCGGCGCACGACCACCGCCCCCTCCCGCAGCTGCGGGACGGGGCGGTTGTCGTCTACCCGGTCAGGCCTCGTCGGTGGGCGCGGGCGCCGAGCCCGGATCGCCGTTCCAGTCCTTGCCGGCGACGTCGGCGTTCTCCGAGGCACTGTCGGTCTGCCCCGCCACGGTCTCGATCATCTCCTCGTCCGAGAGTCCCTCGCCGGCCGTGTGGGTGTTCGGCTCACTCATCGCGCAGTCCCTTCGTGTGGCTCGTTCCTGTCCGGAGCCCTCCCCGCTCGGGCGCCGCGGCAAACCACCAGTCCGCGCTCCATGTCCGCACGGGCCTCAGAGGCCCGGCGGTCGCAGCTCGAACCAGACCCGCTTGCCATCCCGGTGGTCCTCACAACCCCAGCGGTGCGCCAGGACCTCGACCATGTACAGCCCGCGACCGCGCGGACGCTCGAGGTCCATCGCCTGGATGACGGGCCGGGCCCGGGAGCAGTCCACGACGGCCAGGCGCAGCCAGTCCTCGGACAACGCGGCCTCCACCGACAGGCACGCGGTGCCGCCGACGTGGTCGACGACGTTGGCGACGAGCTCGGTCACCAGCAGGGCGGCGTCATCGAGGTCGTGGCGGACGCCCCACGACTGCAGCAGCTGCCGGACGAGCCGGCGCGCCGCCCGGATGCTGGCGGCGGTCGGCGGCAGATCGAAGCTGGCGGTGAGCGTGGACATCTGGATCTTCCGTTCTGCCGGCGGGCTGGGAAGCGGCCTGGGTGCCCGGTGCTCTGGTTATCGGCAGGTGCGGCCTCGTCCTCGAATGGTTGCGCGCAACTATCCCTACATCGGCCGAACTTCGCAATACCTGTTGCATGACACACCCGTTGCGGCAATACGCATTGCGATACCATCGACGAGCGTGCGTGCGCGCACCTCCGGAGGGAGCAGCATGAGTGCCCACCGCTCCTCAGCAGACGACGCCGCCCTGGCGGCCCTGGACGACCTGATCGGCTGCATCGACGAGTCCGTCGAAGAGCTGCAGCGGGCCCGCGTGCGGGCCGAGCACCTCATGCGCGAGCGCCGCGCCGGCCGGCCGTGGCTGGAGATGGTCACGGCCGAATCCCGGCCGCTCGTCGTCGAGAGCGTGTCCACGGTCCTCGCCAAGCTGGCGACGGCCGGGCACCGGTGGCGCCGCGAGGAGGCGGCCGCCCTGCAGCGGGAACAGATCAGCATCAACCGCATCGCCGCACTGTTCGGCGTCACCCGTCAGCGCATCTCGGCGCTGTTGCGCGACCAGGACGGCGAGCCCGCGGCCTGATCCCGGCCGCAGGAGCGACCCCGTCCGGAGGCTCGCCGCGAGCCTGCGAGCGGTGAGGAGGACGGGGTCCTTCTACAGGAGTGCGTCGATCGCCTTGTAGATCCGCTGCTCCGACACCGGCCGCGGGGTACGGATCGCCTGGGCGAAGAGGGCCACCCGCAGCTCCTCGATCATCCAGCGGACCCGGGTGACCGGGTCGTCCGGCCCGCCGGTGGCCGGCACCTGCCGGCGCAGGCGCTCGTACTCGGCGGTCACCGCGGCGACCTGGTGCGCCCCCAGGGCGTCGCGCGCGGCGTTGGCCGGCAGCTTCTCCAGCCGGTACGCCATCGCCCTGAGGTAGCGCACCAGATCCGCCAGCCGGCGCCGGCCGGTGGCGGCCACGAAACCACGGTGCAGCAGGCCGGTCATCTGCCGACGCAGGTCCGCGATCGCCGCCTCCGGCACCCGGCGGGCCGGCGCGGCCCCGATGGCCACGGCGACCTCCCGCGCCTGGGTCAGCACCGCCTCGACCCGCCGCACCGTGTCCGTGGTGAGGGACGCCAGCTGCTGCTTGGCCGTGGCGACCAGAGCCGCGAAGGCGGCCGGGTCCCGGGGCGGCCCGCCCGCTGCGGCCACGATCTCGTCGGCGGCCGCGTCCACGCAGTCGGCGACCAGATCGGCGATCTCGCCGTCCGGGTTGAACTGCAGGGCCAGCCGGGTGGCCGGACCGAGCCCCTTCACCACCTGCTTGACCGGGGAGCCGGCGACCAGGACGAGCAGCCGCCGGGCACCGAGCCAGGACAACCGCGACGCCTCGGCCTCGGTCGGCACGACCCGGACACCGACCGTCGTCCCCTCGTCGACCAGCGCCGGGTAGGCGGTCACCACGTGCGCGCCGCGGCGCACCTCGACGGTGCGCGGCAGCTCGCCGATCGACCACCCGGTCAGCCCGGTGCGCTCCAGGTCCGAGGCGGCGTGGGCCAGACTCGCTCGCGCCTGAGGGGCCACCCGGGCCTTGAGGGCGGTCAGATCCTTGCCGGTCGCGAGCGTCCGCTGCTGGTCGTCGAGCACGCGGAAGGTCGCCCGCAGATGGTCGGGCACCTGGGCCGGCTGCCACGCGTCGGGCGGGATGACCACACCCCCGGCACGGCGCAGCTCCCGCTCCAGCGCCGGCAGCAGCGGCTCGCCGGCGTCGATGCGCGGAAGCACCTCGCGCACGCGGTCGGGGATGGGCACGAGGGCCCGGCGGAGCTGCTTGGGCAGCGTGCGCAGCAGCGCCGTCACCAGCTCCTCGCGCAGGCCCGGCACGGTGAACGCCAGCGACTCCCCCGACGTCCGGTCGGCCACGGTGTCGAGCACGCCGAGCGGCACGTCGACGGTGACGCCGTCCTCGGCCGCACCCGGAGCGAAGGCGTAGGACAGCGGCAGGGTGAGGCCCTGCGTCAGCTCGACCTCGTCCGGGAAGTCCTCGACGCGCACGTCGGCGGCCGCCGCCGCGTTGGTGAGCATGTCCGGGGTGAACGTGAGCAGGTCCGGCTGCTCGTGCCGGGCGCGCTTCCACCACTTGTCGAAGTGCCGGGTGGAGACGACGTCGGCCGGCACGCGGGCGTCGTAGAGCTCGAACACGGTCTCGTCGTCGACGCCGATGTCGCGCCGCCGGGCCCGCTCCTCCAGCGCCGCGACCCGCTCGAGAGCACGCTGGTTGTCGGCCCAGAAGCGGTGGTGGGTCGTCCACTCCCCCTGCACCAGCGCGTGCCGGATGAACAGCTCCCGGGAGACGGCGGGGTCGATGGAGCCGTACTGGACCCGCCGGCCGACGACGAGCGGCAGCCCGTACAGGGTGACCCGCTCGGTGGCGACGACGCTGCCCCGCTTGGCGTCCCAGCGCGGCTCCGAGTACTGGCGCTTGACCAGGTGGTCGGCCAGCCGCTCGACGGTCTCCGGATCGATGCGGGCGACGGTGCGGGCGAACAAGCGGCTGGTCTCGACGATCTCGGCCGCGACCACCCAGCGCGGCGGCTTCTTCGCCAGCGGGGTGCCGGGGGCGAGCACGAACCGGGTGTTGCGCGTGCCGAGGTACTCCCGACCCGGCCGGCCCGGCTTGCCGTCCTTCCCCTTGACGGGCTCCACCTGCATCCCGACCTGCGACAGCAGCCCGGCCAGCAGCGCCGAGTGGATCCCGCGCTCGTCGGGCTCGGGCGCCGGCTCCGTCAGGTTCATGCCGAGGCGGCGGGCCGCTCCGCGCAGCTGGCCGTGCAGGTCCTGCCACTCGCGGATGCGGAGGTAGTGCAGGAACTCCCGCTTCACGGTGCGCCGGAACTGGCTGCCGCTCAGTGCGTCGGCCTGCTCGCCGAGGTAGCGCCAGAGGTTGAGCAGCGCCAGGAAGTCGGAGTTCTCGTCGGCGAAGCGGGCGTGCATCTGGTCGGCGGCCTGCTGGTGCTCGGCCGGCCGCTCGCGGGGGTCCTGGATGGTGAGCCCGGCAGCGATCACCAGCACCTCGTCGAGCACACCCCGCTGGTCGGCCTCGACCACCATGCGCGCCATCCGCGGGTCCAGCGGCAACGCGGCCAGCGACCGGCCGACCGCGGTGAGGGCGCCGTCGGCATCGAGCGCGCCGAGCTCCTCCAGGAGCGCCAGCCCGTCGGCCACCGCGCGCCGGTCCGGTGGATCGACGAACGGGAACGCCTCGACGCCCTCGAGCCCGGTGCCCAGATCCATCGCGGCCATCTGCAGCAGCACCGAGGCCAGGTTGGTGCGCAGGATCTCGGGATCGGTGAACTCCGGCCGCGCGTCGAAGTCGTCCTCCGTGTACAGGCGGATCGCGATGCCCGGCCCCAGCCGGCCGCACCGGCCCGACCGCTGCCGCGCCGAGGCCTGGCTGACCGGCTCGATCGGCAGCCGCTGCACCTTGGTGCGATGGCTGTAACGGGAGATCCGGGCGGTACCCGGGTCGATCACGTACCGGATCCCCGGCACCGTCAGCGAGGTCTCCGCCACGTTGGTGGACAGCACGATCCGCCGCCCGGTGTGCGGAGCGAACACCTTGTGCTGGTCGGCGGCGGAAAGTCGGCTGTAGAG
>DASPIH010000346.1:0-5272 GCA_035629195.1 Blastococcus sp. | reverse complement strand
GCATCAACACCGACCAGGGCGGTCACGGGGTGGGCCGCCACATGCACGAGCCCCCGTCCGTGCCGAACGAGGGTCGTCCCGGCCGCGGGGTGCGGCTGCAGCCCGGTCTGGTGATCGCGATCGAACCGTGGTTCATGGCCGGAGGCAGCGACGACTACACCGTGGACGCCGACGGCTGGACCCTGCGCACCGCGGACGGCAGCCGGGCCGCGCACGTCGAGCACACCGTCGCGGTCACCGAGGACGGACCCAGGATCTTGACCGCACCGAGGTGACTGGTCTGTCGGGCCGGGTGGGGGCCGGAGGCCTCCGCGCAGGCGCGACGCAGCGGCTCAGCGGCGCGGCGGAAGGGCCCGTGGCCGCGGTGTGACCCGGAGGGTCACAGTGTCATCGCCTGCTCCAGGTCGGCGAGCAGGTCGTCGACGTCCTCGATGCCGACCGAGAGCCGGACCAGGTCGGCCGGCACCTCCAGCGGCGATCCGGCGGCGCTGGCGTGCGTCATCCGCCCCGGGTGCTCGATCAGGGACTCGACGCCGCCGAGGGACTCGGCCAGGGTGAACAGCCGCGTCCGGGCGCAGACCTCCAGCGCCGCCTCCTCGCCGCCGCGCAGCCGGAAGGAGAGCATGCCGCCGAAGCCGGACATCTGCCGCGCGGCGATGTCGTGCCCCGGGTGGTCGGGCAGCCCCGGGTAGAGCACTGTGGCGACGGCGTCGGAGCCGAGCAGGAAGTCGGCGATCCGCGCCGCGTTCGACTGGTGCCGGTCCATGCGGACGCCGAGGGTCTTGATGCCCCGCAGCACCAGCCAGGCGTCGAACGGCCCGTTCACCGCGCCCATCGCGTTCTGGTTGAACGCCAGCCGCTCGCCGAGCTCGTCGTCCGCGGTGACGAGCGCGCCCCCGACGACGTCGGAGTGCCCGCCCAGGTACTTCGTCGTCGAGTGCACGACGACGTCGGCGCCCAGGGTCAGCGGCTGCTGCAGGTAGGGCGAGGCGAAGGTGTTGTCGACGACGAGCAGCGCGCCGGTCTCGCGGGCCACCCCGGCCAGCCGGGCGATGTCGGCGATGTTGAGCAGCGGGTTGGTCGGCGTCTCGCACCAGATCACCCGGGTGGTGGGCCGCATCGCGGCGCGCAGGGCGTCCACGTCGTTGAGGTCGACCGGCGTGTGCTCGACGCCCCAGCGGGAGGCCACCTTCGAGATGAGCCGGAACGTGCCCCCGTAGGCGTCCCCGCCGAGCACGACGTGGCTGCCGGGCTCGCAGACCGTGCGCAGCAGGGTGTCCTCGGCGGCCAGCCCCGAGGCGAACGCCAGCCCGGTGCTGCCCTGCTCGAGCGCGGCCAACGCCTCCTGCAGCGCCGTGCGGGTCGGGTTGCCGCTGCGGCTGTACTCGTAGCCGCCGCGCAGGCCACCGACGCCGTCCTGCTTGTAGGTGGTCGTCAGGTGCAGCGGCGGGATGACCGCGCCGGTGGCCGGGTCGGGCTCCTGCCCCGCGTGGATGGCACGGGTGTTGAAGCCGGGGGAGGCGCTCATCGCTCGACCGTAGGCGTCGGCCCCGCCGGCGACAGCCCGGCGAGGTGCCCCAGCACGTCCTGCCGGGTGACGACACCGGCGGGCTTGCCGTCCACGTGCACCAGCAGCGCGTCGGAGGAACCCAGCTCGGCCACCGCCGCGGTCACCGCCTCTCCGGAGCCGATGATCGGGAGCGGGGGTGACATGTGCTTCTCCACCCGGTCGGCGAGCGAGGCGCGGCCGGCGAACAGGGCGTCGAGCAGCGTCTTCTCGTCGACCGAGCCCACCACCTCGCCGGCGGTCACCGGCGGCTCCGCCCGGACGACGGGCAGCTGGCTGACGCCGTACTCGCGCAGGATGTCGATCGCGTCGCGGACGGTCTCGTTGGGGTGGGTGTGCACGAGCGTCGGCGTCTCCCCGCCCTTGGCGCGCAGCAGCTCGCCCACCGTCTCGCCGGAGGTCGCGTCGAGGAAGCCGTAGTCGGCCATCCACGCGTCGTTGAAGATCTTGTTCAGGTAGCCGCGCCCGCCGTCGGGCAGCAGCACCACCAGGACGTCGTCCTTCGGCAGCCGCTCGGCCACCCGCAGGGCCGCGACCACCGCCATCCCGCAGGAGCCGCCGACGAGCAACCCCTCCTCGCGGGCGAGCCGGCGCGTCATGGCGAAGGAGTCGGCGTCGGAGACGGCGACGATCTCGTCGGCCACGGAGCGGTCGTAGGCGTCCGGCCAGAAGTCCTCGCCCACGCCCTCGACCAGGTAGGGCCGGCCGGTGCCGCCGGAGTACACCGAGCCCTCCGGATCGGCCCCGATCACCTGCACGCGGCTCCCGGAGACCTCCTTGAGGTAGCGGCCGATCCCGCTGATGGTGCCGCCGGTGCCGACCCCGGTGACGAAGTGCGTGATCCGGCCGTCGGTCTGCGCCCAGATCTCCGGCCCGGTGGTCTCGTAGTGCGAGAGGGGGTTGTTGGGGTTGGAGTACTGGTCGGGCTTCCAGGCGCCCGGCGTCTCACGGGTCAGCCGGTCGGACACCGAGTAGTAGGAGCGGGGGTCGGCCGGATCGACGGCGGTGGGGCAGACGACGACCTCGGCGCCGTAGGCCTTGAGCACGTTGATCTTCTCCTGCCCGACCTTGTCCGGGCAGACGAAGATGCAGCGGTAGCCGCGCTGCTGGGCGACCAGCGCCAGCCCGATGCCGGTGTTGCCGCTGGTGGGCTCGACGATCGTGCCCCCCGGCCCCAGCTCGCCGGCGGCCTCCGCGGCGTCGACCATGCGCACGGCGATCCGGTCCTTCACCGAGCCGCCGGGGTTGAGGTACTCGACCTTGGCCAGGACCAGCGGGGCATCGGGCCCCAGGTGCTCCGTCACGGACGACAGCCGCACCAGCGGTGTGTTCCCGATCAGCTCGACGACGGACTCGGCGTACTGCACGGTGCCTCCTTGCGCCGACCCGGTCCGGGTCGCCTCGGTCGTCCTCCACCAGACGCACCGATGAGTTTCCGCCGGACCCGGCGTCCAACCGGCATGAGCGCAGTCGTGGACGAGATCACCGAGGGGTACGCGTCGGTCAACGGCGTCGACATGTACTGGCGGAGCACCGGGGAGGGCGGCACGCCCCTGGTGCTGGTGCACGGGGGCTTCGGGGTGGCGGACGTGTTCGGCGGCCTCGCCGACCGCCTGGCGCAGCGACGCCGGGTCGTGGCGGTGGAGCTGCAGGGGCACGGTCACACCCGGGACGTCGACCGGCCGTTCAGCTTCGAGGCCTTCGGGGACGACCTGGCCGCCCTGGTCGACGAGCTCGGGCTCGGGCAGGCGGACCTCGTGGGCTACTCGCTGGGCGCCGGGGCCTGCCTGCGCGCGGCGATCCAGCACCCGCACCGGGTCCGCCGGCTGGTGCTCCTGTCCGGAGCATGCCGCCGCGACGGGTGGCTGCCCGACGTGCGGGAGAACATGGCGCAGGTCGGCAGCGGAGGGTTCGAGTTCATGGCGCAGACGCCGATCCACGGCGCCTACGCCGCCGTGGCCCCGGACGTCGACGCCTTCCCCGCGCTCATGGACAAGACCGGCGAGCTGCTCCGGCGTCCCTACGACTGGAGCGAGGAGGTCCGGGCGCTGACCGTTCCCGCGCTGCTGGTCTTCGCCGACGCCGACAGCATCGCGATGGCCCACGCCGCGGAGTTCTACGGGCTGCTCGGTGGCGGCCTGCGCGACGCCGGCTGGGACGGCTCGCAGCGGTCCGCCTCCAGGCTGGCCGTCCTGCCGGGGCGCACGCACTACGACCTCCTCCAGGCCCCGGAGCTGGCCGCGACCCTCGAGCCCTTCCTGGCCTGACGGGGGCCCGACCCAGGGTGGCGGGGGCCACCGGGATCGGGCGAGGATGCGGGCATGAGCTCCTCCGTCGGCACCCGCTCCCTCGGCGGCCTGACCGTCTCCTCGCTCGGCCTGGGCTGCATGGGCATGAGCCAGATGTACGGCGCCGCCGACCGCGGTGAGTCGATCGCGACGATCCACCGGGCGCTGGACCTCGGGGTGACGTTCCTCGACACCTCCGACGTCTACGGCTCCGGGCACAACGAGGAGCTGGTGGGCGAGGCGATCGCCGGCCGGCGCGACGAGGTGCAGCTCGCCACGAAGTTCTCGCTGTCGCGCACCGGCGACGGCGGCATGCGGATCGACGGCCGGCCGGAGAACGTCCGGGCCTGCGCCGAGGCCAGCCTGCGCCGGCTGCGCGTCGACGTCATCGACCTCTACTACCAGCACCGGGTCGATCCGCAGGTGCCGATCGAGGACACCGTGGGCGCGATGGCCGAGCTGGTGGAGCAGGGCAAGGTCCGGTTCCTCGGGCTCTCGGAGGCCAGTGCCGGCTCGATCCGCCGAGCGGTTGCCGTGCACCCGATCGCGGCGCTGCAGAGCGAGTGGTCGCTGTGGACCCGCGACCTCGAGGTGGCCGGAGGTGGCGGGACGGGGAGCGGGACCGTGCTCGACGTGGCCCGGGAGAACGGCATCGGGATCGTGCCCTTCAGCCCGCTGGGTCGAGGCTTCCTGACCGGCGCCATCACCAGCCCGGACGACTTCGGTGCCGACGACTGGCGGCGGGGGCACCCCCGCTTCACCGGCGAGGCGTTCCAGGCCAACCTGCGACTGGTGGACGCCGTCCGGGAGCTGGCCGAGGCGAAGGGTGTGGCGCCCGGTCAGCTGGCGCTGGCGTGGGTGATGGCCCGGGGCGAGGACGTCGTCCCGATCCCCGGCACCAAGCGGCGCAGCTACCTGGAGGAGAACGCCGCGGCGGCGGGCGTCGAGCTGACCGCCGACGATCTCGCGCGGCTGGACGCCATCGCTCCGCCCGGGGTGGCCGTCGGCGGCCGGTACACCGACGCCGGCTACAGCTACGGCGACAGCCCGGAGCGCTGAGCGGCCCGTGCCGGCGGTGCTGCTCGGGGCCGACCTCGGGACCAGCGGCCTGAAGCTCGTGGCGCTGGACGACGGCGGCGCGGTCGTCGCCGAGTCTGAGGCCGGCTACGGCTACGACCGGCCGGCGCCGGACCGGGCGGAGATCGACGTGGCGGTCTGGCGCCGTGCCTTCGACGACGCGCTCGCCGAGCTGCTGCCCGCGCTGGGCGGTGCGCCGGTACGGGCGCTCGGGCTGTCGGGTCAGATGCACGGCGCCGTCCTGGTGGACAGCCACGGGCGCGCGCTGCACCCGGCACTGCTCTGGCCCGACTCCCGGGCCACCGCGGAGCTGGCCCGGTGGCGCGGCCTGCCCGCGGCC
>DASPIH010000345.1:0-4293 GCA_035629195.1 Blastococcus sp. | reverse complement strand
TGGACGGCCGGGTGGCGATCGTGACGGGGGCTTCCTCGGGCCTCGGGGCGGTCTTCGCCCGGGCGCTGGCCGAGGCCGGCTGCGACGTGGCCGTCGGCGCCCGCCGGGAGGACCGGCTGGCGGCGACCCGCGAGGCGGTGGAGGCGGCGGGGCGGCGGGCGATCACCGTGCGGACCGACGTCGCCCGTCCCGAGGACTGCCAGGCGCTGGTGGACGCCGCGATGGCGGAGTTCGGGCGGGTCGACGTCCTGGTCAACAACGCGGGCGTCGGGACCGCCGTCCCGGCCACCCGGGAGACGCCGGAGCAGTTCCGGTCGGTGATCGACGTCAACCTCAACGGCTGCTACTGGATGGCGCAGGCGTGCGGCCGGGTGATGCAGCCGGGCAGCTCGATCATCAACATCTCCAGCGTCCTCGGCCTGACCACGGCCGGGCTGCCGCAGGCCGCGTACGCGGCGTCCAAGGCCGGTCTCATCGGCCTGACCCGCGACCTGGCCCAGCAGTGGACGGGACGCAAGGGCATCCGGGTCAACGCGCTGGCGCCGGGCTTCTTCGCCTCGGAGATGACCGACCAGTACCCCGAGGGCTACCTCGACCAGCAGATGGGGCGGGTGCTGGCGGGCCGGGCCGGCGACCCCCGCGAGCTCGCGGCGGCGCTGATCTTCCTCGTCAGCGACGCCGGCGGGTACGTCACGGGGACCACCCTGCCCGTCGAGGGCGGGATGCTCACCAGCTGAGCGGGCTCACCGGGCGGTGCCGGCCTGCTGATCACGTTCGGTGGTGCCCCCGGCAGGATTCGAACCTGCGCACCCGCCTCCGGAGGGCGGTGCTCTATCCCCTGAGCTACGGGGGCCCGGGGCAGGGGAGAAGTTACCAGCCGGGGGCCGCGGCCCCGACGGCGGCTCCTCTCGATCGAGCAGGCCCGGACCCGACGCCGGTCACGGAGAGGGGAGGGGCGTGCCGCCGCGAGCGGTGAGCATGTCGGTCATCGTCCGGGTCTCCAGGCTCTGCGCCTGCTCGATCGACCGGGCGAGGTCGCGGACGGCGGCGACCTCGGCGTTGGCGGCGGCGTCGCGGGCCATGTCGAACCCGCCCTGGTGGTGCCGGATCATCAGCCGCAGGAACTCGACGTCGAACGCCGTGCCCGAGAGGCTGCGCAGCTCCGCGAGTTCCTCCTTCGTCGCCATGCCGGGCATGAGCGTGCCCGCGCCCATGTCCATGCCGGCGCTCATGTCGTGGCCGCTGTGCCCGTCCTCCGACATCCAGGCCATCGTGTCCCCACCGGTCAGCGGGAGGTCCCAGAGCACCAGCCAGCCCTGCATCCGCCCGGCCTGGTTGGTCTGCGTGGCCGAGATGTCGAAGGCCAGCGACTCGACCTCCGGGTCCTCGCTGCGCTCGGCCACGAGGTTGGCCATCTCCACGCCCTGCAGGTGGTGCCGGGACATGTCGCGGGCGAACCCCGCATCCACCGAGTCCGCCGCCGGCGGAGCCGCTCCGCGGCCGATCCCCAGCGCGACGGCCAGGCCGCCGCCGAGCAGCACCAGCCCCACCGCGATGACGGCGAGCAGGGCGGTGCGCAGCGGACGGCGGCCCGATGCGGTGGGGCTGGTCACGGGTTCCTCCGGTACGGCGGTGCGCACGATCAGGGAGCGGTGGTCTCGCTCGCGTCGGCGGGGGCCGGCGTCTGGGCCGGGGCGGCGGGGTCGTCGCTCTCGAGCGGCGGGTCGGCCAGGAAGTCCGGCCGCTCGCAGGTGGCGCCGGGCTCGGGGAAGTCGTCGGACTTGTACGTCATCAGGTCGGCGAACTGCTTGATCCGCTCGTCGTCGGCGCTGTCGACCTTGAGCTGCTCGCCCCACGACTGGACGCTGATGGGGGAGTCCTGGCCCTCGTACGGGGAGAGCATCCGGCCGGACTCGCCGTCCACCAGCCCGGCGAGCGTCTCGACGTCGGCGTCGGTGACCTCGTCGGGGTTGTAGGTGATCCAGACCGCGCCGTGCTCCAGGCTGTGCACCGCGTTCTCGTGCCGGATGTCGACGTCGTACACGGTGCCGGTGCAGTCGGCCCACATGTTGGCGTGCGAACCCCCCACCGGCGGGGACTCCGGGTACTCGATGGGGTTGTCGTCGTGGTTGCCGCCCTCGTAGTCGAAGGTCTGCGCGCCGGCGATCTCGTCGATCGACCCGACCTTGCCGGCGTTGGACCTCTGCACCTGCACGACCGCGTAGCCGATGACGGCGGCGGCGAACACCACGACGGCGAGCGCCGCCGCGATGAGGCCCCACGGTCGCTGCTGGGTCACGACCTGCGTCGGCGGCCGGGTGCGCCCGCCCTTGCCCCGCCCGGCTCCCGCTCCGGAGCGGGACGACCCGCCGCCGGTCGCGCGACGCTTGTCGGGGGTGCGGTCGTTGGCC
This sequence comes from Blastococcus sp., assembly GCA_035629195.1. Classification (GTDB taxonomy): domain Bacteria; phylum Actinomycetota; class Actinomycetes; order Mycobacteriales; family Geodermatophilaceae; genus Blastococcus. The sequence continues at coordinate 1,882 of DASPIH010000345.1, read as the reverse complement.
AAGGCCTCTCCTCGCTGCTGGGCGCCCGTGCGCCGGTGCGGCCGGGCCCGGTCGGCCCCCGCCTGCTCCGCGCGAGTCTAGGTCGCGCACCTGTGCCGACCCTGGTAGCCGGGCGGGCCGACCGGCCCGTCGCAGGCGGTCAGTACGCTCGCCCGGTGACACCGGAGCAGCTGCAGGACGTCGTTCGTACCGCCGTGGGTGCGGTCGTCGAGCGAGGCGCGCTGCCCGTGGAGGTCCCCACCGACGTCGTCGTCGAGCGGCCGAAGAACCCGGAGCACGGCGACTACGCCACCAACGTGGCTCTCCGGCTGGCCAAGCCGGCCGGTCGCCCTCCGCGCGACGTCGCCGGACTGCTGGCCGAGGAGCTGCGCGGGCACGGCGGCATCGCGGCGGTCGACGTCGCCGGGCCGGGCTTCCTCAACATCACCCTCGCCCAGGGCGCGCTCGGCCGGATCGCCGTCGACGCCGTCACGGCCGGGGAGGCCTACGGCCGCACCGAGGCCCTGGCCGGGCAGAAGCTCAACCTGGAGTTCGTGTCGGCGAACCCCACCGGGCCGGTGCACATCGGGGGCACCCGGTGGGCCGCCGTGGGCGACGCGCTCGGCCGGCTCCTGGAGGCCAGCGGCGCCTCGGTGACCAGGGAGTACTACTTCAACGACGCCGGCGCCCAGATCGACCGGTTCGCGTCGAGCCTCCTGGCCACCGCCTCCGGCCGGCCGGTGCCCCAGGACGGGTACGCCGGCGACTACATCGGCGAGATCGCGGCGCAGGTCGTCGCCGCGGAGCCGGGCCTGCTCGAGCGGCCCGAGGAGGAGCAGCAGGAGATCTTCCGGGTGCGCGGCGTCGCGCTGATGTTCGCCGAGATCAAGCGGACGCTGTCGGAGTTCGGCGTCGTCTTCGACGTCTACTTCAGCGAGCGCACCCTGCACGAGACGGGTGCCCTCGACAAGGCCATCGCCCGCCTGCGGGAGAACGGGCACGTCTACGAGGCGGACGGCGCCGTCTGGCTGCGGACCACCGACTTCGGTGACGACAAGGACCGGCCGCTGATCAAGAGCGACGGCGCCCCGACCTACTTCGCGGCCGACTGCGCCTACTACCTCGACAAGCGCACCCGCGGCTTCGACAAGGTCGTGATCATGCTGGGCGCCGACCACGCCGGCTACGTCGGCCGGTACAAGGCGCTGTCGGCCGCCGTCGGCGACGACCCGGAGGCCAACCTCGAGATCCTGCTCGGGCAGCTGGTCAACCTCGTGCGCGACGGGGAGCCGGTCCGGATGAGCAAGCGGGCGGGCACGGTCGTGCTGCTGGAGGACCTCGTCGAGGCCGTGGGCGCCGATGCCGCGCGGTACGCCCTCGCGCGGGCCTCGGTCGACCAGCAGATCGATCTCGACCTGGACCTGTGGAGCCGGCAGACCAACGACAACCCGGTCTTCTACGTCCAGTACGCGCACGCCCGGATCTCCTCGCTGCTGCGCAACGCCGCCGACCTGGGGCTCGCCACGAGCCTCACCCCGCCCACCCCCGCGGATGTCGACGCCGGCCTGCTGACCCACGAGCGGGAGAACGCGCTGCTGCGTGCCCTCGGCGAGTTCCCGCGGGTGGTGTCCGGCGCGGCGGAGCTGCGCGCGCCGCACCGGGTGGCCCGCTACCTCGAGGAGCTGGCCGGTACCTACCACCGGTTCTACGACTCCTGCCGCGTGCTGCCCCGCGGCGACGAGGAGGCCACTGCGCTCACGACCGCCCGGCTGTGGCTGTGCGCGGCCACGGCCGTGGTGCTGCGCAACGGGCTGTCCGTGCTCGGGGTCTCCGCGCCGGAGCGGATGTGAGGGCGCACCCGGCCGGGCCGCTGCACGGCGGGCTGACCCCGCCGACGGCGGCC
>DASPIH010000344.1:0-16474 GCA_035629195.1 Blastococcus sp. | reverse complement strand
GCGATCGGCCTGCACGTCAACGGCCGGGCTGCCGTGACGGAGAACGCCGAACTGATGGCTCGGGACGACCTTCCTCTCCACCTGCTCGGTGACCTCCAGCAGCAAGCCGGCCGTCGACCGGAGCGCTGGGTGAGCGTGGCGGTCGTGGAGGCCTACATCCACTGCTCCAAGAACATTCCGCAGCTGGTCAAGCGCGCTGAGCCTTCCCAGGCGTTGAGCACCGATGCCGTGATCCGCAGGAGCGGGGACTACTTCGGCGCCAAGCACTCGTCCCGGCCCTGGTCCGACGTCCACTAGCACCGCCCCAGGCTGCTCCGACTCGCGTGGTGGCCGGGATCGACGGTCCGGCAAGCGTGGATCCAGGGCCGTGCGGCACTGGACGTGCGACGCAGGACTCTGGCCGCTCGAGGTCATGGCGGCACCGCTGACGTGCTCCGGCGAGCTGCGTGAGCGAGCGATCCGCTTCGCGCTCGAGCCGGTGCGGGGCCGGATCCGCTGAGCGACCACGCCGCGTGCGAACGGGTCGGTGAGCACCTGGGGATCGTGCCGGACTCGCTGCGGAACTGGGTGCCGCAGGCGCGGACGACCAGCCAGGAGTCGGACTGCACGTGGCCTCGGAGACGGATCTCCATGATGTCGGTCACCGGGCTGACGAGCGCGGAGGAGGCCGAGCCCATCAAGACGTAGCGGGTGATCGACGAGCTGGAGGCGAGCCGGCTGTCGATCGGCGCGGCAGCGACCTGCTGGAAAGGGAGTTCCGCCACCAGGCGCCGGACGCCGGACGCACCTCACCGCCGGCTGCCTCCCGGTGTCCATCGACCTGTTCCGCCACCGAGCCTCCACCTGCGAGCGTCCACACCTCCAGGGATGCTGGCCGGGTGACCACTGCGCGCCTTCCGTCCCCCGCCCGGCTCGTGACCGAGGGACCCCGGGCCGGACTGGACTTCTCCGCCCTCCTGGCGACCTGGCCCCTGCTCGCCACCGCGCGCCGCGGCGACGGCCACCCCGTCCTGGTGCTGCCCGGGCTGCTCACCGGGGACCCCGCCACGTTCGTGCTGCGCAATGCGTTGCGCCTGCTGGGCCACAACGTCTCCGGATGGAGCCTGGGCACCAACCGCGGAGGCACCGGACGGGTCGTGCGAGAACTGCGCTCCCGCGTCGCCGAACTGCACCAGACCACCGGACGGCGGGTGAGCCTGGTGGGCTGGAGCCTGGGCGGCATGTACGCCCAGCAACTGGCCCGAGCCACCCCGGGCAGCATCCGCGGCATCATCACCCTGGGCAGCCCGGTGGTCCGAGGAGCCGGCTGGCTGCAGGCCGCCTCGCGCATTGTCGACCGCACCCCCCACCTGCCGGCCGCGGCCGCGTCACTGCCTCGGCCGTGGGCCGAGGCCGGGCCCCTGCGGGTGCCGGCGACCTCGGTCTACAGCCGAGCCGACGGCATCGTCCCCTGGTCGTCGTGCACGTACGAAGACCGACCGCGGCGGGAGAACATCGAGGTGCGCGGCAGCCACCTCGGCCTGGCGTACAACCCGGCGGTGCTGTGGCTGCTGGCCGACCGGCTCGGCATGCCCGAGTCCACCTGGCGTCCCTTCCAGCCACCTCTGGCCCTGCGCCCCTTCTTCCCCCGCCGCGACTGACCCGGCGCAGGTGCCTCCCACCCCGCATCGGCGGCCGACCGGCTCGGACACGACCTCCGGGCCGCTCGTCCCCCGCCCCGCACCCGACGCTGCGGGTCAGCTGCTGGAAGGTGCACGCCGGCCGAGCCGTTCCAGCTCCTCGAGCATGACCGCGGGGTACTGCAGCGGGAGGAAGTGAGTCCCGGCCATCTCGCGGAGCCGGGCTCCGGGTACCGACCTGGCCGCGGCCCGGACGTCGGCGACGTCCACCAGGGCGTCGTGGCGACCCGCCACGAAGGTCACCGGACACCGGACACCGGAGACGTCGAGCGGGGCGTGCTGGGCGACGGCGTCCGCGAGGTACCGGAACCAGGGCCAGTCGTTCTGCGCGAACTCGTGCAGCACCGCACGCAGCAGGCCAGGGTGAGCCGCCTCCCGCGCAGGTCCGCGCAGCGCCGCCGGGGAGAGCAGTTCCTGCCACGGCGGCAGGCTGGCCGTCACGAGCGGCAGCAGTGGTCCCACGATCGGCAGCACGCGGCTGCCGATCCGGCCCATCGGCGCCCGCAGCCCCCGGGGTACGCCGAACGGCGCGAACAGCGACGAGTAGCTGCCGCCAGGCACACCGGCGACGGCCAGCACGGCGGTGACCCGATGCGGGTCTTCGAGCGCCAGCTCGAACGCGACGTTGACGCCGAGCGACCAGCCCACCACGATCGCCGAGCGCATGCCGTAGGCGTCCAGGACGGCGCGCGCGTCGTCCGCGTGGTCCTCGACCTGCACCCGGCTCCGGTCGGCCGGTCGCTCGGAGCCCCCGAGCCCGCGCTGGTACCACGTGGCGACCCGGTAACCGCTGTCCGGGGCGATGATCCGCGGCCAGGCCGCCGGCGGTGCTCCGAGGCCGTTGCACAGCAGCACCGGAATTCCTGTGCCGTCGTTGCACCAGGCTCGGAGCACCGTCCCGTCCGCGCCACGCACCGTGCGGGTGCTCACGGGCACGTGCTCCCGGCGTCCGGCATCAGCCGAAGGCCACCCGGATCTCCTCCGACGCCGAGGAGCGTCCGTCCGAGGCCGGCAGGGCGGGCTCCGGCGAGCTGAGGTCCGGGGCGGACCCGGGTTGCTCCACGGCGACGATGGCGGGGTCCAGCGTCAGGACGGTGTAGCCGGCCACGGCTCCCGCACCGAAGCCGGGCGCGAAGATGCGCACCGGCGCGGTGACGACGCCGTCGCGCACCGCGTCGTGGATGGCCAGCGGGATGCTGGCCGACGAGGCGTTGCCCACCTGCTCGATGTTGAAGTACAGCTGGTCCGGGCTGAGCCCCGCCTGCTTGGCCAGCTGCAGCACCATGGTCTTGTTCGCCTGGTGCGGGACGATGAGGTCGATGCTCTCCAGCAGCGACCCCGCCCGGCCGTCGGGGTCGGGCAGAGCGGTGATCTCCTCGATCATCTGCGAGAGGTACCGGCCCGCCATCGCCTTGACCTGCGGCCCGAAGACCGTGATGTTGTTGTCGAACTCGGGGTTGGGCCAGATGATCGAGTTGACCTCGCTGGCGGGACCGCTGGCGTAGGTCTGGAGGTAGTGGAAGTCGGGCGCCGCGCCGTCCGGCGCCGGGCCCACCACCATCGCGGCCGCGCCGTCCCCGAAGATCATGCGCGAGGTGCGGACGTTCCCGATCTTGTCCGAGAACTTCTCGACGCACACCACGAGGATCGGCCGTTCCACCTCCTGGAGCAGCCGGGCGGCCTCGGCCAGCCCGTACGGCATGCCCGCGCACGCAGCGATGATGTCGTAGGCGGCGTGGGTCTGGTGGATGCCGAGCTGACCGCAGATGTAGGTGGCCAGCGACGGGATCAACCGCGAGCTGGTGCAGGTGCAGACGAGGACGGCACCGATCTCCTCCGGCTGCCGCTGCGCCTTCGCCAGTGCGGCCTGGGCAGCCTGAAGACCGAGCTCCTCCAGACTCAGCGAGCTGTACCGGCGCTGCTCGATCCCGGTCTTGTCGCTGATCTCCCGGGCACCCATCGGTGACCAGTTGTAGGCGGAGTTCCGGATCAGGTCGTCGTTGCTGCACACCTGGTCGCCGTGGACGGCGGCCAGTGACTCCAGGCGGGGCAGGACGGCGAACTGGCGGCGGACGTCGATCGCCGGGAACGGCCGCACCGGCTGTCGTGGCTCCTGCGCCGGGGCGGCGGTCCGGCTCCGGACGCCGCCGGCCAGGCGTCGGAGGAAGGCCCGCACCTCGGCGTCGCGGGGGTGGAAGGTGACCACGTAGTCGTCGTCGGCCAGACTGCCGGCCTCGACCAGCTCCATCTGCGAGCGGTCCCACGGGTACTGGTTGTGCAGCACCATCGCCCACCGGAGGAGCGACTCGAGCTCGGGCACCTCCTCGTCGCAGTCCAGGATGTCGGTGTAGTCGTAGACCGGGTAGTCCGGGTCGTAGTTCGGCAGCCGGAAGGTGAGGTTGCCCGGCGTCTCCAGGAACTGCGCGACCGTCGGCTTGATGGCCGGCAGCGTGGTCGCGTGGTGCCGCCGGTTGCCGAAGACGTCGAAGAGGATGCCGAAGATGCGGTCCTCGACGGCCTCGTCCCACTGGGCCGGCAGCGTCGGGTAGGCCGTCCGGACGGCGGCGATCTTGGTGTCCCCGTCCTCCCACGGCTGCAACGCGGGCAGGAACACGTCGTTCCGTGTCCGGGGCACGTCGGCCCAGCGTGTCGGCCGCTTCTCGTACATGGTCATCGCGAACCGGTTGGCCCAGAAGAGGTTCAGGGCCAGGTCACGCATCAGCGCGTACCGGCTCTCGTAGCCCCCCAGCCGGACCTTGTCCAGGATGTCGGTCCCGCTCGGGGCCTTGGTCTCGAAGTCCCGGCGGACGACGCTGTCGAGCTGCTCGAGGGACTCCATGGTGGAGAAGTCCAGCTGCGGGAAGATGTTCGAGGGCAGCACCAGGCGGCCGTGCCGGTTGAGGACGAACGCGTTCATGTCGACTCCTCCTGAAGAGCGTGGGGCGTGCTCCGGGTGGTGCGCTGTATCCCTCGCTCGACGGCAGCGATGAGGCGGGGGCGCAACTCGGCGGCGGGGATGATGGCGTGCACGGAACCCATCTCTCGAGCCCGTTCGATGTTGTGCACGGCTTCGAACTCGGCAGCGACCTCTCCGAGCTTCTCGGAGCGGACGGCGCTGCGCAGGGCGGCCAACTCCGCTCGCAGCCGGGCCTGCTCCACCCTGTCGGCCGCGGCCAGTGCTGCCTCGAGGTCGCGCACCCGGGGATCGGCGGCGGTGCGCCTGTCGACCTCGCCGGTGAAGACCACCGCGGCCGCGGGCGCACCGCCGAGGACCGAGGCGTAGGAGCCCTCGACGGCCAGCACCTCCATGTTGTCGTTCAGCACGCCGGAGAAGACGACGAACGCTCCGCCGTGGTAGCGCGAGATGACGCAGAAGACGATCGGGCCGTCGAAGTTGACGATCGCCCGGCCGATCTCGGCCCCGTTCTCCAGCTGCACGTTGCGCAGCGACTCCGGGGAGCCGTCGAAGCCCGAGAGGTTGGCCAGCACCACCAACGGCCGGTTGCCGCTGCACGCGTTGATCGCCCGCGCGGCCTTCTTCGACGACTTCGGGAACAGCGTCCCGGCGGTCCACTGGTCGGGCCCGTCCGCCGGAAAGCTGCCGCGCCGTGGGATGGGCCGCGACTCGATCCCCAGGATCGTGACCGGCCGGCCGCCGAGGTGCGCGTCCTGGACGACGGTGGTGTCGGCCTCCGCCATGCCCGCCCACCGCTCGAGCACCGGGTGGTCGGCGTCGCTGACCGCCCGCATGACCGTCCGGATGTCGAAGGCCTTCTTCCGGTCGGGGTTGGTCTCGGCCGAGAAGATGTCGCCGACGGTGGTGAACTCGCTCGACGGGTGCTGGTGCGGGAACGAGCGCACGTCACGGTCGGCCGGATCGTCGGTCCCGGCCGACCGGGCCCAGCGCTCGCCGGGCGCGACGTAGGCGTACTCGTAGTGCTGGAACAGCAGGTCGACGGCGGCGGTCAGGTTCGGCGCCCAGTACTGCGCCTGGCCGTTGGGCCCCATCACCCGGTCGTAGCCGCCGATCCCGAAGTTGTCCTCGGCCGACACGCCGCCGGAGTAGTCCAGGGAGTGCTTGCCGGTGAGCACCATCGCACTGTCCGGGGTCATGACCAGGATGCCCTTGGTGTGCATCAGCATGGTGGCCTCGGCGTTCCAGTACGGCTGCGCGCCCACGTTGATGCCGGCGACGACCACGTTGACCTCGCCGCCCCTCTGGGTGAACGTGATCAGCCGGCGCAGCCCGCGCGCCACCCCGTCCATGTTCTCGGTGCCGCTGTCCATCGAGATCTTGGCCCCGGAGGACAGCGCGAACCACTCGACCGGGATCCCCCGCTCCTCGGCGAGGTCGATCGCGGCGACGACGCGGTCGCACTCGGGTACGGCGACGGTGCCCAGCGCCTTGGTGGGGTCTCCGAGCAGGACGACCCTCGCCATCCCCTCCGGGTAGCGCTTCGTGGGGGTCTCCACCACGCCCACGACCAGCCCGGCCCGGTTGCGGCCGGGTGGGCGCTGGACCGGCACCAGCCGGCCGGCGTCGTCCAGGTCGTGCTCCACGAAGGTGCCGCCCGGACCGGCCAGCAGCGGGGCGAGCTCGTACGGGTACACCGTGCCGCGGGCACGCGAGCGCAGCACCTTGTCGGCGTAGTCGTCCAGCGGCCGCATCGGCTCGGTCGGCCGGTCGGTCACCCGCATGGTGACGCCCGTACCCGGTGTGTACGAGAACCGCAGCGCCACCTCCCGCGGCGTCGCGGACCCTCCCTCCTGCAACCGGGCCAGCAGGACGATCTCCTCCAGCCCGGCCCCCGCCGTCAGCGGAGCCGCAGCGCGCGCCAGGCCCGCCAGTTCCGCCAGCGGGACCTCGATGGACGGCCAGGCGTAGAGGAAGACGCGGTTGTGGTCCAGGGGACGGCGCGACTTCCGCAGCGGCTGCGCGCGGCGCAGGCCGTCGAGGCACGCCGTCAGCAGCCGCTCGACCGTCGGGTACGCGACGACCTCGCCGCTCTCGTCCCGGACGGGCGTCAGGTCGCGGACCTCCGCCATGGCGATGAACCGCTCGTCGTTCGGGTTGTCGTTCGCGACGACGTGGAACAGGTACGTGTCCTCGGCCGATGGCAGCCGCACCCCGTCGAAGTTCTTGAGGCGCCAGAGGTTGAGCCGCTGCGCGGTGAGCGGGTGCAGGCCGCGGATGATCCGGTCCTCCACCAGCCCGTCGCCGTCGCCTGCTCCGCTCCCGCCCACCGCCGGCCGGAAGGTGAGCGCCTCGGCGTCGCCCTCGGGGGTGGTCACCGTGACCGTCACCCGGCGGACCGTCCGCAGCGGGACGACGGCGTCGAGGACGTCGCGCACTTCCGCGGCCATGGTGTCGGCGTCCGCCGGACTGTCCGGCCAGGACAGGTAGAGGTCCACCAGGAGGTGCGGCGGGTCGGCGACGTGCTCCGCCGCTCCGGCCAGCGCGGAGAGCGCGGCAGGCAGGGCGTTCCGCTCGGTCATCAGGGCGACCAGGTGCAGCTGCGTGCCGTTCAGCTCGTAGTCCGCCGACACGCAGGAGTGGCCGCCGAGCATGAAGGACCGGACGTGCTGCAGGTCGCGGCTGCGGTAGTAGCGGCGGGTGAGCACCTCCAGGACGGGATCGGGCTCGGCTGTCTGCCGCCCGGCACGCTCGGCCAGCAGCCGGATCAACGGCTCCGGGCTGGCGACGAGCGTCTCGACCCGGGCCATGCTCGCGGCGGTGTCGCCGCGCGCACCGGCCTCGTCGAGCTCGGCGAGCATCCGGGCGGCCTCGTCGAGCACCTCCTGCCGGGCCTGCTGCAGCACCGGTTCCTCGAAGTAGCGGAAGCGGACGGCACGGGCGAGGTCACCGACCGACGGGTAGCGCAACTGGGTCGCGGTGACGAGCCGGTCGAGGACCTCCGCGACCTCCGACCGGGACGGCCCGGGCGGAGGGGCGCCGCCGTCCAGCCAGCGCTCCAGCAGCGCCTGCACCGCGGGCAGCTGGTCGGAGATGCGCTGCTGGGCGAGGAAGATGCGGTGCACGGCCTGCTCGAGAACCGGCCCGGGTTCCAGATCGCCGACACCGTAGTGGCCCAGCGCCCGTCGGAGCCGGCCGCGGAAGCTCTCCGGGAGCGCTTCCCGCTCGACGTCGAGGGAGTGCAGGTAGGAGTGGAAGTACTCCCGCGGGCTGTGCACCTGCTGGTCGGCTTCCTCCTCCTCGCTGGCCGGGCGGTTGCGGGCCAGCTCGCAGAGGTCGGCGAACGTGGTCAGCACGGTGAGCTCGCCGCGCAGCAGCTCCGGATCGTCCGCGGGAACCTCGCTCCGGGCGGCGCCGTAGCCGGCGACGAGCTGCCGCGCATGACCGGCGTCGACGTCGTACCCGGTGATCAGCGCCTGCAGCTCCGCGAGCAGCGACAGCGCCGCCTGGTGGGAGTCGGTCTCCTGCGCCTCAGCGGTCCCGGGGAACGTGATGCGCTCGCCCGACGCCTCTTCGACGTCCGCGCGGGTGCGCTCCAGGTCCAGCAGGGCAGCGCCGGCGTCCACCTGCGCGTTGACGGCGACCAGCAGCTCCCGGACCCGGCCGGCGAACGGCGCCCGTACCGCCGTCTCCATCTTCATGCTCTCCAGGACGGCCACGGTCTGGCCTGCCTCGACCTCCTGCCCGGGCTCCACACGGAGCCCGACGACGACCGACGGGGCGGGCGCGCGCACCACGCCGCCGGCATCCCGCGTGACCCGGTGGGAGACCCCGTCGACCTCGATGAGGTGCGAGCCGGTGGCCGTCACGGCGACGACGGAGAACCGGCGGCCGCCGACGGTGAGCCGGCTCTCCAGCGGGCTGAGCCGGTCGACGTCGACGTCGACGGATCGGCCGTCCAGCTGGACGCGGTACCGATCGCCGCTGACCTTGGCGGTGGTCAGCCGGTACACCTGTCCCCGGTAGCCGAGCTCGATCCGGCGCCCGACCTCGTGCGGAGCCCGCGGCCGGCCGCCCCGGGCGGCGGCCAGGAAGGCCGCGCGCTCGTGCGCCTCCTCGGCGTCGGAGACGTCGACGGCCACCTGCAGGAGCGCCACGAAACCGTTCGGCTGGGACTCCCCCGATCCGATGCCCGCGCGGTCGAGCCAGCCGGTGTCCGCAGTGCCCGCCACCACCTCCGGCCGGTCCAGGAGGTCGATCAGGAAGGACTTCGTGGTCGTCCCCCCGTGCAGCACGACCGTGGTCTCGCGCAGGGCGCAGCGCAGCCGGGCCAGCGCCTCGGGGCGGTCCCGGCCCCAGGCGATGATCTTGGCCACCATGGAGTCGTAGGCCGGGGGGATGACGTCGCCGACGGTCATGCCGGTGTCCACCCGGACACCCGGCCCCCGGGGCATCCGCATGAGCGCGACCCGGCCCGGTGCCGGGGCGAAACCCTGCTCGGCGTCCTCGGCGTTGAGCCGTGCTTCTATGGCGTGCCCGGACTCCGGTGGCGGATCCCCGACGAGCCGGCCGCCGGCGGCGACGTGCAGCTGCAGCTTCACGATGTCGAGCCCGGTGGTCGCCTCCGTCACCGGGTGCTCGACCTGGAGCCGGGTGTTGACCTCCAGGAAGGTGAACAGCTGCTCGGTCGGCTGGTACAGGAACTCGACCGTGCCGGCGCCGACGTAGCCCGCGGCCCGGACGAGCGCGATCGAGGACTCGCGCAAGGCGGTGGCCTGCTCGGCGCTCAGGACCGGCGAGCTGGACTCCTCGATCACCTTCTGGTTGCGCCGTTGCACCGAGCAGTCACGCACGCCCGGCGCCCACACCGCCCCGTGCTGGTCGGCGATGACCTGCACCTCGACGTGCCGGCCGCCCTCGACCAGGCGCTCCATGAACACGATCGGGTCGCCGAAGGTACGAGCCGCCTCCGCCTGCGTCCGGGTGAGCGCCTCCTCCAGCTCCCCCTCGGTGCGGACCACCCGGATGCCCCGGCCGCCACCGCCGCTCCGGGACTTCACGATGAGCGGGTAGCCGATCGCAGCCGCGTGCCGGTGGCCCTCCTCGAGGGTCTCGACCGGGCCGCCACTCCACGGCGCGACCGGCACGCCGGTCTGCTCGGCCAGGACCTTCGCCTCGATCTTGGCGCCCAGCAGCCGCATGGCCTCGGGAGGAGGCCCGATGAAGGTGACGCCCAGGTCGGCGCACAGCTCGGCGAAGGCGGGGTCCTCCGCGACGAACCCCCAACCGACCCAGGCCGCGTCGGCGCGGCTCGTCCGCAACGCCCGGCCCAGTTCCCCGTGGTCCAGGTACGGGCTGCCCTCACCCGACTCGCGCAGCAGGACGGCCTCGTCGGCAGCGCGCACGAACGACGCCCGCCGCTCGGCCTCGGTGTGCAGTGCGATGACCCGGGTCGCGGTGCCGTGCTCCGCGTTCAGCTCGCGCACGGCACGGATGAGCCGCAGAGCAGGTTCACCCCGGTTGACCACTGCGATGCGCTCGAACAACTACACGCCTTCCGTCGTCGCTGTTTTGGTCAGGTTGCCCGCGCCTGGCCGAGCGCGCATCGCGGGACGCTCACATGTCCATGCCTCCGTTGACGCCCCACACCTGCCCGGTGATGTAGGACGAGGCGTCCGCGGCCAGGAAGTGCACGACCCTCGCCACCTCGTCCGGCTGCCCGAGCCGGCCGAGCGGGATCTTGGCCCGGACGACGTCGAGCACCTTCTCCGGGACGGCCTCGACCATCTCGGTGGCGGTGTAGCCCGGCGTGACGGCGTTGACGGTGATACCGATGCCGTCGGTCTTGCCCGACCGCTGCAGCTGCATGGCCGCCTCCCGGGCGAGGGTCTTGGTGAGCCCGAACAACCCCGACTTGGCGGACGCGTAGTTCACCTGCCCGATGCCGCCCGTCTCGCCGATGATCGAGGAGATCATGACTATGCGCCCGCTGCCGCGTTCCAGCATGTGCGCCAGCGCGGCCTGGGACAGGTAGAACGCCCCGGACAGGTTGACGTCGATCACCCGGCGCCAGTCGGCGTCGCCCATCTTGGCCACGGTCCGGTCGAGGGTGATGCCGGCGTTGTTGACCAGGATGTCCAGCCGGCCGTGCTGGTCGATCACCTCGGCGATGCACCGTCGGCAGTCGTCGGCGTTGCCGATGTCCCCGCGGTGCAGCGTGACCTGGCGGTCGGGGAAGGCGCTGGTGAACTCCTTGGCGAACTTCTCGGCGGCCTCCTGGTTGCCGCTGTAGCCCGCTGCCACGTCGGCACCCTGGGACGCCAGGCTCCGGCAGATCGCGGCGCCGATGCCGCGTGTTCCGCCGGTCACGAAGGCCACCCTGCCCAGGAGCTTGTCGCCGGTCCTGGTCCCGCTTTCCATCGTCTCTGTCATGGCGTCTCCCTCGTCGCGGCGCGTCACCGCTCGCCGGAGGTGGAGCCCCGTGGCTCCAGGTGCACGGCTCCGGGCACCGGCGCAGCATGGCCCCGCCCGGGAACGCCGTCAATGGGAGACGGGCCCGCGTCGACCTGCGCCCATGCGGACTGCGCCGCTCCGGGGGCGACTCGAGTGGAGCCCGTCCAGAGGCCCCGGATACAGTTCGTCACTGTGAGCTGCGCCACCTCGCAGCCATTCGGGCAGAGACAGACGGGATCGCATGATCTACACCGCGTACGACCTGCAGCGCCGCATCGCCTCCCCGCTGGTGACCGCGTCGGCGAAGACGGCCCGGGCGCTCTACGCGCTGCCGTCCCCGCTCGCCGGGCCGGGCGTCCGGCACGTCCGGGCGGCCTGCGACATGTTCGCCCATGCCCGTCCCACGCACGAGCGCCCGCCGTTCGGGATCGACGCCGTGCGGGTGGGCGCCGAGATGGCCGTGGTCACGGAGCGGCCGACGCTGCGGACGCCGTTCGCCACGCTCATCCACTTCGACAAGCCGTCGGTGACGGGGCAGCCGCGCGTGCTCGCCGTCGGGCCGATGTCCGGGCACTTCACGACGCTGATCCGGCCCACCATCCGGACCCTCCTGGCCGACCACGACGTGCACGTCCTGGACTGGCACAACGCCCGGGACGTCCCTGCCGCCCACGGCGCGTTCGGGCTCGCCGAGTACATCGAGCACGTCATGCAGGCGCTGCGCCACCTGGGCCCCGACACCCACGTCGTGGCGGTCTGCCAGCCCGCCGTCCCCGTCCTGGCGGCTGTCGCGCTGCTCGCCGCCGAGGGCGATGTCGCACAGCCCCGCAGCCTGACCCTGATGGCCGGGCCGGTCGACACCCGGGTGAACCCGAACCGGATCAACACCATGGCCGCGACCAAGCCGCTGTCCGACTTCGAACGCAAGTTCATCGACACCGTGCCGGCGCGGTACGCCGGCGCCGGCCGCCGCGTGTACCCCGGCGTCGTCCAGCTGACGGCATTCATGTCGATGAACCTCAAGCGGCACGTCAAGGCCCACGTCCGGCTCTACCGCGACCTGGTGACCGGCGAGGAGCAGCGCGCGGCCACCACCCGCGCCTTCTACGACGAGTACGGCGCGGTGATGGACGTCCCGGCCGAGTTCTACCTCGAGACGGTCGCCCAGATCTTCCAGGAGAACCGGATGGCCACCGGGCAGTTCACGTGGCGGGGCACCCCCGTCGACCCGGGTGTCGTCACCGACACCGACCTGCTCACCATCGAAGGCGCCCAGGACGACATCTGCTCCCCCGGTCAGACCGAGGCCGCGCACGGCCTCTGCACCGGGATCCCGGAGCACCGCAAGCACCACCACATGCAGCCGGGGGTCGGCCACTACGGCGTGTTCAGCGGCTCCCGCTGGGAGACCGAGGTCTACCCCGTGCTCCGGAACTTCATCGCCGAGGCCGGATCCCGGAGGCGGAAGCTCTCCCTGGCCTGAGCTGCTCAGGCGGTTCCGCCGGGGCGCGGCCCAGCTCGTCCGACCGTCCGGGAGGGGTGCTGACCGCCCCCCGGCGGGTCCGTCGTCCGCACGTTCCCATCCACGACGGCGGCGCTGCCCCGGCGACGGCCTGAGGCCTCGCAGGACCGGCGCCCCGGGTCGTGGACCCCCGGCCCTGCGGCACCCGGTGCGGCCGATTCCGCCCGGGGCCACCTCGTCCGGCGCTGGTCTGCGGCACGACCGAACTCGTGACAGCTGCGCGTCGGCGTCCGCACCGCGCGACCGGATGCGTGACCATGTCCCGAGCAGTCCGTGCGGCACAGCGAGGGGAACCGGAGTTGTGGCGCGAGACTTTCCATAAGGTAAGGGTGTGGTCATGACAGACATCGACGGAGTGCTGGACGAGGCGGGACTCCGCAACAAGCAGGTCCGCAGCTACGTGCACCAATGGTTCGAACTGACCGGTGCAGACCGGATCGAGGTCATCAACGCCTCGGACGACGCCCGTCTGCTGAGCGAGGCACTGGACGCCGGCGAGCTGCTCCCTGCAGGCGAGGGGCGCTACTACTCCCGCAGCCACCCCAAGGACACGGCGCGGTCCGAGGAGCGCACCATCGTCGCGACGAGCAAGCCCGCCGACAAGGGCGTCTACAACAACTGGCGCCCGGCCGCGGAGATGCGGCAGCTGCTCGAGGGGAAGATGCGGGGCGCCTCAGCGGGCAAGACCATGTACGTCGTCCCCTATCTCATGGCGCCGCCCGGCTCACCGCTGGAGCCCTACGCGACCGGTGTCGAGCTCACCGACACCCGGACCGTCGTCCTGCACATGATCCGGATGGCCCGCGTCGGCGTGGAGCACGTCAACGACCTCGCCGACCCGGACAGCTTCGTCCGCGCCGTGCACGTGACCGGCGACCTGGACAACCTCGGCCACGGGACCGCGGACGACCAGCGCTACTTCGTCACCCTCGCCGACGAGCGCACGATCCTGCACTACGGCTCCTCGTACGGCGGCAACGCGCTGCTGGGCAAGATCGCCCACGGCCTGCGCCAGGCCACCTACGACGGGTGGGCATCGGGAGCATTCCTCGCCGAGCAGTTCATGCTGCTGGGGATCACCGACAAGGAGACCGGCCGCAAGTACCACATCTGCGGCGGCATGCCCAGCGCGTCCGGCAAGACCAACCTGGCGATGACGCTGGCCCCCGACGTGCTCGGCGACCGGTACCACGTCGACTTCTACGGCGACGACATCGCATGGCTGCGGGTGGACCCCGAGGACGGCCGCATCTACGCGATCAATCCCGAGTTCGGCGTGTTCGGTGTCGCCAAGGACACCAACGAGGACACCAACCCCACTGCGGTCGCGGCGATCGCGCCCGGAACGGGCACGATCTTCACCAACGTCGCCTACAACGCCGACACCGCCGACGTCTGGTGGGAGGGCAAGACGCCCGAGCGGCCCGCCGACGTGACCGGCTGGCGCGACTGGAAGGGCGAGCTGATCTCCGAACGGCCCGAGGGTGAGGCAGACGCTCCCTGGGCGCACCCGAACAGCCGGTTCACCACGACGCTGGCCAACGTGCCGAACATCGCGGCGGACTTCGACAACCCGAAGGGCGTGCCGGTCGACGCGATCATCTTCGGCGGCCGCACCCGTGACCGGGAGCCGCTCGTGCGGGCCATCACCGATCTCGCCGAAGGTGTGTACGACGGCCTGACGCTGGGCGCCGAGGCCACCTTCGCCGCAGAGGGCACCGAGGGCGTGCTGCGCTACGACCCCATGTCGATGCGCCCCTTCATGGCCTACTCCGAGGGCGCCTACGCCGCGCACTGGCTGGAGGTCATCGGATCGGCCACCGATCAGCCGCTCTTCGCGCACGTCAACTGGTTCCAGCGCGATGCCGAGGACGGGCACTTCCTGTGGCCCGGGTACCGGGACAACCTGCGCCCCCTCCTCTGGCTCATGCAGCTGCGCAACGGCGAGGTCTCCGGCCGGCAGACGCCGGTCGGCGTCGTGCCGACCGAGGACGAGCTCGATCTCCGGGGGATGGATCTGCCCCCCGCCGACCTGGAGCGGCTGCTGACCATCGACACCGCCCGCTGGCAGCAGGAGATGGCTCATCGCGAGGAGCACCTGGCCCAGTTCGAGGGACTGCCGGACGCGATCTGGGAAGCCCACCGCCGGGTCGCCGCCGCCCTCGACGCCGAGGCCTGACCGCGCGCGACCGCCTCGATCGAGCGTCTCCCTCAGGGGCGCTCGTGTCGCGGAGGTGAACCTGCCGGCCGGGATCGAGGCGTGCGGGTACGTCCCGCTCGACTCCGGCACGTCATGACGGAGCCCCCACGGTGAACCGTGGGGGCTCCGTCATGAGGAATCCCGGCCGTGCCGGTGTGGTCAGGCCCCAGCGGTCGTCGGATCGCCCGCGGTGTCACCCTGCGCCGCCACAGCCGCCGAACTGTCCGCAGCGGCGACCGGGAGCGTCGGGGCTCCCCGCCGACCGGCGGCCATCGCCGCGGCCGCGGCGCCGGCGCCGAGTGCCAGTGATCCCAGGGCCCACCGCGGCCCTGTGCGCTCGATGCCCAGCGCGTGGTCCAGGGACAGGTCGCCAGGATCCTCGGCCAGCGCGGTGACCGCGCCGATCAGGACGGCGTTGTACTCCCACCCGCCGTTGGCGGCCCAGGGGCCGTTGGCGAGGTGCACCTTGGTGATGGCGGTCGTCATCACCCCCGTGAGCGCGGTGGAGGCCAGCGGCGTGGCCAGTCCCAGCGCGAGGAGGGTCCCGCCGACGGTCTCGCTGACGCCTGCGGCGAGCGCGTTGGCCTTGGCCGGGCGCATCTGCAGGGCCTCCATCATCCCCTCGGTCCCGGCTCGGCCCGGACCACCGAACCACCCGAACAGCTTCTGCGTCCCGTGCCCAACCATCAGGGCCCCGATCAGGACCCGCGCTCCGAGTCGTGCCACGCTCATGGCTCTCCCTAGGTCGTCGTCGTACGGCAGTCCGGACAGTGCCCCGCGGGAGATGCGTGAACCATGAACCGATCTGCCGGGATGACGGCCGGCGAGCGACGACGGCCGGGCTCCTGCTCGACGGCGTTCGGGGCCTTCACCCGGCTCGACCGGGACAGCAGGCGTGCGGTCCGAGGCCCACGCCTGCCGTTCCCGTCCCGACGGTGCGGTGCTCCTGTCCCACGGAGGGCAGGGAGCCGTCGGTGCCCAGGACCGGAGCAGTGCCTGCCCGGCGCGGTACCTGGCCCCGGGAAGCCGGCGCCACTCCTCGTCGTCCACGACGACCGGAGCCGCCGACGAAGCGGTTCCCGGTCCAGCCAGCGCTCGGCGTCCTCGCTCGGCCAGCACGTGGTCGATCGCCTCGGAGGGCACGCCGTTCCGGTCGTACCAGGCGCTCACCCGCCGGTGCAGCTCCGCGACGTCATCGGGCCGCTCGTCCAGCAGGTGCGTGTGCGGCACGTCGGCGCACAGGTGGTGACAGCGGTACCGGCGACGACGGTCGTCGAGCGGAACGACGAACGGGTCGTCCCGCTCGAGGGCCTCCAGCACAGTTCAGCTGCCCGGGCGGCCGGTGACCGCGTCGCACAGCGGACCGCTGAGCCGGGCGGGGACGGAGGTCTCCAGCAGGAGAAGCTCCGGACCTCCTCGGGCTGGCACTGCAGCACCTCCTGGGTCTGATAGCAGGTTCGCCATGCCCTCCTGATCTCCGGTGTCTTGATGACGTGGTAGTCGTCGAGGACCAGCACCACGTCGCCCGGGCGGGCGTCGAGGTCATTGAGGACCGTGGCGAGGACCGCCTCGATCGGTGGCTGGGACGACCGCAGTAGGGCCAGCGCGGATGCTCCCGCTACGGGGCCGCCTCCAGTGCAGTGAGCAGGTGGGACCAGAACACCGTGGGGTCGTTGTCGCGCTCGTCCAGCGACACTCAGGCGACC
>DASPIH010000343.1:0-6981 GCA_035629195.1 Blastococcus sp. | reverse complement strand
ATGGCGACCGCCTGGCACGCGCTCGGCTCCGAGGTCACCCTCCTGCAGCGCGACGGCCGGCTGCTGCCGCACGCCGAACCGCAGGCGAGCGAGGCGGTGGCCGCCGCCCTGCGCGAGAGCGGCGTCGACGTCCGGCTGGGCGCCGACGTCACCGCTGCGCGGCGCGAGGGCGGGGAGGTGGTGCTCACCACCTCCGACGGGGAGTTCCGTGGCGACGAGGTCCTCGTCGCGGTCGGGCGTTCGGCCCGCACGCGCGACATCGGGCTGGACACCGTCGGCCTCGAGCCCGGCGCGTACCTCGACGTCGATGACACGCTGCAGGTCGACGGGGTGTCCTGGCTGTACGGCGTCGGCGACGTCAACGGCCGCCGGCAGCTGACCCACATGGGCAAGTACCAGGCGCGCCAGGCGGGAGCCGCGATCGTGGCCCGGGCCCGTGGCGAGGTCGTCGACGACTCCCCGTGGTCGCCGTTCGTGGCGACGGCGGACGACCGCGCCACCCCCTCGGTCGTGTTCACCTCACCGCAGGTGGCCAGCGTCGGCCGCACGGCGGCCGAGGCCGCGGAGGCGGGGCTGCCGCACCGCGTTGTCGAGTACCCGATCGGCGACGTCGCGGGGGCATCGGTGTTCGCCGACGGCTACG
The DNA here is from genome assembly GCA_035629195.1 of Blastococcus sp. Taxonomy (GTDB): domain Bacteria; phylum Actinomycetota; class Actinomycetes; order Mycobacteriales; family Geodermatophilaceae; genus Blastococcus. The sequence goes on along the minus strand of DASPIH010000343.1, from coordinate 6,338 downwards.
AGGGCACGGCGATCGCCGTGGTCGACACCGAGCGCGAGGTGCTGCTCGGCGCCACGTTCGTGGGCCCCGGCGTCGCCGAGCTCCTGCACGCGGCGACGATCGCCGTGGTGGGCGAGGTGCCGATCGCGCGGCTGTGGCACGCCGTTCCCTCCTATCCGACGATCAGCGAGGTCTGGCTCCGCCTGCTGGAGACCTACCGTGGCTGAGCCCGACCGGGCAGTCCGGATCGGCCTGGTCCTGCACCCCTCGCGCGACTGCTCGGCCGCGGTCGGCCAGATCGCGGGCTGGACCGCTCCGCACGGGGTCGAGCTCGCGGCGTCGTTCGCCGACGTTGCCCGCCTCGGCGTGGCCGGCGTGCGGCCGGTGTCCATCGCGGAACTGGCCGGCGGCTGCGACGGCATCATCGCGCTGGGCGGTGACGGGACGCTGCTGGGTGCGATGCGGCTGGTCAGCGGCCGGCCCGTGCCGGTTCTCGGGGTCAACCTGGGCCGCCTGGGCTTCCTGGCCGAGGTCGAGGGCCGCGACCTCGACGCGGCGCTGAGCGCGATGACCGAGGGCCGTGCCACGGTCGAGGAACGCGGCTGTCTCGTCGTCCGCCACTCCGGCGGCGAGAGCCTGGCGTTCAACGACGTCGTCCTGGCGCGCGTGCCGGGGGAGGGCATGGTGGCGGCCACGCTCGCCGTGGCCGGCCGGCGGTACGGGCACTACCGCTGCGACGCGCTCATCGTCGCCACCCCGATGGGGTCGACGGCGTACAGCTACGCCGGCGGGGGTCCCGTGGTCAGCCCCGGGGTGCAGGGCGTCGTCGTGACGCCGTCGGCGCCGATGAACGGCATCGCCCGCAGCGTCGTGCTCGGACCCGCCGAGCCGCTGCGCCTGGAGCTGACCGCCGGGCGGCCCGCGTTCGAGATCGACGGCGTCGTCGCCGCCCGCCTCCAGCCAGGGGACGTGATGGAGATCGAGCTGCGTCCGGAGGCGGGGCAGCTGGTGCGCATCGAGGGTTCGCGCGCCGCCGATCGCAGCCGCGTCAAGTTGTCGCTGCTGGACCTGCCCTTCCTGCCCGACGAGCTGGTCGAGATGGTGCCGGAGCCGCTGCGTCCCCGGTCCGACGGCGTCGCGGACGCCGCGGGATGAGCGCCGTACCCGCCCCGGGCCCGGCGCCCCCGCCGACGTGCTGCCCGGGCGGCGTGGTGGAGTGGGGTACGTGCGGTTCACGGCTGACGCTCCCTCCTGGCGGCGCTATCTCGCCCTCGGCGACTCCTTCACCGAGGGGCTGAGCGACGCGGACCCCTCCCGGCCGGGCGAGTTCCGCGGCTGGGCCGACCGGCTGGCCGAGCACCTCGCCGCCGCCGCGCCGGACACCGACGTCGAGTACGCCAACCTGGCCGTCCGCGGGCGGCTGCTGTCCCAGGTGCTCGCCGAGCAGGTGCCGGTGGCCCTCGACGCGCAGCCGGACCTTGTCAGCCTGGTCGCCGGCGGCAACGACCTGCTGCGCCCCGGTAGCGATCCCGACGAGCTGGCCGGGCGGCTGGAGGAGGCGGTCGTGCGGTTCCGCGCCGCGGGCGCCGACGTGCTGCTGGCCACCGGGGTGGACCCGCGGCAGACGCCGATCCTGCGCCGCACCCGCGGCCGGGTGGCGGTCTTCAACGCGAACCTGTGGTCGGTCGCGGCGCGCACCGGAGCCGCAGTGCTCGACCAGTGGGGTGCGGCCTGGATCCAGGACTGGCGGATGTGGGACACCGACCGCATCCACCTCACCGGCGAGGGGCACCGGCGCACCGCGCTGGCGGCCGCGGCGGTACTGGGCCTGCCGGGCGCCGACGGCGAGGACTGGCGGACCCCGCTGCCCCCGCAGCCGCCCCGGGCACTCCGGGCGGCGGTCGGCGAGGAGGCGGCGTGGGTGCGGAGCTTCGTCGCCCCGTGGATCGGCCGGCGCCTGCGCGGCCGTTCGTCGGGCGACGGCCGGGCCGCCAAGCGGCCGGTTCCCCTGGCGCTGCCCCGCGGGTGACGCGCCGGCACGGACTCAGCGCTCGTCGGGCTCCTCGGAGAAGTAGTCGAACAGCGCGCCGGTGTCGTCCATGGTGAGCGCCGCCGGACGGCGCGGGAGCGGCCCGACGGCCCGCGGCTGCGGTGCCACCGGGCTCTCGGGCGCGTCGGGGAGCAGCTCGCCGGCGACGTCCTCGGCCGGGGTCTCGGTGACCTCCCCGATCAGCACCTCGGCCGGGGTGGGCAGCGGAGCCGGGCGGCCGAAGGCGTAGCCCTGGGCCATCGCGCAGCCGTGCCGCAGCAGCCAGTCGGCCTGGTCGAGGTCCTCGATGCCCTCGGCGATGACCTGCAGGCCCATGCCGCGGCCGAGCTGGAGCAGGCCGTGCACGAGCGCGGCCGTGGAGGGCTCGGTGACGACGTCGGCGACGAAGGACCGGTCGATCTTCACCGTGTGGATCGGCAGGCGGTGCAGCGCCGTGATGGCCGAGTAGCCGGTGCCGAAGTCGTCCAGCGCGAGCGTGACGCCCTGGTCGGTGACGACGGCGACCGAGTGCAGCGTGGCCTCGGCGGCGAACAGCGCCGTCGACTCGGTGATCTCCAGCTCCAGCCGCTGCGGGGGCAGGCCGGACTCCTCGAGCGCCGCGGCGACGAGCTCGCTGAAACCCTCCTCGGCCAGGTGCCGGGCGGAGATGTTGACGTGCACCCGGAGGTCGGCGGGCCACGTGGCGGCGTCCAGGCAGGCCCGGCGGAGCACCCACGCGCCCAGCTTGGAGGTCAGCCGGTTGTTCTCCGCCGCATCGAGGAACGCGCCCGGTGGCAGCAGGCCGCGGGTCGGGTGCTGCCAGCGGATGAGCGCCTCGTAGCCCAGCAGCGTCTCGTCGGCCAGGTGGACGATGGGCTGGTAGAACAGCCGCAGCTCGTCGTGGTCCAGCGCGTGCCGCAGATCGGTCTCCAGCTGCAGCGCGTCCACGTCGCTGTGGCTCAGCGCGCCCTCGTGCACCTCGATGCGGGCGCGGCTGCCGTCGGCCTTGGCCCTGGCCAGCGCGCTCTGCGCCTGGCGCAGCAGGTCGTCGGGGGTCATGTCGGACCCGAGCGTGAGGCCGACGCTCGCCGAGAGGGTGATCTCGCGGTCGCTGACCACGAACGGCTCGTCGAGGACGCCGAGCAGCCGGTCGGCCAGCGCGCGGAGGCCGTCCAGGTCCTCCACGTCCTCGGCCACGACGAGGAACTCGTCGGCGCCCAGGCGCACGGCGGTGTCCTCGACCCGGGTGCTCCAGCGCAGCCGGTCGGCGAACTGGCTGAGCAGCAGGTCGCCCGCCTCGTGGCCGAGCGCGTCGTTGACGGCCTGGAACCGGTCGATGTTCAGGTGCACCAGCCCCACCTGCAGCCCGCGGCGGCGGGAGAGGGCGACGGCGTGCCGCAGCCGGTCGGTGAGCGCGCGGCGGTTGGGCAGGCCGGTGAGCGGGTCGGTGAAGGCGCGGCGGACGGCGTCCTCCTCGGCCCGGCGGCGGTCGGTGACGTCCACCAGGGAGAGGACGACGAACTGCGGCGTCCCGTTGTTCTGCCGCACCACCTCGTGGGACTGCACGACCCACAGCTCGCTGCCGTCGGAACGGCGCAACCGCCGCTCCCCGTCGAGGAGGAGGTTCGGGTCGAGCGGGGGCTCGCCGGGTGCCGGGACGAGGCCGAGGTCGCCCACCGGCGGGTCGTCGGGGTGGGCGAGGAGGTCGATGTGCCGTCCGGTCAGGCCATCCGGGGTGCGGCCGGTGAGGGCGCACATGCGCGGATTGGCCACCAGCACGTGCCCGTCGAGGTCGACCAGGGCCTTGGCGATCGGCGCGGCGAGGAACAGCGCCTGGAACAGCTGGCCGCGGTCGGCCAGCAGCGTGTCGATGGCCCGCAAGCGCTGCCCGGCGGCACCGCCGGTGGTGCCCGGCGAGCGGGGCATGTCGGGTGCGGGAAGGCTCACCCGAACAGAGTCACGCATAGCGGTCGTGAAGTGACGGAGGCGATTCACGGAGAGTCGTGATCGGTCCGTCACGCTATGTCGCAGAACGTCCCACTCGTCCCACGGGTCGCGTCCGGCGCTGGTCAGGGCGGGAATGGGCAGCCGCCCGCGCAGCGCTGCACGGCAGACGACGAGAGGGAGAGGCCATGGAGAAGCGGATCGGTTTCCTGTCCTTCGGGCACTGGCAGCCCGTTCCGGGCTCCCTCGTGCGCAGCGGTCGCGATGCTCTCGTGCAGAGCGTCGAACTGGCGGTCGCGGCCGAGGAGCTCGGGGTGGACGGCGCGTACGTGCGGGTGCACCACTTCGCCCGGCAGCTCGCCTCGCCCTTTCCACTGCTGGCGGCGATGGCGGCGCGCACGCGCCGGATCGAGCTGGGCACCGGCGTCATCGACATGCGCTACGAGAACCCGCTGTACATGGCGGAGGAGGCCGCGGCGGCCGACCTGATCAGCGGCGGACGGCTGCAGCTCGGCGTGAGCCGGGGATCACCGGAGACGGCGCTGCGGGGCTCGGAGGCCTTCGGCTACGTGCCCGCTCCCGGCTCCACGGACGCCGACCTGGCCCGGCAGAAGACCGCCCTGTTCCTCGCTGCCATCTCCGGTCAGGCCGTGGCCGACGCCGATCCGCGGAGAACCGGCGGGGTGGGCGGCCGCCTCGCGATCCAGCCGCAGTCGCCCGGTCTCGTCGACCGCATCTGGTGGGGGTCGGGCACCTTCGCGACGGGGGAGTGGACCGCCGCCCAGGGCATGAACCTGATGAGCTCCACGCTCCTCAGCGAGGAGACCGGAGTGCCCTTCGACGAGCTGCAGGCCGAGCAGATCGCCCGCTTCCGCGCCGCCTGGGCGCAGGCCGGCTGGGAGCGGCAGCCACGGGTGTCGGTGAGCCGCAGCGTCGTTCCGCTGGTCAGCGACCTCGACCGCCGGTACTTCGGCGACGAGCGGTCCAGCCAGGACCAGGTCGCGGTCCTCGAGGGCGTGCGCGCCCGGTTCGGCAAGAGCTACACCGGCGAGCCGGACGACCTGGCCGAGCAGCTGGCCAAGGACGCCGCCGTCCGGGAGGCCGACACCCTGCTGATCACCGTGCCCACCATGCTGGGCGTCGAGTACAACGCCCGGCTGCTGGAGAACATCACCCGGTACGTCGCCCCCGCGATCGGCTGGGTGCACCCCGACCAGCGCAGCTGACCGCCTCAGCTCAGTCGCGCAGGTCGAAGCCGAGGTCGAGCACCGGAGCGCTGTGGGTGAGCGCGCCGACGGCGAGGTAGTCGACCCCGGTCGCAGCCACCTCGGCCGCCCGGGTCAGGTCCAGACCGCCGCTGGCCTCCAGCCGCACGCCCGTGCCGCGCACCAGCTCGACGGCGGCGCCGGTGTCGTCGAGGGAGAAGTTGTCGAGCAGCACCAGCTCGACGCCCGCGGCGACCGCCTCGCGCACCTGGTCGAGCGTGTCGCACTCCACCTCCAGCGGAACCGTGGGCGCGTGCGTGCGCACCGCCTCGACCGCCGCCGTGATGCCGCCGGCCGCCGCCACGTGGTTGTCCTTGACCAGCGCCGCGTCGCCGAGCGCCATCCGGTGGTTCACCCCGCCGCCGCACCGGATCGCGTACTTCTCCAGCGCCCGCAGTCCCGGCGTCGTCTTCCGGGTGTCCCGGATCGCCGCCGTGGTGCCGGCGACCGCGTCCACCCAGCGCCGGGTCAGCGTGGCCACGCCCGACAGGTGGCAGATCAGGTTCAGGGCGGTCCGCTCCGCCGTCAGCAGCGACCGGGTGGGCCCGGTGACCGTGAGCACCGGCGCGTTCCTCCGTGCGGCCATGCCGTCGGCGGCGTGCAGCACCACCTCGACGTCCGGACCGCCGACGATCCCGAACACCGCGGCGGCGATCGGCACGCCGGCCAGCACGCCGGGCGACCGCGGCACGACGTCCCCCGTGGCGCGGGCGCCGGCCGGCACCGTCGCCAGGGTGGTGACGTCGGGGCCGAGGGCGAGGTCCTCGTCCAGCGCGCGGCGGATGACCTGCTCGACGGTCGCCGGGTCCAGGCCGCCGTCGGTCAGGACGTCGGCCAGCTCCGCGCGCAGCTGGAACCACTCCGTGCCGGTCACGCCACTCCCTCGGTCCGGTCGGTGTCCGCGGCCGTGAGGGGCACGGTGCGGGTGTGCAGGTGCCCGGAGGCGTCGATGCGGGAGGCGAGCCGCACCTGCCACTCGGGCCGGGTGGCGGGCGCGTCGGACCGCCGGTGGCAGCCGCGGCTCTCGCGCCGGGCCAGGGCCGCGGTGGCCAGCAGGGTCGCGACGGTGTGGGCGGCGGTCGCCTCGACGGATGCCAGGTCCAGCGGCCGGCCGGCGCCGG
>DASPIH010000342.1:0-7379 GCA_035629195.1 Blastococcus sp. | reverse complement strand
TTCGGGCTCACCGTGCAGATCCGCATCAGCGGGGAGACCGACCCGCAGGTGGGCACCCGCGAGGAGGACCTCGTCGTCATCCTCGACGAGCTCAACACCCGCGAGGAGGCGCTGCGCCGGCAGATCGGCGAGACGCGCCAGACGATCGAGGAGCTGACCAGCGGCCAGCAGCAGTCGGAGCGGGCCGCAGAGGAGGCGCAGGCACGGGCAGAGGCCATCGGCATCCTCAACGGAACCCTGCCGGCCACCGGGCCCGGGATCCGCCTGACGATCGAGGACCCGGACGGCGCCGTCCCCACCTCGGTCGTCCTCGACGCGATCCAGGAACTGCGCGGCGCAGACGCGGAGGCCCTCCAGGTGGACGGCGTGCGGGTGGTCGTCTCGAGCGCGGTCACCGGCTCCCCGGGAGCCCTGCGCATCGACGGCGTTCCGCTGGACAGCCCCTACGAGTTCGTCGCGGTCGGGCCGCCGGCGGCGATGGACATCGCGCTGAACGTGTCCGGCGGCGTGGTCGCCGACGTCAGCCGGGTGGGCGGCACGGCCACGGTCCGCCAGACCGACATCGTCACCGTGGACGCCACCGTCGGCTGAGCGTCCGCCTCACTGCGGGATGAGCAGCCCCCGCAGTTCGTCGGTGAGCGCCTCCCGGGCCGCAGGGTGCTGGTGCCAGGCCGCCGGGGTCACCTGGAACAGCGAGATCCGCCAGCGGCCCCGGCCCTCGTCCACGGCGACCATGGTGTGCACCGCGTTGAGCGCGGGGTCCAGATCCGCGCCGCCGGGCGGGATCATCCCGGCGTGCGCGACCAGCACCGCGACACCGGGCGCGACCGGGCGGACCGAGCGGACCACCGCGACGTAGGCGGGCGTCTCGTGGCCGGTGAACACCTGGCGCAGGTCGGCTGCGATGGACAGGCGGCCGCGGTGGTGACTGCCGTCGAATCCGATGATGTCCCCGTCGTCGGCGAACCCGGCCGCCACCGCTGCGCCGCTGCGCCGGTTCCAGCCGTCGACGAACGCCGTGTACAACGAGCGGATCTGGGCGTCCTGCGGGTGCGCTGCGGTCACGTCTCCTCCTCGCTGGCGCTCGCCGGTGTTCCCCCGACGGTGCTGAAGTCCTGCGTGGCCGCGCCAGCCCGGCCACGTGTCCCGGCTGCGGTCGCCTGGGACAGGAGTGACGCTAGTGCTCCGACTGCACGGACCGTTCGACGCACGCCGGTGTTCGCCACCGCTCTGACCTCGGTCGTCGCGCCCACCCGAGCGCCTAAAACGCGCCGTGCACGGTCCAATGCGGAGCGCCACGAAGCAGCGGTCATCGAACTCAGCCGACGACGGCGCTGTTGCGGTTCCCCTCCGCGAACTGGGTGCGGTAAAGGTCGGCGTACCGGCCCTCGCGAGCCAGCAGCTGGTCGTGCGTCCCGGCCTCCACGATGCGGCCCTCGTGGACCACCAGGATCTGGTCGGCGCTGCGGATGGTGGAGAGCCGGTGGGCGATCACCAGCGATGTCCGCCCGCTGAGCGCGGCGTCGAGCGCGTGCTGGACGGCGGCCTCGGACTCGCTGTCCAGGTGGGCGGTCGCCTCGTCGAGGATCACGACGCCCGGCGCCTTGAGGAGGACGCGGGCGATGGCCAGCCGCTGCTTCTCGCCGCCCGACATGCGGTAGCCGCGGTCCCCGACGACGGTGTCCATCCCCTCCGGCAGCGACCGCACCAGGTCCGCGATCCGCGCACCCTCGAGGGCGGACCACAGCTGCTGCTCGGTGGCGTCGGGACGGGCGTACAGCAGGTTGGCGCGGATGGAGTCGTGGAACAGGTGCGCGTCCTGGCTCACCACGCCGATCGCGTTCCGCAACGAGTCCAGCGTCGCCGTCCGGACGTCGACGCCACCGACGCGCACCGACCCGCCGGTGACGTCGTAGAGCCGCGGGACGAGGTTGGCGATCGTCGACTTGCCCGCGCCGGAGTGGCCGACCAGCGCCACGAGCTGCCCTGCCTCGACCCGGAAGGAGACGTCGTGCAGCACGTCGACCGGGCCGCCGTGCTCGGGCAGCGACACCTCTTCCAGTGACGGCAACGAGACGTCGGCTGCGGCCGGGTAGCTGAACGAGACGGAGTCGAACTCGATCGAGCGGTCCGTCGCCGGCACGGCGACCGCGTCCGGCGCCTCCCGGATCATCGGGGGCAGGTCGAGGACCTCGAAGACGCGGTCGAAGCTGACCATGGCGCTCATGACGTCGACCCGGACGTTCGCCAGCGCGGTGAGCGGGCCGTAGAGCCGGGACAGCAGCAGCGCCAGGGCGACGACGTCGCCGGGGCTGAGGGAGCCGGTGAAGGCGAGCCAGCCGCCCAGCCCGTAGACCAGTGCGGTGGCCAGCGCCGCGACCAGGGTGAGGGCGGTGAAGAAGAACCGGCCGTACATGGCCGAGAGCACGCCGATGTCGCGGACCCGGGCGGCACGCCGGCTGAAGGACGCCGCCTCGGCGGACGGCCGGCCGAACAGCTTCACCAGCAGGGCACCGGCGACGTTGAACCGTTCGGTCATCGTCGCGTTCATCGACGCGTTGAGCGAGTACGACTCCCGGGTGATCTCCTGCAGCCGACGCCCGATCCGTCGTGCGGGCAGGACGAACAGCGGCACCAGCACCAGGGACAGCAGCGTGATCTGCCACGAGAGCGTCAGCATGACGGCTCCGGTCAGCACCAGACCGATCACGTTGGACACCACCCCCGACAGCGTCGAGGTGAACGCCTGCTGGGCTCCGATCACGTCGTTGTTCAGCCGGCTGACCAGGGCGCCGGTCTGCGTCCGCGTGAAGAAGGCGACCGGCATCCGCTGCACGTGCTCGAACACCCGGCTGCGGAGGTCGTAGATGACCCCCTCGCCGATGCGGGCGGAGTACCAGCGGGTGCCCAGCGAGATGACGGCGTCCACCACGGCCAGGCCGGCGATGACGAACGCGATGCGCACGATGTCGCCGGCGGTGCCCTCGAGCCCGGCGATCCGGTTGACGATGTTGCCCGCGAGCAGCGGGGTGATGACCCCGATGACCGAGGAGCCGACGACCAGGAGCAGGAAGAAGGTGAGCTCGCGCCGGTACGGCCGGGCGATCCCCAGGATGCGGCGCACCGTGCCCTTGGGCAGCTGGCGCGAGGTCACCGACGGATCCCGCCGGAAGGACCGCATCGCCGCCATGGAGGTCATCGGGCTCCCGTCCACCGCACCTCCTCAGCTACGCCGGCGTCGACCCGGCGCTGCTGGAACCGAGATGCGACCGCGCTTGTTCCTCCCGAGCATCTCAGCGGCCGCTGACGACAGCGTGCAGTCGCTGCACCTGGGCCGCCCGCTCGGCGGCGTCCTGCGCCGGGAAGTCGTTGCGGACCGCGGAGCGGACCAGCGCGGCGGTGGCGCGGCTGGCTCCCACGGGCGGCGCGAGCAGCGCCTGCACCAGGTCGCCGACCGCGCCGTCCAGGTCGCCGCGGGGAACCACGAGGGTGGCCAGCCCGATGGCCTGGGCCTCGGCGGCACCGACCGCGCGCCCGGTCAGGCACATCTCCAGTGCCCGCGAGTACCCGACCAGCTCCACCAGGGTGCTGGTGCCCGTCAGGTCGGGTACGAGGCCCAGGGTGACCTCGGGCAGCCGCAGCTGGGCGTCGTCGGCGAACACCCGCAGATCGCAGGCCAGCGCCAGCTGCGCACCGGCCCCGATGGCATGCCCGTGCACCGCGGCGACCGAGACGATGCCCGGCGAGCGGAGCCAGCGGAATCCGGCCTGGTAGCCGCGGATGCGCTCCTGCGCGTCGTCGACCGGCAGGGCGACCAGCTCGCCCAGCCCACCGCCGGTGGTCGACGACGGGATGAACATGCTGCGGTCGAGGCCGGCGGAGAACGCCCGGCCCTCCCCCCGCAGCACGACGACGCGCACGTCGTCGTCCAGGGAGGCGCCGACCCCGGCCAGTGCGGACCAGGTGGCCGGCGTCTGGGCGTTGAGCTGGTCCGGTCGGTTCAGGCTGACGGTGAGGACGGCGCCATCGCGATGGGTCCGCACCCAGCCTGCATCGGAGGAGACCGTGCGGTCCGGCGTCACGCCTTCTTGCTGTTCCGGTTGGCTCCACCACGGCTGCGCAGCGAGGCCCCGGACTCCGAGAGGAGACGGTGCACGAACCCGTAGGAGCGGTTGGTCGACGTGGCCAGCGACCGGATGCTCTCGCCCCCGTCGTACCGCTTGCGCAGCTCGTCGGCGAGCGTCGACCGGTCTCCTCCGGTGATCCGCTTGCCCTTGCCGAGGTCCGCTGTGCTCGTGTCGGCCATGGCTCCCCTCCGTGTCGGCCGCCGTCCCGCAAGGTGCCGGCGGAACCGGCCCGCGCGGCGGGCCGGCCGTGGCTGTCGCCGTGGTGCCGCCGTCCTGACGACGGCTCACGCGGCTCCATGATCACCCAGACGCGTGACGTCGGCCACGCGAAAGCAGAGGGATCTCGTGTGCGTCGGCCCCCGGCGCGTGACCGGGAGGTCAGGCCAGTTCGACCAGGTCGGCCAGTTCCTCGCTCCAGGCGTCCTCGGTGCCGTCGGGCAGCAGGATGACCTTGTCCGGGTCCAGGGCGCGGACGGCGCCCTCGTCGTGGGTGACCAGGACGATCGCGCCCGCGTAGGTGCGCAGCGCCTCGAGCACCTGCTCGCGGCTGGCCGGGTCGAGGTTGTTCGTCGGCTCGTCGAGGAGCAGCACGTTGGCCCCGGACACGACGAGCGTGGCCATCGCCAGCCGGGTCCGCTCGCCCCCGGAGAGGGTGCCGGTGCGCTGGTCGACCGTCTCACCGGAGAAGAGGAACGCCCCGAGGATCTTCCGCAGCTCCGTGGCGGTGCTGTCCGGCGCGGCCGAGGCCATGTTCTCCAGCAGCGTCCGGTCCATGTCCAGCGTCTCGTGCTCCTGGGCGTAGTAGCCCACCCGCAGCCCGTGCCCGGCCTTGACCTCGCCGGTGTCGGGGCGCTCGGTGCCGGCCAGCATGCGCAGCAGCGTCGTCTTGCCGGCGCCGTTGAGCCCGAGCACGACCACGCGCGCGCCCCGGTCCACCGCGAGGTCGACGTCGGTGAAGATCTCCAGCGAGCCGTAGCTCTTGGAGAGGCCCTCGGCGGTGAGCGGCGTCTTGCCACAGGCGGCCGGGGTCGGGAAGCGGAGCTTGGCGACCTTGTCCGCCACGCGCACGTCGGCCAGGCCCGCGGCCAGCCGCTCGGCCCGCTTGTCCATGCTCTTCGCGGCCTTGGCCTTGGTGGCCTTCGCCCGCATCTTGTCGGCCTGGGCGTTGAGGGTGTCGATCTTGCGCTCGGTGTTCGCCCGCTCCTGCTTGCGGCGCCGCTCGTCGGTCTCCCGCTGGGCGAGGTAGGGCTTCCAGCCGAGGTTGTAGATGTCGACGGTGGCCCGGTTGGCGTCCAGGTGCCACACCTTGTTGACGACGGCGTCCAGCAGCTCGACGTCGTGGCTGATGACGATGAGCCCGCCGCGGTGGCTGGACAGGAAACCCTTGAGCCAGGTGATCGAGTCGCCGTCGAGGTGGTTCGTGGGTTCGTCGAGGAGCAGCGTCTCGGCGTCGGAGAAGAGGATGCGGGCGAGCTCGACCCGGCGGCGCTGACCACCGGAGAGGGTGCGCAGCGGCTGGGCCAGCACCCGGTCGGGCAGGCCGAGGTTGGTGCAGATGCGGGCGGCGTCGCTCTCCGCCGCATAGCCCCCGAGCGCGGCGAACTGGTCCTCGATCCGCCCGTACCGGCGCACCGCCCGGTCCCGCTCGGCGTCGTCGGCCGGCTCGGCCATGGCGATCTGCGCCTTGACCATCTCGTTGCGGAGCACGTCCAGCCCACGGCCGGAGAGCACGCGGTCGCTGGCGGTGATGTCGAGGTCGCCGCTGCGCGGGTCCTGCGGGAGGTAGCCGATCTCCCCGCTGACCTCCACCTTGCCGGCGTGCGGCAGCCGCTCACCGGCCAGGGTGGTGAGCGTGGTGGTCTTGCCGGCGCCGTTGCGCCCCACCAGGCCGATGCGGTCGCCCGGCTGCACCCGCAGGTTCGCCTCGCTGATGAGGATGCGGGCTCCGGCGCGCAGTTCCAGGCCCGTCGTCGTGATCACTGATCCCAGGGTAGGCGCTTCCCGCCCAATACCACGAACGCTGCCGAGGTGACATCGGCGGCATCGCGCCGCCGGATGCGGTGCCGTCCGGTGCCCGCGCGCCCTCCGGCCGGCGACGCTCCGATCCGCCGGAGCCGGACTGCCGTGCCCTCCGACCCGCCCTACGGTGGGGCGGGACGTGTCGGCAGAGCGGGGGTGAGCGGTCATGGTGCCCCCGTTCCCGTACCGAACCCGCCCGCCGCAGGTCCTGCTCGCCGTCGGTGCGGTCCTGCTCGTCAGCGCCGGGGCCACGCTGGCGTCGGCCTACGGCGGCCCCCTGGTCCGCGCAGCCGTCCTGGCCCTCGCGGTCGTGGCGGCAGCCGTCTCGGGTCGGGCCGACCGCGGGCAGCTGCGCACCTCGGCCGAGATGTTCGCGGCGAGTGCCGCCGGGCTGGGGCTGGCCGGCAGCGACCTCGGCGCCGCGCCGACCGGCGGTGAGCCCCTGCTCCCGCTGGCCCTGGCCGGGGTGTTCCTGGCCCTGCACCGCTCCTCCCCCACGCCCGCTGCCTGGCCACTCGCGGCCTGGGTGGCCACCCAGGCGGCGGCACTGCGCTCGCTGGACGCCGTGCCGGGCTCCCTGCACACCGAGCTCTTCCTGGGCGTCTCGGTGGTCGGCGTCGGCGTCGCCCTGTGGGCCCGCCCGCTGGTGGCCCGGGTCGCCATGGCGACCACCGTCGTGTGGTGGGCCGCCGCGGTGCTGGCAGGCTCCCGGGAGGCCTGGGCGGCGTCGCCCGCGCAGCGCTGGCCGGCCGTCGCGCTGGTGGCGGTGGCCGTCGCGTGCCTGCTGGTCGCGCGGCTGCGGCGACCGCTCGACGTGCTGCTCGGGCCGCCCCGGCTGGTCCCGGTCGTGTCAGGGCTGCTCGTCGGAGCGGCCGTCGCAGGTGCCAGCTCGGCCGGCGGTCCGGTCGCCGTCGCGGTGGCCGGCTTCGCCGGTGTGCTCGCCGCCGCGGTCGCCGCGGGAGAGCTGTCCGGCTGGCGCCGGGGGATGTTCCTTCCGCTGGCCCTGAGCGGCGGCGTGCTGCTCGCCGTGCTGTCCATCGGCCGGTTGGTCGCGGGCGGGAACTGGTCGGAGCTGGCGCTGCTCCTGCTGCTGACCGCGGCCCCGACGGTCTGGGTGGCGGCGCTGCGCCGGGACGACCGCCCGGTGGCAGCGCCGGCGGCGGTCGGCTGCCTGGCCGGCGCGGCGCTGCTGGGGCTCCCCGACGGCTGGGCCTCCCCCGCCCAGGTCGCGGC
>DASPIH010000341.1:0-21477 GCA_035629195.1 Blastococcus sp. | reverse complement strand
ACCGCGCTGCCGACCGCCGAGCTCGCCCTGCTGGCCGCCCTGCGCGGCGACGCCGCCGCCGAGGACCACCTGGCCGAGGTGGACGCCGTCCGGCAGGCGCATCCCATCGGCGTCACCGACGCGCTCGTCGTCGGTCTGGTGCGGTGGGCGCGGGGCCTGCGCGCGACGGCGCAGCCGGCGACCGCCCTGCACCACCTGGCGCAGATCGGCGAGCCGTGGCTCTGCCGGCTGGCGGCCATCGACCGCCTGGAGGCCGCCGTCCGTGCCGACCGGCAGGACCTCGCGCGTGCCTGGCTGCACGAGCTGAGCGCATTCGCCGAGGGAACCGACGCCCCGGCCGCGATCGCCGTCGTCGAGCACGGCCACGCGCTCCTCGCCGACGGGGAGGAGGCGGACGAGCGTTTCCGCCGGGCTCTGGCGGCGCACCGGACGTCACTGCGCCTGCCCGACCGGGCCCGGACCCACCTCGCCTACGGCGAGCACCTGCGCCGCGCCCGCCGCCGAGTGGACGCCCGCGAGCACCTGCGAGCCGCTCTCGCCCTCTTCGAGGACCTGGGAGCCACGCCGTACGCCGATCGCGCCGCCCAGGAACTGCGCGCCTCCGGTGAGACCGCCCGACGCCGTGACGTCTCCACCGCCTCGGAGCTCACCGCCCAGGAACGCCAGGTCGCGGCGCTGGTGCGGCAGGGCCTGTCGAACCGGGACGCCGCCGCACGGCTGTTCATCAGCCCCCGCACGGTCGATTTCCACCTGCGCAACGTGTTCACCAAGCTCGGCCTGGCCTCCCGCGCCGAGCTCTCCGCGCTCCCGCTCGACCTCTGAGTCGCTGGTCCCCTGGACGACCCGGCGGAATCACCGGTGTGCGGAGTGGCGGCGACCGGGAGCGTGTCGTCCGTGCCCTCCAGACGCCCCGCTCGCAGATCCCGGTCGGCTCTGCGACCGCCGAACCAGCCGGAGTTCCCATGACCGTTCCCGCCGCCGTCCCAGCCGCCGCCGGCCACAGCCTGCGCACGCCGGTGGCGTGGGGCGCCGTCGTCGGCGTCCTGCAGGCCGCCTCCCCGTTGGTCTTCGTCTGGCTGGACACCGCCACCGTCCTCGCCCTCGGGCTCACCCTGATCGCGGCGATCTACATCGGTTTCGCGGTCGCCGACGGCCGTCGGCACGTCCTCGTCGTCGAGACCACCGTCGCGGCGGCGTTCACCGTCGTCGCCGCGGCCGCGGTGCCCGGCACACCGTGGCTGGTCGTGGCCGGTCTGGCCGCCCACGGCCTGAAGGACCTGTGGCAGCACCACAGCCGGTTCGTCACGGGCACCCGCTGGTGGCCGCCGTTCTGCGCCACCGTCGACTGGGTCGCCGCCGCGCTGCTCGCCCTCCTGCTCGCCACCGGAGGTCCGGTCGCGCTCTGAGCACGCCGGCTCCGGTCGACCGGTCCACTGCGGGGCGATGTGGCCCTGTGCGGCGGTCGTGGTGCGCGGCAGACTGTCGATCCCGACGCCGTCCAGGAGGTCAGAGGCATGGCCAGCGGCCACCTGTCCGTGCACCGACCCGCGCAACCACCTCCCGTCCCCGCCCGGCCGCCGGTCCGGAGCGCACCGGCGCTCCAGCGGTCCGCCCGCCCGACGCCCGACCAGGCCCGGATGGCGTTCACCGCCGCGATCGGCGACTGGTGCTCCGGCCCCGGCGCGCTCTACGAGCAGCTCGCCAGAGCCGTCGAGCGCGCGATCCGACGGGGTGATCTCGCGCCGGGCACCCGGCTGCCCCCCGAGCGGTCTGCCGCGTCGATGCTCGCCGTCAGCCGGGGCACCATCATGGCTGCCTACGCCGCGCTCCGGGAGCAGGGCTGGGTCGACTCCCGCCGAGGCAGTGGCACCTGGATCCCCGCCGGGGTCGCCCGGGGGCTGCGGCCCGACACCGAGGCCGACGACACCGGTGCCGCGTTCCGCCGGTTCACCGCCGGGCTGGTGTCCTCGCGCCAGGACGTCATCGAACTCGGGATGAGCATCGTCGCCGCTCCGGACGGCCTTCCGGTGGACCTCCTCACGCTGGACGGGGCCGACGTCGCGGTGCTGGCCGCCGAGCACGGCTACTGGCCGGCGGGCATGCCCGCCCTGCGCGAGGCGATCGCCGCTCACCACATCCGACTCGGTGAGCCGTGCAGCAGCGAGTCGATCGTGGTCACCGGTGGAGCTCAGCAGGCACTGGCCACCGCTGCCGCGACGACGCTCCGCCGAGGGGACACGGTGGTCGTGGAGAGCCCGACGTACCCCGGCGCGATCGACGCGTTCACCCGCGCCGGTGCCCGGGTGGTCACCGTTCCTTCCGACGACGGCTGGGCCGATGTCACGGCCGTGCGTCGCACGCTGGACGCGACCGGCGCCGCCGCGCTCTACGTCATCCCCACGTGCCACAACCCGACCGGAACGATCATGTCGGAGGCTCGGCGCCGAGGCATCGCCCGCCTCGTCGACGAGCGGGAGCTCTACCTCTTCGAGGACGAGACCCTCGCCGACCTGGCGTTCGACGGCTACCGTCCGCCGTCGATCGCCAGCCGCGCCTCGTCCCCTCGTACCGTCACGATCGGGTCGCTGAGCAAGTCGGTCTGGGGCGGCCTTCGCACCGGTTGGCTGCGCGCCTCCCCCGACATCGCCGATCGGGCGATCCGCGCGAAGGCCGCGCAGGACCTGGGCCTGTCCGCGGCCGGCCAGCTCCTCGGCCTGCGCGCGCTCGATGCGCTGCCGGCCATCATCGGGATGCGCCGCGCGCAACTGGCGACGCGCGCCGCGGTGCTGCGTTCGCGGTTGACCGAGCTGCTCCCCCAGTGGGACGTTCCGGCCCCGCTGGGTGGCCTGTCGCTGTGGGTGGACCTGGGAGAGGCCGACGCCGATCTGTTCGCCCAGTACGCCCTGCGCCGAGGCGTGTCCGTGTCGCCCGGACCGACGCACTGTCCCGATGGAACGGGGACCGGCCACGTGCGGATCGCGTTCTCCCGTGGAACCGCGGAGCTGCTCACCGCGGCTCAGCGGCTCGCGGACGCCTGGAGCGACTACACCGGCAGGCACGGTCCGACGCCGACGGCCGGGGAGCACGGCGGACGACGGCCGCAGCGACCCTGGTCCTGACCCGGTCGGGAACCTGGCATCCCGGCCGACCCGGAACGGGCCAGGGAGTTCCGCCTGGGCATGGTCCGGACGACCGGTCCCCGTCGCAGCACGGTGGCGGGCGCGACGTCAGCCACCACGAGGGTCTGCTCACCGTGGTGGGGGCGCGCCGATGGGGTTGGGCACGCGATAGGCACCCGCTGCCAGCACCGCCGCGGCGAGCGGCGCCAGGAGCTCGGCGAGCCGCCGGGTCCGGCCGGGGCCCAGGGCCGACCAGGGTGCGGCAGCCGCCTCGTCCGTGCGGAGCTCCACGTCGCCTCGCGCCGCCACCCCGGCGTCCGTGAGGTCTCCGTCGTCGGACAACCACCCACGCTTCCGCAGGTCGCTCGTCGCGGCGGACCACTGTTCCTCGGTCCAGCCCCGGCTCGCGCGCAGCACCCCGGCCTCGCTCTCACCGCCGGCCTCCTTGAGGACGTGGGCGTGCACGGGACCGATGCCCGCAGCGAGCAGTGCCGCGTTGTGCCCGTCCCCGCGGTGCTCGCGCAGCGTGGTCGCTGCCTGCCAGAGCCGGAGGTGCGCCGGATCGGGGAACGGCTGGGCTGCGTTGGCCGCAGCCAGCAACCGGCCGGGGGTGTCGGCTGCCTGCGCCGCCTCCTCCGCGAGCTCGGCCGCCTCGGCCACCCTCGCCGCCGAGCCGAGCGGCGCCCACGCCGCCTGCAGCGTCCGGTCGGCGCCGGTCAGACGCGCCTCGAGGGCCCGTTCCGGGGGCGCGGCGCGCCACGCGTCCGGGAGGATCTTCCGCATCCTGCTCGGCGAGAAGCCGTAGAAGGCCGCCGTCGCGACCTCCGGCCCCACGGCACCCAGCGGCGCGATGCGCATCGCGACGTAGCCCGTCCAGAACCTGCGGTAACCCACCGCCTCGGCGGCAGCGCGCGCCTGCGGGGAGAAGTAGGTGACGGCATGGATCGGCTCGTACAGCGACCAGAGCCGGCGGGCGGTGTGCATCAGGATCGATCCCTCTGTCGGAGTGCGCGGCCGGCGGGTGGCCGGCCCCGGTGCCGAGTCACCCTCGTGCCAGGAAGCGGGGCTCGTCCGCGCCCAGACCGGTGGTGGTCGCCCACCTCGGACGCACGCCACCCACGGCGCCCGGGGAGGCGACGACGCGCACGCCGGTCGCAGGCCCCGGCAGGGTGACCATGCAGCGGTCGGCGTCCGACAGGTCGGCGTCCGTACGGGGCTCGGCGGTGCGCTCTCGCCCCGCCGTTCCGGACGACTGGAGCCAGTCGGCCGTCTGCGCCAGGGAGAGCTCGGCATGGCGCGGTCCCTCCCTCCGGGCCACCGAGGCGAGGGCGAGGGCCGCCGCCGCGGCCGCGAGATGCCCGGTGGCGTGATCGAGGACCTGCGCAGGGAGCGCACCCGGGCGACCTGTTCCGTCGCCCTGGGCGGCGGCGATCCCGGTGGCGGCTTGGACCAGGGAGTCGAAGCCTCGGCGCTGCGCCCACGGTCCGGCGGTTCCCCAGGCGGAGATCGTGACGACGGACAGGTGCGGGTGGCGCTCGGCGACGTCCGGCGCCGCCAAGCCGAGCTTCGCCAGCCCACCGGGCCGGTATCCCTGCACCAGCACGTCGGCCTCGGACAGCAGCGCTTCGAGCTCGCGGCGGCCGTTCCGCGTCGCCGCGTCGAGCACAGCGCTGCGCTTTCCCGGCAACGTGTCGATGGACTGGGCGGCGATCTCCGGCAGGCGGGGGCTGTCCAGCCGGAGGACGTCCGCGCCCCAGCCGGCCAGGGTCCGCGTGGCGACGGGTCCTGCGATCACGCGCGTCATGTCGAGGACGCGCACTCCGGCGAGCATCGGCTCGGGGGGCAGGCCCCTGCCTGCGGTGCCGCCTCCCCCGGTCGTCAGGAGGGGCAGCGCCGCAACTGCTCGTCCCTGGGGGTGGGCGAGCCATTCCTGGCGCGATCTGACGGCGAACCCCAGCCCTCCCGCCTCGTGGAGAGCTCGCTCGAGCTCCTCCCCCGGCCATCGCCGCACCGCCGCCTCGACCGCCTCCACGTCATCCGAGCAGGCGAGCACCTTCAGAAGCCGTTCCCGGTGCCACGGGTAGTTCGCATGGGTCCGCAGCCATCCGTCGGCGGTACGCCAGAACCGGGACAGCGGATCGAAGAGGCGAGGCGGCGCGCTGCCCACCTCGTGCGCGTACCGCTCACTGCGTGCTGCGACGGCGACGTGGGCGACGTCGATGGAGGCCGCCCGCGGCGCTGCGCCGTTGCGGGCCGCGTCGGCCTCGGCGACGGCGAGGCAGGAGCACGCGACGGCGGCGCACATCGCCTCCAGGCACGGAAAGGGAGAGGCGAGCAGACCGTTCCGCCAGCCGGAGAAGCCGACGCCCGTCGTAGCGCCATCCGGGCCGGACAACGCCGACCACGCGCTGTCCAGGAGTCGGAGGGTCTCGTGCAGGTGATGGCCCATCGGTTGCCTGCCTCCTCGCCGGCTGACGCCCCGGCTCCTCGTTCGCTGCTGCCGTGGACGTGCGAATCATCCGGCGCGCCGACGTGCCCCGACAGAGCCACATCGACCGGTATTGCCAGGTCGTGACGCCACTCGGCGAGCTGACGGCACCCCTGCGACCCGACCACCTCGGCGCGGCTTGGACCTGGTGCCCGGGAGAGCCCGCGGTGACGCTCGCTCCAGGGCTCGGGGATCGAACTGCAGCGGAGGAGCATCGTCGTGATCGAGGGCAGCTCCATCTCGGCGGTTCCCGCACGGCCTCTCGACGGCACTCCGCCCGTCGGCACATGGGCAGCGAGCCTCCTCTCCCCGGGCGCCACGCGCGTCACCTCGTCGGCGATCCGTGAACTGCTCGCGGTCACTGCCCGATCGGACGTCATCTCGTTGGCCGGCGGACTTCCGGACGAGCGCGCCCTGCCGTCCGACTGGTTGGCGGAGTGCGCCGCCACGGTGCTGACCGGACCGGGCTGCCTCCAGTACTCCACCACCGAAGGCGATCCCGCGCTCCGCTCGTCGATCGCTCGGTGGGAGACGGCGTGGACGGGCCGGCCCACCAGTGCGGACGACGTCCTGATCACGACCGGCTCGCAGCAGGCCCTGGACCTGCTGTGCCGGACACTGCTCGAACCCGGCGATCGCGTCGTCGTCGAGGATCCCGCCTACGTCGGCGCGGTGCAGGCGCTGAGGGCCGCGGGAGCGGTCCTCGACGTGGTCGCGCAGGACCGGGAGGGGATGCGCACGGAGGAGCTCGCGGCGCGCCTCGCTGCCGGGCTGCGACCGAAACTGGTCTACGTCACACCGACGTTCCACAATCCGGCGGGCAGCACCATGCCGGAGCACCGCCGCAGGCACCTCGCGGCCCTCGCCGACCGGTACGGCTTCCTGATCGTCGAGGACGACGCCTACCGACGCCTCGGCTTCGGCGGGGCGCCGCCTGCCCCGGTGGCCGCATACACCGAGCGCGCAGCCCGCCTCGGCACGTTCTCGAAGATTCTCTCTCCCGGCCTCAGGGTCGGCTGGCTGACCGCGCCGCGCCCGGTGCTCTCGGCGGTGACCCGGGCCAAGCAGGCCGCCGACCTGCACACCTCGACCCTCGCCCAGGCGCTCGTGCGGGAGGCGTCGGCGGACGAGGCGAGGCTGGACGCGCACGTCGACCGGATACGCACGGTGTACCGCAGCCGCGCCGCTCACCTGTCCGAAGCCCTGCAGGCGGAGTTCGGCTCCCGGCTCGCTGCCAGTCCTCCGGCCGGTGGCATGTTCACGTGGGCGTGGTTCACCGACGGAACGGACACGGACACGCTGCTGGCGAAGGCGCTGGCGCGGGGCGTGGCGTTCGTGCCGGGACGCGCGTTCTCCGTCGTCGGCGAGCAGCGGAACGCGCTCCGCCTGTGCTTCGCGAGCGTGCCCGAGCCCGCGCTCACCCAGGGGGTCCGGCGACTGCGACGGGCATGGGAGGCGGCGAGCGGATGACCGCTGCGTCCCCCACTCGGCGAGGAACCGTCGGCGTGGCCGGCGTCAGGCAGCGCGCACCAGGCGGAGCACTGCGTCGGCGACGACGTCGGGCCGCGGCAGGAACGGCGCGACGGTCCAGGTCCGGAGGGGAACGTGCTCGCAGCAAGGCCTCTGCCATGACCGGGGTCCCCTGCCGCTGGTGTGGCACCGCCGTCTTCGTCCTCGATTCCCGTGCGGAACCCGTCGACGACCGGCGGCCATGGACATCGGCTGTGCCGACATCCATGGCCGTCCGTGACCGCGCTGAGCCTTGCTACGACGTCACTTCCCCCGCGTGTCGAGGTGCAGCACCTCCAGCGTCAGGGTCCCCGTCTCGTCGCCGAACTCGACCAGGGTTCCCTCGCCGCCGATGTTGCGGTAAGCCGCCGTGCCACCGGTCAAGGCGATGGGCTTGGGATCGGGGCCGGGGCTCGTCGCGAACTGGCCGGTGATGTCGCCGTCGGGAAGCCGGATCACGAGGCCGCAGTTGGCCACGATCTCCGGAGCCAGGGCCGCGATGACACAGGACCCGACCTCGTCGCCGACCCGCTCCCCGTCCACGAGCAGCTGGTCGTGGAAGACATTGGCGTCGCCCAGCGCGAGCGGGCTGTTCGGGTCTCGCTCGTTGTTGGTGGCGATGAGCGCCTGCGGGCTGAACCGGACGTCGAAGCGCAGCGTCGTCGACTCCTCCCCCGGGTCGTCGTCCGCCGACGACACAGCCGACACCGAGAGGACGGCGGCAACGGCGAGGACCAGACTTGAGAGGGCGACGAGCATGGTTCTGCGCATGACTTCTCCTTCCGGGTTGATGAGCTACGGGCGGGTGGGTGCGGATCAGGTTCTGGCTGTCCCCTCCACGCGGGAGCGGTCCCGGGCCGTCGATCGGTTCACTCCGGACTTCCCGGAGCGACGACTCGGCTGCCCGTCTCCGGCTCGGGACGACGGCCACGACGAGAGCGGCGACGAGACGCGAGCCGCTCGGCGGGGCGGGGCATCAGGCGTCGCGGCGGGTCAGCACCATGGCGGCGGCGCCGAGTGCGATCGCGGCATAGAGGACGAAGACGCCCATTCCTGCCCAGGGCGACAGGACTCCGTCGGACGAACCGATCTGCATGATCGCGGAGCCCGCGTTGGTTGGCAGGTACGGATCAGCCGCCGGAAGCAGCACGCCGATGAGGGGCACCACGAACAGCAGGCCGAACAGACCGCCCGTTGCGCCGATCGCGCTGCGCAGCAGCCAGCCGAAGGCGACCGCCAGGACCGCGGTGACGGCGAGATAGAGCGCCGAGCCCCCGATCGCTCGGGCCACTCCCGGGTTCCCCAACGACACCGAGACCTCCGTCGACATGATCGCCTGCGCGCCGAGGAAAGAGATGAGCTCCGCCGCCAGCATCACGACGAACACGACGGCGCCCGTCAGGACGGCCTTCGCCTCCAGGACGGGCAACCGCTTCGGCACGGCGGTGAAGGTGACCCGGACGAGACCGGTGGTGTACTCGCTGGTGACGACGAGGATGCCGAGCACGCCGACCAGCACCTGGGTGAAGCTCACGCCGGACAGGGCGGCGCCCAGCGGGTCCGTCGCGGCGCCGGCGCCCTCGGGTGGCGGGGCCTCGGCCAGTGTCGCAGTCAGGGCGGAGGACAGCGCCGCCGCGAGGATGCTCAGCACGCTGGCCACCAGGAGCCAGCGGATCGAGCGCGTGCTGCGCAGCTTGAGGGCCTCGGCCGCCAGGACGCGGCGGTGCGTGGTACGGGCGCCCGAGGAGCGGCTGCCGGCGGCCCCGGTCCGGGGTCGGTCGATGGTGGTGGTCATGCGGCGGCCCTCCCGGGGTCGGTGCGGTCGTGGCTGATGGCCTGGTACTGGACGTCGTGCGCGGTCAGCGCCAGGTAGGCGTCCTCGAGGGAGGCGTGGACCGGGGTCAGCTCGGTCAGCAGGATCCGGGCCGCGAGCGCGGTCTCGGCGATGTCCGTGCTGGTGCGCCCGGTGATCGACAGGACGTCGGGCTCGGGTCGGGTGATCGCCACGCCGTCTCCGGAGAGGAGCTGGGCGAGCTCGGCGGTGCGTGGGCTGCGGACCCGGACCTGTCCTGATGCGGAGGCGGTCATGTCCTCCATCGAGACGTCCGCCAGCAGCCGTCCACGGCCCACGATGACCAGGTGATCGGCGGTCAGCGCCATCTCGCTCATCAGGTGGGAGGAGACGAAGACCGTGCGTCCCTCGGCGGCCAGGCCCCGGAGGAGCCCGCGGATCCAGCGGATGCCGTCGGGGTCCAGGCCGTTGACGGGTTCATCGAGCAGGACCACGGCGGGGTCGCCGAGGAGGGCGGCCGCGATGCCGAGGCGCTGGGCCATTCCCAGGGAGAAACCGCCGACGCGCCGGTCGGCGACCCCGGAGAGGCCCACCATGTCGATGACCTCGTCCACGCGGCCTCGGCCGATGCCGTTGGTCATGGCCAGTGCGCGCAGGTGCGTCCGGGCACTGCGCCCGGGGTGGGTGGCCTTCGCGTCCAGCAGTGCCCCGACCTCGTGCATCGGTGCGGGATGGTCGGCATAGCGCCGTCCGGCGACGAGCACCTCGCCGCCGGAGGGGCGGTCCAGCCCGACGATGCTGCGCATCGTCGTGGACTTTCCTGCCCCATTGGGGCCGAGGAACCCGGTCACCGTCCCGGGGCGGACGACGACGGTCAGGTCGTCGACCGCACGGATGGCTCCGTAGACCTTGGTCAGATTGCGGATCTCGATCATCGTTGCTCCTCCGACGTCGTCGTGGGCGGACGTGCGACGTGAGGAGGACGCTAGGAAGTCCGGAGCAGCGGCAGCAGCCTGCGAGCACCACAGTCGGGCGGCGGCGGGCATCCCGTTCCCGGGTGCTGGCCCACCGGTGGGGTGGGGCGAGCCGCCCCGGCCGATACGGTTTTTCGGTGGGCCCGCGGGTGGTCCTCGCC
This sequence comes from Blastococcus sp., assembly GCA_035629195.1. Lineage (GTDB taxonomy): Bacteria > Actinomycetota > Actinomycetes > Mycobacteriales > Geodermatophilaceae > Blastococcus. The sequence goes on along the minus strand of DASPIH010000341.1, from coordinate 11,434 downwards.
GATGACGACTTCCTGGTCCGCCAGGGCGTGGCGGCTCCGTCGTCGTGTCGCTGCTGACCCCGCGCACGGCCCGGCAGCCTCGGATGGTGCGCCCCGACGCACGGGCCCGGCCGGCCGGGACGACGACGGCCGAGCGGTGCCTTCCGAACCGCGGGCCTGACCGGACGCGCAGCGGGATCCTTCCCTTCCCCGAGTGCGCACGAACGTCGTTCTCCCGGTGGACGTCGGGCAGCGGTCACCGCACCGGCGGGATGACCCCGTCCGCGGCCAGCCGGTCGAACAGCTCCAGGAAGCGCTGCTCGGTGTCCAGGCAGTCGGCGAAGCCGGCCTGACGCAGCTTGATCGTCGAACTGACGTTGTCGAAGCCGGACGTGAAGATGAACTCGCCGAACTCCCAGCGCACCAGGTCCTCGTACGGCGTGCTCACCAGGCCGTGCCGGGCGACCAGCCGCTCCCACACGTCCCGTCGATCGGCCATCGCCTCGGGCAGCGGAACCGGCTGCGGCTCGGCGTGCTCCATCCCGAGATGCCGGGCGAAGGCCGGGAACAGGTGTCTCCAGCGGATCTGGTCCCCATTGGTGACGTTGTAGATCTCACCGTCCGCGCGAGGCTCGCTCCCGGCCCACACCGTGGCGCGGGCCAGCAGTTCGGCGTCGGTGACCTGGTAGAGGGCGTCGTAGGCGGCCAGGCTTCCGGGGAACCGCAGCGGCTGGCCGAGCTCCTTGGCGATCGCGGCGTAGACGGCGACGACCATGAGCAGGTTCATCGGGTTGCCCACCGCATAGCCGATGACGCCCTCGGGGCGGAAGACCGTGAGCCGGAAGCCCCGCTCGGTCGCGACCTCGCGCAGCAGGTCCTCCTGGTCGTAGTAGAAGTTCGGCTGGATGATCCGCGGGTCGGTCTCCTTGGCCGGCGTGTTGAAGAACCCCATGTGCGCCCCGTACGCCTTGCCGCCCTGGTACAGCGTCACGTGCTCCAGGGGCGCGCCCGCCCCCGCCAGTCCGTCCAGGGTGTTGCGCAGCAACGCGACGTTGGCCTCGGACGCCTCCCGCGCAGTGGGTCGTTCCGTGTAGGCGGCGAAGACCAGGTGCGTCACGTCCCCGAGCGCCTGCAGACCGGCACGCGCGGCGTCGGCATCGCCGAGGTCGACCCGGAGGTGGTCCCACGTCGTTTTCCGCGGCCGGCGGCGGCTCACTCCCCGCACGCGCCATTCCGGCCGCTTCGCGTACTCCGCAGCCGCATGTGCCCCGATGACGCCTCCGGCTCCCGTGATCAGGACGCTGCCGTTGTCACCTGTCGTCGCCTCGGTCATGGTCCCGGCCCATCCCCTCGTCCTCGCCCCGCGGGGCCGGTCTCCGTCCGCCGCGGAGCCCCGTCCGCATCCATGCCACGCCGTGCCGCCGCCAACCCTGGCGGAGCGGGACCGCGCTTCCCGCCCCGAGACCGGTCCTCGGTCCCGCCCGCCTCCGGTCAGGCCCCGAACTCTCCGCTCGCACGTCCGCGCCGTCCCGATCGAGACGTCGCCGGTCACGTCCGGAACTGGCGGTGATGACCGGTAGGTGGTCGGGGAGCTCGGTTCCTGCTGAGCGCGTTGTTCATCCCCTGCCTGATGAGGTCGGCCGGCCCGGCGCCTGCCCACGCTCGAGAAGGGAGGCCAGGATGCGGCCGGCTCGGGTCCACAGGAGGGCACCACCCGCGCCGTCCACGACGTGCCGCCGTGCTCCCGGGATGCGAGCCGCGAGCCCCGCTCCGCGATCCGGCGAGTGCACCGGGCTGGTGTCCGCGGTCCCGTACCAGAGGTCGACGGGGACCCGGATCCTGGAGACGTCGAAGGGCCAGCGGGTCATCGACAGCACCGTGTCGGTCGCATAGCCGTCGGAACCCTGCATGAAAGCCTCGTCCAGCGCTCGGCGATAGGCCGCGTCGAAGGCGGGATGGCGGTAGACCACCCGGTCCGCCTCGCCGCTCACGGCCGTCACCATCTCGGCCATGGCCTGCGGCCCGACCCTCGTGAAGGAGTCGACCGCTGCGGCTGGATCCATGCCGCACAGGTCCACGAGGCGCCGCACGTCGGGAACGAGCTGCGCACGCACCGACGGCTCGGCGAGCTCGTCGGTTCCTGACACGACGGCGAGCGCGCTGACCACGCCCGCCGCGGCGCAAGCGAGGGCGAACGGAGCGCCCTGCGAGAACCCCACCGCGGCTGGGCGGCCCAGCCCGCGGTCCCGTGCGAGCGCGGTGACGTCACCTGCCCAGCCGTTCAGGTCGCGGCCCGGGGCGGGATCCGAGGCGCCGAGGCCCGGACGGTCGACCGAGATCAACCGGACACCGAGCTCGTCGAGGTACCCGGTTCCGAAGCCCAGCCAGCGGCTGGTGGCCGCACCCGGGCACAAGAGCACCGGCGTGCCGTCGGGCGGCCCCCACTCGCTCCAGCCGAGCCTGCGGCGATCGGGCAGCGTGGTCATGCCGAGGCGGTCGGGAGGCGACACCCCCGGCGACAGGGTCGAGTCCATGCTGTGGAGTCAAGCAAGCCCGCTCGACACTGCGTAGCCCTTCCAGGTGTCCAGATCGACGTGCCTGCTTCACCACCGGATCGGCTGGAGGTGGCTCGACGGGCGCTGGTCAGGCGTGGCGAGGAACACCGGAGCGCGCGTCGCGCTGCGACAGACGATGCGAAGGAAACCTACGGCTGCCGCCCAGCGCCATGTGACGATGGGCCCCCGGAGGAGCGGTCCTGCCCGCACGGGCCCAGGAGGGTGGCGTTCCTAGAGAGACGGCTCGCCCTCCGGCACCTCGGTCGCGACCACCTCGGCCACCTCCGCGTCTCCGCCGGACAGCCCGTCGGCCTGTTCGTGCTCATCGTGGAAGGCCAGCCAGCGCATCCCGAGGGCCTCGCGCTGCTCGTCGTCGACGGCCTCCTTGAACGGTGGGAAGAAGTCCACCTCCTCCTCGGCCATGTGGTCGGCGTTGACCTGCCGTGTGGTGCGCACCGCTTCCCACCAACCGTCGCTACCGACCTCGTGCTCCCCGACGGCGGCCGCGGCGTGCCGGATCTCGTTGTGGTCGTGCACGCCCTCCGCCGTCTCCTGCTCGCCGTCCGCCTCCTGGGCGAGCAGCGGGTAGAACAGCTGCTCCTCGGCGACGGCGTGCACCTCGAGCTTGGCGTGCAGCGCCTCCCACGCGGCGGCGAGCTCCTGGCCGTTCAGGTCCTCGAGCGCGGCGAATTCCCGCCGGAAGACCTCGTGCTCGGCCAGGACCAGGGCGGTGATCTCGAAGTCGGACATGCCGGACCGCTTACCCGTACCCGCTGCGCGGTAGGCGCGAAGGCAACCCTGGTCGCGCGTGACAGCTACCGGCCGGCCAGCCGATCGATGAGTTCCCGGTTGCACGGAGGTCACCGCCTGCAGGACAGATGGTGGACCGACGCGCTCGTACCCGGAGGAGACGCGATGGGCAAGCTCATCTACTCGATGATCACCTCGCTCGACGGCTACGCCGAGGCGTCGGAGGGGAACCTCGGTCGGGGAGCCGCCGACGATCAGGAGGTGCACACCTTCATCGGCGACGTCTTCCGCGACGTCGGCACGTACCTCTACGGCCGACGGATGTACGAGACGATGGTCTTCTGGGAGACCGCGCACACCGAGCCCGACGCGCCGCCGCACATCGTGCAGTACGCCCGCGACTGGCAGGCCGCGGAGAAGGTCGTGTACTCCACGACGCTGGAGTCGGTGTCCAGCGCGAAGACCAGGATCGAGCGCACCTTCGACCCCGACGCGGTGCGCAGGCTCAAGGCCGACGCCGATCACGACCTCACCGTCGACGGCCCGACGCTCGCGGCCCAGGCGATCGCGGCCGGCCTGGTGGACGAGTACGGCCTGTTCCTCACCACGAGCGTGGTCGGCGGCGGCAAGCGGTTCTTCCCCGACGGCGTGCGCCTCGATCTGGAGCTGGTCGAGGAGCGTGTCTTCGACAGCGGACTGGTCTACGCGCGCTACCGGACCTGCTGAGCCGCACCGGTCGGTGACGCTGCCGCACCGATGCGCACGACCACGGAACCGCGCCACCTCACCGCTGAGCGCCGCCCCCGCCGGAAGGACATGGTCGCCCCTGACCACCGCCGCACCCCGAACCGGACGTGCACGCCCGCCGCGACTCCGAGCGCCTGGAACACGTCAAACGCGTTGGGTGCCGGAGACCGGGTCCAGCGCCCCGGCTGCTTCGCGTGCCGGCCCCCATTTCGAATGCGAGCCTCCATCGACCAGGGCTCCACATGATCGTGGATGACGCCTGTCGCGCGACCGGCGCCTCCAGAGGTGTGCACACGACTGCTCAACGCTGGGCGGAATACTTGACACATCAAGTAAATTGACAGCAGAGTCGCTACGAGGTCGGACCACGTGGCGCCGCCCGTCCCATGGAGACCTGGAGCCCGTGATGAGCCTGCTGGACCCCGCGAGCAGCACCACCGCCGCCGCTGACGCGCGCATCGACCCGCGCCACCCCTTCGTCGGCCACCTGCATCTCGTCGACAACCTCGACCGCCACCAGCCGCACCGGACCTGGACGCCCGACGACGGCGCGCTGCCCTCGCTCTTCATCAGCCACGGCGCTCCGCCGCTCTTCGAGGACGCGTACTGGATGGAGCAGCTCGTCACCTGGGCGCGCGACCTGCCCAAGCCCAAGGCGATCCTCATCGTCTCCGCGCACTGGGAGTCCGACGCGCTCGCCATCAGCAGCACCGTCCCGACCGAGCTCGTCTACGACTTCGGCGGGTTCTCGCAGACCTACTTCGACATGCGCATGGACACGCCCGAGTCGTCGGGACTGGCGAGGCAGCTGCTGTCGGTGATGCCGGACGGCGAGACCCTGCACGAGCACCGCGGCCGCGGCCTGGACCACGGCGCCTGGGTGCCGCTGAAGGTCATGTACCCGCATGCGGACATCCCGGTGCTGCAGCTGAGCCTGCCGACCCGGGCCAGCACGACCCGCCTGCTCGAGATCGGCGCCCGGCTGCGGACCCTGCGTGAGCAGGGCGTCCTGGTCATCGGCTCGGGCTTCATGACCCACGGCCTGCGGCACATCGACATGCACAGCCCCAAGGTGCCGACCTGGTCCGCCGAGTTCGACGCCTGGGCCGCCGACGCACTGGCCCGCGGGGACATCGAGGAGCTGCAGCACTTCCGCAACCGCGCCCCCGGCCTGCGCTACGCGCACCCGACCGTCGAGCACTTCACGCCGTTGTTCGTCACCCTCGGCGCCTCCTCCGACCCGACCGCCCCGGTCACCACCACGATCGACGGCTACATGGTCGGGCTGTCCAAGCGCAGCTTCCAGGCCGCCTGACCTCCTGCACAGCTCACGTGCCATAGCCACCCGGCGACGGCGAGCACGACCCACCCGGCCGCCCGGCCGGGCGGAACCTAACGAGAGATGGACACGGCCATGGCCACCTTCCAGGGCATCACCTGGCACGCGATCGTCGTCGACGCCGACGAGTTCGACGCCCAGAAGAACTTCATCATCAACAGCTACGGCGTCAGCCCGGCCATGGAGATGGACAACGTCAGCGTCTTCTACTTCCCCAACGGCGACGTCTTCGAGCTCTACACCCCGGAGACCGTCATGCCCTGGGGCCTCAACGACGGCGTCGCCTTCGGGTTCCGCGTCGACGACGTCGCCGAGGCGGCGCAGCAACTCGAAGCCGCCGGCGCCGAGCTCCTCGGCGAGATCGCCCGCTTCCCCGAGTACGACTACGCCTGGCAGCACTTCCGCGGGATCGACGGCAAGGTCTACGGCATCAACGAGAACAAGCCGCAGCCCAGCGCCTGACGGCACCAGCGTCCTGGTGCCGGCGCGACGTACAGCTCGCGCCGGCACCAGGGCACCACCATCCCCGAGCACGTCCACCGCCGTACCCGCGGAGGAGATCCACACGACCACTCCAGGCACCACCCCGACCACCTCGCCGGCGGCAGTCATCACCTCCCGCGCGGACGTCATCACCGACGCCCCTGGCCGCTACGCCAAGCAGCTCCTGAGCCACCTCGGCCGCAAGGTCGAGTTCGTCGAGTCGCCCGCCGGCACCTGGACGGCGCACATCCTCGGCTCGGTCGCCCGGATCACCGTCGGCGACGACGTGCTGGTCCTGCAGGCCGAAGGCCCCGACGAGGAGTCCGTCGGCCGCATCGAGCACGCGCTCGGCAACCACGTCGAGCGGTTCGGCCAGCGCAAGGATCTGACCGTCAGCTGGCAGCGCACCAGCACCACCACCCCGTCCGAGGTGTAGCAGCCGGAGACGTCGGTCGGGGTCCGACGACCCATCGCTGGCACACGGACCTGCGGGTGCTGCGGCGGCACGACTCCCCTCCCGACCCACCTGGCCTCAGCGCATCCGTGCTGTGCAGCCACCCGCTCGGGCGGTCCCGAGATCATGGACGTCCATCGACTTCCCCGACCCGGTCCCGGTAACGGCCAGCAGGTGTTCGACGTCTTTCCGCCCGGCGTCAATTTTGCGGACGCCCGCGCAGCCCCCGCCGGCTTCGACGGTGCTCATGTGAGGCGCAGCGCGCGGCGGCATTGTGGCGTTCGGCCTTCAATGGCTCAGGTCAGCCTCAGATCCACCCGTGCCGACGTGCGACGTCCACCGCCGCGTGTCGGTTCGGGGCAGCGAGCTTTGCCGCGGCCGCCGAAAGGTGGTTGCGGACCGTGCCTGGTGAGAGGTGTGCCCGGACGGCGATCTCCTCGACCGGGGCCCCGCCGGCGGCGAGTTCCAGGACGTCGGCCTCTCGGGGGGTCAGCGGGCTGTCGCCGGCGCTGATGGCCTCGGCGGCCAGCTCCGGGTCGACGTAGCGGCCGCCACGGTGGACGGTGCGGACGACCTCGCTGAGGACTGTCGCCGACACTGTCTTGGGCAGGAAGCCCCGAACGCCGGCTTCGAGCGCGCGCTTGAGGTGGCCGGGGCGCCCGTGCCCGGTGACGATCACCGCCACGCAGCCGGGAGCCACCGAGGACAGTTCGGCGGCCACCGAGATGCCGTCGCGGTCGGGCATCTGCAGGTCGAGGATGGCGACGTCGGGCGTGTGTGCCCGGGCCATCGCCAGGGCTTCTGCGCCCGAGGCGGCCTGACCGACGACGTCGAGATCGTCCTCGAGGGCGAGCAGGGCCGCGAGGGCCGAACGGATGAGGTTCTCGTCGTCGGCCAGCAATACCCGGATCCTCGGGCCGGCTCCCGCGGTCATCGCGCAGCTCCCCCCGGCAGGGAGGCCGTGAGGACGAAGCGGGGACCGTGGAGGCGGGTCTCGAGAGAGCCGCCCCCGGCGGCCAATCGCTCGCGCAACCCGATCAGCCCGGTCCCGGGTCGGCCGTCGCTGGTGCCCATCTCGTCGAGCACGCCGTCGTTCACCACTTCGAGCTCCGCCTTCCCGCCGGTCACGTGCAGCGTGATCGTGCAGGACGTGGCCTGGCTGTGCCGCAGGACGTTCGTGACGGCCTCGCGCGCGACCCAGCCGAAAGCCGTCTGCGCCTCGGGGAGCAAGGTCTCCCCGGCGTCCTCGCCGTGCACGGTGCATGCCACCCCGGCGGCCCGCAGCACCGAGCGGGCACCGGCCAGTTCGGCGGTGAGGTTGGTGCTGCGATGCCCGCGGACGACCTCGCGGACCTCGCGGAGTGAGTCCTCGGCGAGACGGCGGACCTCGGCGACCTCGTCGGCCGCCTCCGGCCGGCCGCGGCGGACCAGCTCCCCGGCCAGCTGACTCTTCACGGCGATCGCCGAGAGATTGCGGCCCATCACGTCGTGCAGGTCGCGGGAGAACCGCAGCCGCTCCTCGGCGACGGCCAACTGCGACTGCACCCGGCGGGTGCGCTCCATCTCGCGAACCAGATCGAGCACCCACACCGAGAAACGGAAGGACACGGCGAATCCGCTGACGAACACCGCGAACGTCACCGCCAGCACGAGGGCGGTGGACGGCGGTTGACCTGAGGCCAGCTCGGCGATCCCGACGAACACCCCGACACCGGCACCGACCATGGCCAGCGGGCGGGTCCGCCACGTCGTGGAACAGGCGACCAGCGGGATACCTAGCGACAGCGTGACGCTCCACGCGACGGCGTCCAAGCTGCCGCCTCGCACCGCGAGCACGCCCACTGCTGCGGTAGCGAGCGCCGTGCCCCAGCCGAGGGCGAGCAGTCGGCGCGGCAGCCGACGCTCTCCAGGCCCGACTCCCATCCCGCTCCGCACCAGAAGCACGCCCAGCACCGCCACTGCGCACATCCCCAGGACGTACGCCGCGAGCAGGACCCGTGAGTCCGCCGCCGCCGATTCCAGCCCGATCGTGGTCAGGAGCGGGGTGAGGCCGAGCAAGGTGTAGAACGACCACCTCGTGTAGAGCTCGAGGAGCTGGGGGTCCGAGCGGCTCCCCCACCACCGCGCGACGGTCGGCACGGCGCTCATGCTGCCGTACCGACCGCCTCTCACAGGACCTCCGGTCACCGGGCGCGCGATTCCGCGATCACCGGCGGGGTGCCCAGCGGAAGACCAGCCGGGCGAGGAGGGCGCCCCCCACCAGCCAGCCGGCGAGCACGGCCAGTGCCAGCGGCGATGCTGCCCAGGCGCCGGCGGTGTCGACCGCCTGCCCGTTCCAGGTCTTCCCGACCAGGCCGAGCCGGCTGAGTTCGACCACCGGGGTCAGTGGGAAGAAGCGGGCAACATGGGCAACCTGCTCGGGGAGATCGGTCAACGGGATCAGCAGCCCCGAGAGCAGCGTCGCCGTCAGGACCAAAGGCAGGGTGGTGAACTGTGCAGCCTCCACCGTGCGCGTGAAGGACGTGCTGACCGCGGCCAGCACCACCATCGACGCTCCGCCCCCGAGGAGGGCGACGAGCGGCAGGACGACGTCCACCGGGGCCGACCACTCCCCCAGCACGGCGACGCCGACGGCGACGAGAACGACCTGGACGACGGTCACCAGCAGCGTGGGCACCGCCGTGCCGAGCAGCACCTCTGCGTCGGTGAGCTCACCGGTCCGCATGCGCTGGAGCACCAGCTCTTCGCGCCGGGCGACGAACGTGGTGACCAGGTTGTAGAACGCCACGTAGGTCAACGTGACCCCGATGGCACTGGCGATCAGGCCGGGACCGTCGACCGTGCCGCCGTTGGACACAGCGATGGCACCGACTGCCGCCACCATCGCCACGGGCAGGAGCACCGAACTGGCGACGGCGGTGCGATTGCGCAGCAGCAGCCTGGTCTCGGCCGCGGCGAGGGCGAGCACGCGCCGCCGCGCGCTGCCTCCTGAACCGGGATGCGCCGGGGATGGGCGTTCGATGGCGGGACGGGTCATGGTCATGGTCAGGTTCCTTCGACGGTCGGTCGGTCAGGCGGCGGTGGGGAGGGAGCCGTCGGCGACGGCGAGGAATGCCTGTTCGAGAGAGGCGGCCCGGGCCTGCAGGGCCATCAGTTCGAGACCGTGTTCGGCCGCCCAGGCGAGCAGCTGGGTGAGCGTGGACTGCAGCGCGAAGGTGCTCAGCTCGACCTCGGTCGCCACGTGCTCGACCCGCACGCCGGGAAGCTGGGGCAGCGGCGGCGCGCCCTCCGGCAGGGTGAACCGGATGGTCGCCGGCTGGGCGGCGGAGATCTCGTGCGGCGTGCCGGAGGCCACGATGAGCCCGGCCCGCATGATCGCGATCCGATCGGCGAGTTCCTCCGCTTCCTCGAGATGGTGGGTGGTGAGGACGACTGCCGCGCCACCGCGGACCAGGCCCCGGACGATGCCCCAGACCACACGTCGGCTCTCCGGGTCCAGTCCCGTGGTGGGCTCGTCCAGCACCAGGACACGCGGACGGCCGAGCAGCGCGAGCGCCAGATCGAGCCGCCGTCGCTCACCGCCGGACAGGGACCGCACCCGGACGTCGGTGCGTCCGGACAGGTCGACCTGCTCGAGCGCCTCCCCAACCGGGCGGGGGTCGGTCAACGTGCGGGCCCAGGTGTGCACGGTCTCTTGCACGGTGAGATCTCCGGGCAGCCCGCTGTGCTGCAGTTGCACGCCCAGGTACCGCCGTACGGCTGCGCGCTCGCTGTGAGGATCGTGCCCCAGGATCCGCACGCTCCCGCCCGAAGGCGGCGCCAGCCCCTCCAGCACCTCCAGCGCAGAGGTCTTACCGGCGCCGTTGACACCGAGCAGCGCGAACACCTCCCCGGGGTGGACCTCGAACGAGATGCCGCGGACGGCGTGGAAGTCGCCGTATCGGCGTTCCAGGCCGATCACCTCTATTGCGGAAGCCGGAGCGGTCGGCTCCTGGCCGGACCTGGGACCGACGTCGATCAAGTGCACGATGGCCTCCTCGGAGAAGGCGCCCTGCCCGGCCGCCCGTCGGCCGGTCCCTCTCGGACGCACCCCTCACGCTGCCGCTGTCCCCGGCGCGACACATGTACCAAGGCTCATGAACCGGTCCGGCCATGTGCACGGCTGGCCCATGACCTATGTCATCGAAGCCTGACGGCGGGCGAGGAACGTGTTACGGATGCCTTCGCGCACACCGGCGACCCCGACCAGCAACTCGTGTTGTGGTCGGTCGAGCCCGGCTCGATCTCCTACGACAAGCTCCGCATCCTCAGCTCATGGACGACGCCCGTCACGGCACACGACACGTCTGTGCCGAACCGCTGAAAGCGCCTGAGGCCGGCTGTTGCCCGGCCTGAGCCGCGTGCCGGATGACGCCCAAGCCTGCGAGACGCGCGCGCCGTCCAGACCATCCGATTCGGCGGCGTCGAGGCCCTCGACGTGGTCGACCTGCCCGACCCCGTCCCGAGCGAGGGCCGGCAGCTCTACGAGCTGCACACGGCCGAAGTGGGCACTGCCAGCACCCGCCGGGCCTGGAGCACTGTCCCCACCCGGCGCCGCCACCGTCTCCGGACCCGTGGCCGACTCTGCCGGAGATCGAGCGGCAGCACCCCGACGGTCGAACGAGCGGTGCCGGTGTCGATCGCCCACGAACACCGCCGGGTCGCGACCACGATCCCGCCTCCCGGCGTCAGCGGTGTGGCGCGCGCCTGTCCAGCCTTGACTCGCACCCCGCGCCGGAGGTCATTCCGCCTCCCGTTCCGGAGGCGCCTCGAGCATGTCCGCTACCGGCGAGGGCCGTCCTCGGCGTCGTGGACCAGCTGCACGTCGCCGTTCACGACCACCGCACGCGTCATGCGGGGGCGGATCCGGCGCTCAGCGGCGAGCACCGATGACACGGCACGGTGTTCCGACAGTTCGCGCAGCGTGGACGCGGTCACGTTCATCATGTCCAGCGTGCCGGCCCGGTGGCCGGCGAACGCCTCCGCGACCGGAAGCCAGGTGACCTGATCGGCTTCTCCGCCGACGTCTCTCGTCTGCTGCCCCGCCGGAACGGCCGCCACGAAGAAGCGCGTGTCGAAGCGGCGGTC
>DASPIH010000340.1:0-30992 GCA_035629195.1 Blastococcus sp. | reverse complement strand
GGCATGGCCAGCTTGGAAGGCTTGAGACTCTAAGCGCCATCTCTGCTGGTCAGCTGCGCGTCCGGCCGGTGCTGTGCCTTCCGCGTGCCTTACGACCTGTGTAGTCCGGTCGCGTGCCAGCTCCGATGCCGCTTGCCCGTGGGCCCTCCTCCTCGGCCGGCCGAAGGGTTGGCAGGCGTGGTCGCGCCCATGAGAATCAACCAACGCGCGCACACCGCGGGCGAGCAGCGGAAGCGAGGAATCATGAGGAAGACTCTGATAATCGGTGCGGCCGTGGGTGTCCTGCTCGGTGCAGGCGTCGGCTCGGCGTCCGCCGCGCCCACCGTTGGCGGGAAGGCGAACTGCGTCGGCGCGTACACCGCGAACTACAACCAGATCGGGAAGACCCTCGGCTCCCCCGGGATCGGTGGCATCATCACCTCTGAGGGCGCTCGGGCCGACGGCGGCATGGGTGAGACTGCCCGCGACAATGCCTGCGGCCCGTTCTGATCCCGGCCCACGCCCACACGACCGACCAGGCCAGGCTGGTCGATAGATTGGGACTGCCCCGCTCCGGTTGACTGGTGTCCGCATATGAAGCGGGTCAGGACGCGCCATTAGAGACCTCTGCTAGGTCGTTGTCCTCCGGGTGACCTGGACGATAGCTGAGCCGAGGTGGCTCGGGGCCGCGCCCGCCGTTGCGGCAGCCGAGCTCCCCACGAAGTCCTAGCGGCCAATACGAGCCTCGGCGGTAAGGCGAACCGACCACCGGCGACGGCCAAGTGGCGTCACCGATCCAGAAGGTCCCTGAGGCCCGTCGTTGCAGCCGCTCTGACCGACCGCGGGAGCTTGAATCTGTGGCCGCTGGCGGAAGCCAGCACCTGACCGGGCAGAAGAACGTCGTGACCGTGATGGGTCACGACGTCGTGTAAGCGAGCCGACAAGGGTCCTTACCTGGCTCCATGTGGCTTGCCGGCGTGACCCATTCATGACCCAAGCAGCGGAAAACAGGTCTACAGGGGTCGAAACGGGCCTCTCGACGGTCCTCCAGTACTCCTCCAGGAGACCTGACAGCCCTCTTACCTGCGGCTTTCTTAGAGCGGGTGACCGGGATCGAACCGGCATGGCCAGCTTGGAAGGCTTGAGACTCTAAGCGCCATCTCTGCTGGTCAGCTGCGCGTCCGGCCGGTGCCGTGCCTTCCGCGTGCCTCAGCGCCATATCGGACGGTGCGGACGCTCGACTCCAGCTCCTCCCCGAGGGGGAGCTGTGGTCGATCGGTGCCCGCGACTGTGGCTGCCGCAGGATTCAGGGCGTCGTTTCGCGGTGTGGCCGGTTCTCGACGGCGCTCTTCAGCCGTGTCAGTCCGCTGTCGAGGGCGTCGTCGAGCATTGCCTGGCACGTGCGGCGTAGCAGTCGTGTCGGGAGTCCGGTCCAGGACTCCTCGAGGACCACGGTGGTGCTGTCGGGCCAGGGTTCCAGGCGGTACACGTGTACGGCGTGGATGCCGAGGGTGCGGCCGGTCCAGGACAGTTCCCGCTCCGGCTCGACGACGGCGAAGGTGGAGGTGATCCGGCCTGGGCCGGAGCGCCAGGTGAAGGTGGCACCGGGGCGCACTCCGTCCGGAACGGACACGTCGCGGACGTCGGCGTTCCAGGTGGGCCAGGACCGGATGTCGGCGAGCACGGCCCAGACCAGGGATGGGGCGGCGCCGATGGCAACGCTGCGGGTTGCCTGCACCGGGGCGTCGGGTTCGATGTCCATGGCGGGTCCTCAGGCGGGCTCGGTGGAGGGGACGGTCTGGGAGATCTCCACCGCGTAGAGGCCGGGGGAGGGGTGGAACTGGCGCATCTGTGCGGCGATGGCGCCGAACTCGGGGCTGCTGATGGTGGACTGCCAAGTTTCGACCGTGTCGAGCTCGGCGACGTTGATGTAGCGGAAGCGAACTTGTGGGCGCAGCGCCTTGTGCAGCCGGGTGCTGCGGTAGCCGCCTCGGCTGCGGAGCAGCTCGTCGGCCCGCTTCCACAACGTGAGGAAGTGTTCGTCCTGATCGGGCGCGACCTCGAAGCAGTTGATCAGGATGGCGGTGCTCATGGCTTTCTCCCGGGTGTGAAGGGGTGGGCTGGGTGTCGGTCGAGCGAGTCGGGTCGGCGGGTCAGGCGGCGGGCGACCAGTGGGGGTGCTGGGTGGCGCCGCGGGCGACGAGGTAGCCGATGGCTGCGGCCCAACCGAGCAGCGCCAGCAGGGACACCGCCAGGACAGGGTTCAGGGCCTCCACTCCCACCAGTGCGGCACTGCCGACGAGCAGCAACGGAACCAGCACGACGGCCGGGATCCGCAGCCACTGAGGAGCAGTGCCGCTCCGGGTGGCGGCCGTGGTCGCCGTCCAGACGAAAGCAGCCAGCAGAGCGATCTTGACGACGTCGACGAAGTCGATGGAGAGCCGCAGGGTGCGACTGACCGTGTCCGCGTGGGTGCCGATGACAGCGCTGACGGCGAGCCCGAGCTGCAGCAGCGACAGAGTGGCGGCGGTCAGGCCGGTTCCCACGACGACGCGGCGGAGTCCTGCACGCACTCCGGTCGCTCTGGCGATTCCGACCGCCAGGACGGCCAGGGCCAGGCCCGCGGTTCCGTGGAGGAACAGCGCCGACAGCACGACGGCTGAGCCGTGGTCGGCGTAGAAGGCGGCGATCTGGGAGGCGGGAGCGTCCCTTCCCGGAGCGGCGGGGGCCAGCAGTAGGCCGACGATCCAGGAGAGGACATAGCCGGCGGCTGCGAAGACGGAGGTGGCAGGGCGTCGGGTGGTGGTACGGGTGTCGGTATTCACGGTGGTGCTCCTTCCGGGGTTACTGGTTCCAGACGACGAGCAGCACGGCATTGGCGACGGCCAGGCCGGCGATCGCGGAGATGGTGAGGGCGCGGACACCCAGGCGCTGGAGGGCGACAATCCCCAGTGCGAGGGCGGCGATCTGCGCGGTGGTCCGCACCGGCTGGGGCATCGAGTCGCCGTGCACCAGCGCGACCCAGCCGACGGCGACCATCGCCGGGAGCAGTACGACCCCGGCCAGCCGGGCGGCCGACGTGCGGAGGCCCCGCCAGGCAGCGGCGGCGACGACGCCCAGCATGGCCAGCTCCAGCAGGAATCGGACCAGCAGGTTGAGGTTCTGCGCGGCAGCGAGCATGCCCAAACGGTCTCGCTGCAGCGTCGATGCATCGTCGGCGTGCGGGTTGGTTTCCTGCGTACACCCGTGGGTGGAGACTCTGCGCCGTGCACGGGCAGCGGCGGTGGCTCCTACCGGTCGGGTTGGCGGTCGTTGCGCTCGTGGTGATCGCCAACGCCGGTAGCAGCGTCGGGCTCGGCACGTCGGGCAATGCGCTGATCGTCACGCTGTCGGTTGCTGTGTACTCGGCGGCGGCGTTGGTCTTCCTGCTGTGGTTCGACGCGCCGGTTCGGATCACCGTCGCGCTGTTGCTGGTCATGGCCGTGGCTGCGGCGGCGGCCCGGCACGGTGACCCGACGGGGACCGGCGGGATCGGGCTCTATCTCGGGGTCGCCTACGCGCCGCTCCGCTTGCCCCGTCGCACCGCAGCGGCGGTCGCCGGCGCGAGCGTCCTGCTGTTCGACATAGCGCTGGCCATCGAGGCGCCGAATGCTGCGGTCTTCATCACGGTGGTGACCAGCGGTGCAGCGCTGTTCTTCCTGTTCGGCCTGCTCCTTCGAACGGAGCAAGAGCAGCGCGACCGGGCCGACCGGCTCGTCGTCGAGCTGGAGCGAAGCCGCGAGGCGGAGAAGGCCAGCGCCGCGCTCGCCGAACGCGCCCGGATCTCCCGGGAGATGCACGACGTCCTGGCGCACACCCTGTCGGCGCTGGTGATGCAGCTCGAAGCGCTCGCCATCCGAGCCGATCGTGGGTGCGATCCCAAGCGGTTGACCGAGGGCTTGTCCCGCGCCCACCAGTTGGCGCGGAACGGACTCATCGAGGCACGGCAAGCTGTGGCCACGCTCCGCGGCGACGCCGTGCCCGGCCCGGGTGCGCTGCCCGACCTGGTCGCGCAACACCAGGCGGCCACCGCGTCGCCGTGCACCCTCGAGGTCCGTGGAGAGCCACGGCCGCTGGCACCGGAGGCCTCACTGGCGGTCTACCGCACGGTCCAGGAGGCGCTGACCAACGCGCGCAAGCACGCTCCCGGGGCGCCGGTGCATGTGCAGCTGGACTGGCGGCCGGACTGTGCCGCGGTTGAGGTGCACGACGGCGGGGGCTGCCGTGCCGCTCCACTGCACGAGGCAGGCGGGGGACGGGGCCTGACCGGGCTGACCGAACGCGCCGCGCTGCTCGGCGGGCGGCTCCAGGCCGGACCCTCCGATGAAGGATTTCGGGTCCGACTCGAGGTCCCGGCATGATCCGGGTCCTGGTCGTCGATGATCAGCGCCTCGTTCGGGAGGGCCTCACCGCGCTGCTCGAACTCGTGGACGACCTGCAACTCGTCGCTCTGGCAGCGGATGGCAACCAAGCCATCGCACTGGTCGCCGAACACCGGCCCGACGTCGTCCTGATGGATCTGAGGATGCCCGGGCTGGACGGGATCGAGGCCACCCGACGGATCCGTCGCCAGCACCCCGACGTCGAGGTCGTCGTGCTCACCACGCACGCCGACGACGACTCCGTCCTGGCCGCCCTGCGCGCCGGCGCCCGCGGCTACCTGACCAAGGACGCAGGTGTCGCCGAGATCGCCCGCGCCGTCGCCGCAGCCCACGCCGGGCAGGCCCTGCTCGACCCACAGGTGCAGGCACAGCTGCTGACTTCCCTCTCCGACGGCCGTCCGCGAGGACCACTGACCGAGAGGGAGACCGACGTTCTCGCCTTGGTCGCCGAGGGCCTGTCCAACGTCGAGATCTCCCGGCGGCTCGTCGTCTCCGAGGCGACCGTCAAGACCCACATCAACCGCATCTTCGCCAAGATCGGAGCACGCGACCGTGCTCAGGCCGTTCGGTGGGCCTACCAACACAGGGTCGCCCGGCCCTAGGGACCGAAGCCAGGTGGCGCCTGCTGGCGCGCGGCCAGCGTTCCGCGATACCAGCGGCGCCACCATGCTCTTCGGTCAGGTACGAGTCGGTGCCCCGCCCAAGGGGGCAGAGGGGAGCAGCGATGGGGCCAGCCGGACATCGGGCCGGTGACCCTCACATCCGGTCGATCCCCGATCAGGGAATCGAACCCGCACAGTCAGCTAGGAAGGCGTGGGTTTCCGGAGTCCCTATGGCCTGGTCAGCGGGTTGCTTGCACACCACCGTGCCCTGGGCGTGCCTTACGGAGGCGTTCAGCCCTGTTGACGGTCGGCACGTCCCGCGTCACCGGGTCCGCAGAACTCGGACCCGGCTATCAGCTCCAGCGAGGCCGGCTGGCAGTGATCCGATGGGTACCCGGGACGCATGAGCGGCCCTCTCAGTCAGTCACCGGCCAATGGAAGGGGCCGGAGTCAGGCCAGCCTGGGTCCCCCTCCACTCGGGACGGCGTGGCCGTAGCGGTGTTCATTCGGCAGGCGCAGCGGCATCATGGCTGCCCTTGCAGCAGCAGTTCCCGGAGGCCTCGATGTATCGCGCACCGACCACACCCCCAGCCTCGGCCGCCGTCGCCCGCAGTGTCCTGTTGTCCGCCGTGCTGGCGTTCGCCTCGGCGGCCAGCGCCTTCGGGGCGATGGCGATCGCCCGCTTGGCCATCGGCAAGATGGCGGTGAAGCAACTCAGGGTCGGCCGGCTCGAAATCGACGAGTTGACGGTGCGCCGGCTGAACGTCCTCGAGAAGGCCTGAGCCAGCAGGGCTGCTCGCGCAAGAGCGGTACGGGCGGCTCGGCGACGGGATCGCCTACCAGGTGCTGGGCGCGGGGCCACCGGAACTCATGCCGGCGGAGGCCTTTCGGCAGCATGGAATTCGACGATCCGGGGCGCGTGGTGCCGGCCGCGCTGGCCTGGACACATCCGTTCACGCGCTCGGTCTGGACATCTGAGCCGGCGTCTGCAGCGGTGAGGTCGGTGCACATGCCGTCTCCCTTCTGCTGACTTCACCGGTGCCCGGCGGTCGGTGGACCGGGGTCTGGCGGGCACAGGGTCGTCTTGTCAGGAGGGATGGGGCCCGGAGGTCCCGGAACCGTGTGACCCCCTGGCCATGGCCCGGGCAGCGCTGGCATCCTGCCGCTGTGACGATCACCCTCGGTGAGCGCTACTCACCCCGCCCGGTGCGGCCACTGCCGCTGTTCGAGGTCGAGGGATGGCGGCTGAAGGTGCACTCGATCGCCTACCAGGGCGAGCTGGCCCGACCGGAACTGGTCGAGGCGGCGCACCGGGTCGCCGCCGAGGTCCTGCCGCGGCCGGCGGTCGGCGCGGGGCGCTACGGCGTCGGGTTCCTGGGCGTGCACGATGGCCGCGGGGCGACGTTCGTGTTCGTCGACTGGTGGGCTGATGAGAACGAGCTGCACCACCACGCGTTCACCTCGCCGTTGGACCGCCCGGGTGAGCTGGTCGCCACCGGTATGGACGCGTTGATCGCCTGCGCCTGGGACCTCGCGGTGATCGGGCACGAGCGTGCCGCCTGGGTGGAGACGGTGATGGCCAACCCGGGCGGCCCGGATCTGGACGCCTACCTCGCCCGCACGCTGACCGCGGACGTGTGAGCGGGGCGTCGACGCGAGCTGCGGGACGCGCCCACGTCGCCCGCTCAGCCGCCTGGCGCCAGCACGCCGGCGCGGCCCGGCGACATCAACTGTTCGACCGCCGCGAGGAGCAGTTCCAGACCGCGGCTGAACTCCTCGTCGTGGTTGCTGTTCTGCACATGCGGGCCCATCCCGGCCAGCGTCGGCAGGTGCTCGGCCAGCGTCGGAGCCGACACCGAGTCGGCGGCCTGCGTGGCGACCGGCGGCGCGTCGACCAGGGACGAGGTCATCCACCGCGTTCCCTGCTACGCCTCGACGCCACCAGCAGTAGCACCGCGGCAGCTGCCGTCAGCTGGCCGAGGACGGCCATGCGGGTCACGTCGACCGCCGGCTGCCAGCGAACGGTGCCGGATTCCTCGACGATCCATGCACCGGCCGGTCGCGCCACGAAGCCGAAGCCGCCGTTGGTCTCGTGAGGACCGCGGTGAGCAGCACCCCCGAGTCCGCCGCCGGCTCGGATGTGCGCCACAGGGACCACCGTGACCCCGTCGCGCTCTACCGGGGGACCGAAGACCTGGTTCTCCCTCAGGCGGGCGGCGAGTCGCAGGAGGACATCCCCGGTCGTGGACGTCGGCTCGGTCATGCGCGTGCCTTTGCTGTCAGGGGCGGGGGCGCCTTCGTCCTCGCGGCGTCGGATCGCTGTGTGGGCCGCTGGGGCGCTCGATGCCTCACAGGTTGCTCCAGGCGAGGGCGAGGAAGGAGAAGATGACCATGTCCTGCAGCCAGTGGATGGTCCAGGCCCACTTCGAGCCGCCCGTCTCGACCATGCTCTTGGCCAGGAGCACTCCCAGGAACGCCGACAGCGCCACGCCTGAGGCGCCGGGTGGGTTGCCGTAGTAGTGGGCGAGACCGAACAGCAGGCCGGTCGCCGCGAGGGCGGCCCGGCGCCCGAGGACGGGCGGCAGCACCGCCAGGGGCACGTTGCGGTAGCCGAACTCCTCGTTGACGGTGTTGGTGGCCGCCAGCACCGCGATGGCGGGCAGGGACCACAGCAGCACCGAGACGTCGTCAAGCTGTGACCCGAGGGCGAACCACATCGCCGTCGCCGTGCCGACGGTGATGCCGACCGCCCACAGGATCCCGAGGCGCCGCCACGTCGGGCGGCGGCCCAGCGTGTAGATCCCCGCACGGGCTCGGGCTCGGTCGTTCCCCACGCGCAGGCGCAGTGAGGCCGCGCCCAGCCGGCCGGGTCCGAGGACGACCAGGAGCAGGGTAGGGGCGAATATCAGGGCCTGGACGACGGCGCCGCGCGCGACCCACGGGACGCTGTGCTGCCATTCCGCCCACGCCTGGGTACCCAGCAGCCCACCGATGATCAGATGCCAGCCGGCGGCCATCGCGACGAGCCAGCGCAGCGGGCCGTCCAACGTCCGGAACCGAACGGACCGCTGGATCCAGGCCCAGAGCGCGAGCAGAGCGGTGACCTGAGCTACCGCCAGGACCCACGACGCGCTACCGGTCACCTCGCGCACGAGGATCTGCGGAAGAGCACTCGCCACGGCGGCGGCGACCCAGAACACGGGCACGACCAGGCTGTCGCTGCCGGCCCGGTCCAGGCGCGCGGGCGACGTCCCCGGCAGCACGGTGCTCACCGGACACGCTCCCGGGCCAGCTCCCGCTCCACCAGCCGCTGCTTCAGCCGACCGATCTCGATCAGCACATAGCCGGTGTGCAAGGCCAGGCCCAGTCCCCAGCCCGCCAACCGCCACCACGACCCGGCGAAGCCACCCGCGGCCAGAATGAGGCCGGCGTTGACCGCCAGGTACACGGCCCAGTGGACGGCCAATCCGACCTTCGCCTCGACCCGTCGGCGTGCTCGATCTTCCGCTGCCGGCTGATCCGCGTCCATCGCTCCTCCGGAAGGATGAGTCAACGGTGTTCACCAGATGGCCGCAGGCTAGGTGAACAGGGTTGACTCATACAAGAGCGATCGACCTCACTGGAGGAACGTCTATGCCGCGACCGCAGCGGATCACTCGTGAGCTGCTGCTCGACGCCGCGATGCAGATCCTGGACGCCGAGGGACTGGACGCCTTGACCATGCGGCGGCTGGGCCGGGAGGTCGGCGCGGTAGCGGCGATGGTGTACCGGTTCTTCGCGGACAAGGAGGAGCTCGTCGAGGCGCTGGCCGACCGGGTGTTCGCGCAGGCCCGGCAGCGCGGCCCCATCACCGACGTGGCGCCGCCCGGTGCGGTCATCGCCGGATGGGCCGATCAACTCCACGCGGTGGCCCACGGCATCCGACGTGCTCTGCTGGCCCATCCCGCGCTGGTGCCAGCGGCCGTGCGGCGGCCGCCGCGACAGGACGCAACACTGCACGGGATCGACGCCGGTCTCGGGCTGCTGCTGAGCGCTGGGCTCGACCCCGAGTCGGCAGCCAAGGGCTATCAGGCGGTGCTGTTCTACACGCTCGGTTTCGCCGCGCTGGAGGCCCCGTTCGCCGCCGCCCCGGACGGCGGTGCCCAGGACCAGGCCGACACCCATGCCGTCCTCGCCGCACTACCCCGCGAGGACTACCCGCACATCGCCGCGACCATCGCTCACCTGTACGGCCCCGACCTCACCGCTCAGTTCGACCACGGCCTGCGGCTCCTGATCACCGGACTGGAGGCGCAGTCACGCACCGTCGGCGTGGTCCCCGGAAGTCGCTGAGGAACGGGTGCCGCTCCGGGCGGTCGTGCAGGCCCCGCGACGCCGGCGCCGCTGTGGGCGCGGCGTCTCGCGGCCACGAGACGGTCGGTGCGGCGGGCGCCCACCGACGGAAGGAGGAGGAGGTCTCCTCCGTCGGCAGTAGACCCAGCGCTCCCAGATGGCTCTTGGAGACGGTTCCGAAGCCTCGTCGAGGCCGAGGTGCCTTCAGCCCAGCAGCGACATCCTCAGTTCCGCCACGCGCCGTGGATCCACCCGCCGTCACTCGCCGAAGGACGTGTCATGTTCCCCTCGCTCTCGCCCCTCCGGAGTGCTGCAGCTTTCTACGCCCTGACCGTCTCCATGGTCACCGTCGTGGCCCTGACCGGCGGCAGTACCGCGGTGGCCATGACGACTCCGGTCATCGCCGCGCTGCTGATGCTGCTGCTCGTCACCCGTGACGGCTGGCGACGGTCGGCATGGGCCTCGCTGGGGCTGCACCGACTGGGCCTGCGGCTGTGGCCCGTGGCCGTCCTGCTGCCTCTCGGCGTCATCACGTTGGGCGGAGCGCTCGCTGCCGCCTTCGGCGTGGCCGAGTGGAGTCCTGTGGGCGAGGCCGCCGACGTCAGCCCGGCGTTGTGGCCGGCAATCTTCCTGATCAACGTGCTCTACGCCGCGGTCACCGGGAGCTTGACCGAGGAGATCGGCTGGCGCGGGTACCTGCTCCCGCGGTTGACCACACTGGGCGAGCGGCGGGCCCTGCTGCTCAGCGGCCTGATGCACGGGCTCTTCCACCTGCCGGTCGTCCTGCTGACCAGCCTGTACCTCCCCGCGGGCAACCGCGCGATCGTCATCCCGATGTTCCTCGCCACCGTGGCGGCCGCCGGGGTCCTGATGGGCTGGCTGCGCCTTCGCACTGACAGCGTCTGGCCCGCTGTCCTCGCGCACTCCACGCACAACGTCGCGATCGCGTGGCTAGCCGGGCTCCTTGCCGGCGACGAGACGACCATGGAGTACATCGCCGGTGAGGCCGGGGTCGTTCCGGTCACCGCCTACGCCCTGATCGCCGCCGTCCTCCTGGTACGCGCACGACCGGCGGCGGGCTTCGGCGGACCCTCGCCGGCGGTGCCCGCGGCGGTCGCACCGCCGGTTAGGGCTCTGTGATCGGCCGGGCCGGACTGCGTTCCCGCCTCGGCGGCGCAGTCCGGCCCACTGCCCGAGTCCGGGGCGGACGTCGTGTCCGGAAAGGGTCCTCGGAGGAGCCGGCGGCCCTAACCTGTGCCGCGTGCAGCCGACCGGTGGTGCCAGCGACCGGCGGCTCCTCGCCCCCCGTCCCCTCGCCGCCGGTCTGCCCCATCCCTCCGAAAGGATCGCTGCTGCAGCCCTGACCGTGGCGCCGACCGTCCTGGTCCTCCTGATGAGCACCAGCGGGCTCGATGACGCCCATCGGGCCCACGGCTGGTGGCCCCTGCTGGGCGTCCTCGGCCAGGCCCTGCCCCTGCTCCTCCTGCGCCGTTCACCCGGACCCGTGCTCCTGGTCGTCGCGGGTATGACGGCCGCTCAGCTGGCGGCCGGATTGCCGGTCACCAACGGGATGATGGGCCAGGCGATCGCCACGGGCGCGGTCGTCGCGCGGACGCGGTGGCCGACCGCCCCGCTGGTGCCCGTCGTCGTCCTCGCGACGAGCTTGGTGAGCGCGTGGCTGGGGGGACAACCCGGCCTGCTCCGTTTCGTCTCGGTCACCGCGCTCGCCCTGCTCGTGGCGTGGGTGCTGGGTGACGCGGCGGGCCGGCGCACGCAGGTGCGGCGGGCGATGGAGGAGGAGCTCTCCCGCCGCCGGGACCGCCCCCGACTCCGAGCGCAGGTCGTGGCGCTGGAGGAGCGTCTGCGGAACACGCGCGAGCTGCACGACCTGGTGGGGGAGGCCCTCGACGCCATCGTCCTGCAGGCCGCAGCCGCCCGTGCGCACCGCGGCCGGCTGGAGGCAGCCCGCCGACTGAGGGCCATCGAGGAGCTCGGACGTCAGGTTCTCGCCGAGCTCGACGGCTTCCTGCGCTACCTGCGGCAACCCGACGTCCAGGGACACCGGGCGGCGGGGCCCGGCACGACCCCGGTCGCCGTTCCGGAGGGGCGACGGCTGCCCATCGCTTCGCGACTTCCCTCCACCGGGTCCGTGCTCGGCGTCGCCTTCCTGACCTTCGTCGACGAGTCCTCCGTGCCGACCCGGGACTGGCCGTTCGAGGCGTGGCCCGTCGTGTCGACGGCCGTGGTCGCCCTGCCGCTCCTCCTGCGCCACCGGGCCCCCCAGGCGGTCCTCACGTTCCTCGTCACCGTCCTGACCGGGCTCGCGCTGGCCGGCATGCCGATCGGGAGCGGCGGCCTGCTGGCCATCGGCATCGCCCTCCACGAGATCGCTGCGCGTCGGGCCCGGCACCGGGCCCTCGTGGCGGCGGTGGCGACCTGCCTGGTCACCTTGACGGTGGCCGTGCTGGTGTACCCGCGGGAGGCCGGCGCGTTCGCCGGGCCCCTGCTCGCTCTCGTCGCCGGCGCGCTCTACGTGGGTGACACGGCCCGCGTCGCCCGGGAGCACAACGAGTCCCTGGCCAGGCGTCTGGCGGAAGCCGAAGAGGAAGAAGACCTCCGCGCGCGTGCCGCCGTGGCGGACGAGCGCACGCGCATGGCCCGGGACCTGCATGACTCGATCGGCCACGCCCTGTCCCTCATCGTCGTTCAGGCAGGGGCGGCCCGACTGGCAGCCGCCTCGCTGAGGGATGCGTCCGATCGGCAGGTCGAGGAGGCCCTACGGTCCATCGAGACGTTGGCGCGGGAGGCGCTCGGGGAGCTGGATGCTGTCGCGCAGTCGCTGCGGGAGGACGCTGCCGGCGACGGCCCGGTCCTGCCCGGACCCGCGGACCTGGACGACGTCGTCCGAGCGGTTCGGGCGGCCGGCACCAGCGTCGACGTGGCCGCCGCCCCCACAGGCGACCTTCCCCGCTCGCTCCAGGTCACCATCCTGCGCATCGTCCAGGAGGCGCTGACCAACGTCGTGAAGCACGCGCCGGGGGCCCGTGCAACGGTCCAGGTCGTCCGGTCCGACGACTCGGTGAGCGTGACCGTCCACAACGATCCGGGAGCCCGTCCGGACCGGGTGCTGCCTTCCGGAGGACGGGGACTGGCCGGTATGCAGGAGCGGGTCTCCATGTTCCGAGGCGAGCTGTCCGCGGGGCCTGACGGCAGAGGTGGGCACCGTGTCGAGGCCCGCATACCGGTGCCCCGCCGCCCCAGCTCCCCGCACCCGCTCACCCAGACGGCAGGGGACCACCGGTGACCATCCGAGTCCTCATCGTGGACGACGACACCCTGATCCGGACCGGGCTCCGGCTCATCCTCGACACGCAGCCGGACCTGGAGGTCGTGGGTGAGGCCGGTGACGGTGACGTCGCCGTCGCCCAGGTGCGTGCCCTGCGTCCGGACGTCGTGCTCATGGACGTGCAGATGCCGCGGGTGGACGGTCTGCAGGCGACCGCCGAGATCACGGGTACGGCCGGTGCGCCACGCGTGATCATCCTGACGACCTTCGAGCTGGACGAGTACGTGTTCCAGGCGTTGCGTTCCGGTGCCAGCGGGTTCCTGTTGAAGCGCACTCCTGCCGAGGAGCTGGTGGCCGCTATCCGGACGGTGGCGGGAGGGGAGGCGCTGCTGGCTCCCTCGGTGACGCGGCGCCTGATCGAGGCGTTCGCCGCCCAGCCGGCGCCGCACCACCCGGACCAGGCGCTCCTGGGTGAGCTGACCGCTCGGGAACTGGAGATCTGGCGACACATCGCTCGCGGCCTGAGCAACGCGGAGATCGCCGAGGCCCTCTTCCTCAGCACGCTGACCGTGAAGACGCACGTCACCAACCTGCTGACCAAGCTGCGCCTGCGCGACCGCACTCAGGCCGTGGTCCTGGCCTACGAGTCCGGCCTGGTGACCCCCGGCGCGCTGGAGACGCCGTCCGGTTCCTGATCGGCCGGTCAAGGCACTGCTCCGGGGAGGCGGGCTACTCCTCCCGGAGTAGCGGGATCCTCTGCGACCGGTCCTCCGGATCGGGTTCCGAACCTCGCTCCGGGCGAGGTCCGACAGGGGCGGGTCCGCCACGCTCGGCACACCGCCGACTCCACCCCCACGCACCGGGAGCAGGAATGCTCGAGACGTCGACCGACGCGGCCCGCGACACCGCCACCGTGCCGGCCCGAGCAGCGAGGCCGCGGCGTCGCTCGGGCCTCCGCCGCGTCGGACGCGGCCTCCTCCTCGTGCTCGCGCTGCTCGTCGTGGCGGGGTTGGCCGGCGCCGGTGTCGAGGCGGTGGTCGCCCGGTCCGATGACGACCGGTACCCGCCGCCCGGACGCCTGGTGACGGTGACGGGGAACGACCTGCACCTGAACTGCACGGGATCGGGTGCCCCGACGGTGGTCCTCGAGGCGGGACTCGGCGAGCCGTCGCTGAGCTGGGCCGACGTGCAGTCCTCCCTCGACGACGGCCTGCGGGTCTGCAGCTACGACCGAGCGGGCCTGGGCTGGAGCGGCGTCGCCGACGACGGCGCCTGGACCGGTGAGGCGGCCGCCGCCGACCTCGCCGGTCTGCTCGGCGCGGCCGGCGAGCAGGGGCCGTACGTCCTGGTGGCCCACTCCGTCGGCGCGCTCGTCTCCCGGGAGTTCCGACAGGCCCACCCGGAGGAGGTGAGGGCCATGGTCCTCCTCGACCCGACCGACGCCGAAGCCGTCCGCACGGCCGGGGTGCCCACCGTGGCGGTCGCCGAACGGCGCATCCAGGGCTTGCTGGCCCGCACCGGAGTGCTCCGCTGGTCCGGGAAGTGGCTGGTCCCGGCAGTTGTCGGGGAACAGCCGCCCCAGGCGCTGCTCAGCCGACTGCCGGCCGCCTACCACCCGGGGGCCATCGGAGCCTCGCTGCGCGAGCTGCGGGGCACCGTCGCCTCCGCCGAGCACCTCCTGCGTCAGGAGGACTCCTCCTGGGGAGACCTCCCGGTGACCGTGGCCTCGGCCTCGTCCGCGAGCCAGCCTCAGCGCGACGCCCATGCCGGGCTGGCCGCCCGGAGCAGCCGGGGCGAGCACGTCTCGGCGGAGAGTGGCGGCCACTACGTCCACTACGTGGACCCGCAGTGGGTCGTCGGTCTCGTCCGGGAAGCAGCCGCAGCCGCTGGGTGAGAGCGATGCACCGCCGATACGGGCTGCGGACCGTCGTCGTGAGCACCGTGGCAGCCAGCGGACGACGCCACGTCGACCACGTCCTCGAGGGTCGCAAGACCGCGGTTCTGCGGCCGCTCCTGGACCCGGACGGCAGCACGGACCCCCTCGAGCGACCAGGAGAGCTGCTGCTCGCCGTCGACCACGCTGGCCGCTCCATCGCCGTCCTCCGCGTCGAGAAGGCAGGGGTCGCGGCCCTGGACGACGTCGAGGAGACGCTGCGGCGAGCGGACGACCCGGACGCGGACGTCCATGCGGCGTGGGTCGAGACCCGGCGCCAGGAGTGGCTGGCCGCCGGCCACTGCGTGCACGGCGGCACACCCGTGGTCTGGGTTCGGTTCCACGTCGTGGGGCGGGACGCCCCGGAGACGGACGGCGAACGCTCGCAGGCGAACGCTGACAACCGACTGGCCGGGCCCTCGTGATCCGCCTCGGTCCACTCCGGCGTGAACGCGCCGACCTGCCTGAGTCGGCGGGTCCTCCGGACGGAGGGGTGCCTCCATCGCTGGAGGTAGAGCACCTGCCTTCCTCAGCGGGATCCGCCCCGGACGGCCTCGGACGAGGGTCGTCCCGAGGCGGGCGGAGCGCCGCACGCAAGCCCCGCAGTCGGGGCCGGACGACGAAGGAGCCACCGTGGGATCGCAGGTCCGGCCATGACCACCAGTCCGACCGCTACGCGGGCGCCGGCGAGTGACACCCGGCTGCGCGGCTTCCTCGTCGGCGCATTCGGGATCTCCTGGGTCCTGTGGGTCCCGGCCGGTCTCGACCTCCGCGGGAGCATCGAGCTGCCCCTGCCGCCCATGCTGCTCGTCGTCCTCGGCTCGTTCGGTCCGATGCTCGCGGCGCTCGCGGTCACCGCACGGCACGGCGGGTGGGCGGCGGTCAAGGCGCTGCTGGGCCGACTGCGGCTCCGCGGCGTCGCCGGCCGCTGGTTCGTCCTAGCGCTCGTCCTCGGCTCGATCACGCTCTTGCCCGCGCTCGTGCACCTCCTCGCCGGCGGCTCCACGGATTCCGGCGCGGTGGCCGCTCACCTGGCGGCCGTGCCCGTGCACTTTCTCATCGTCGCCACGGTCGGCGGCGGCCTGGACGAGGAACTCGGCTGGCGCGGCGTCGCACAGCCCCAGCTGCAACTGCACCTGGCGCCCGTCCCGGCGAACCTGCTGCTCGGACTCCTCTGGGCGGCCTGGCACCTGCCGCTGTGGCTGGACCCCACCAGCGCCCAGGCCGCCTACCCCTTCGCCGTCTACGCGCTCGTCCTCGTCGGACACTCGCTGGTGACCGGCTACCTGTACAACGCCAGCGGCGGAAGCCTCCTCATCGCCGTGCTCGTGCACAGCACCAACAACACCGGCGACGGCATCCGCTACGCGGTCCTCGGCCGAGCCGGCGACGATCTCCACTGGCAGCTCCTGCTGGCCGTCGCCTCGCTGGCCCTGGGCGCAGCCATCTGCCTGTGCACGAGAGGCCGCCTCGGCCTGCCGGCCCGCCTGGCTACGGAGCCCGACTCCTTCCCGGGATCGGCCGACCGAGCGGCAGTCCGGGGGCCGGCCGCGACGCCTGTCCGCCGGACGTGAGCACCCACACCTCGAATGCACCACTCACCGCAGAGGAGCACCCCGTGACCAGTCCCGCACCGCAGCACCCCTCGGTCCGGCAGGACCCCTCGGCCCCGCAGGACCCCGTGACCCCGCAGCACTCGCCGGCCGCTGTGGTGGTGCCGCAGTTCTTCATCCGGCAGCGGGTCACCGTGATGGTGAACCGCTACGAGATCCGCGCCGCCGACCCGGACGGCTCCGAAGGGCACCTGCTGGCGTTCGCCGAGCAGAAGCGCATGAAGCTCAAGGAGGAGGTGACGTTCTTCGCGGACGAGTCCCGCACCCGTCCGATCTTCTCCTTCAGAGCGCGGCAGCGGCTCGACGTGCATGCCGAGCACGACGTGCTCGACGAGTACGGCCAACCGCTCGGCTCCTTCGGCAAGAACTTCGCCGCCAGCCTGCTCCGCTCCACCTGGGCCCTGCACGCATCCGGCGTGGACGCCGTGGGCCGCGAGCGTCGGCCGCTCATCGCGGTGCTCCGCCGCTTCTGGCGGTTCATCCCGTGGCTCGGCGAGATCTGGGTCCCCTTCGTCTTCCACTTCGATTTCATCGACCGGGAAACGGGGGACGTCGTCCTGGTGAGTGAGCGGCGGAAGGCCGTCCGGGACCGCTACACCGTCACGGTGCCCGACCCTCGGCTCGACTTCCGCGTCGCCGCCGCGATGGCAGTCGCCCTCGACGCCCTGCAGAGCCGCTGAGGCGCGGGCTGGACCCGACCCGCCGGGCGGCTCATGTACGGCCGAACGGCACTCGCCAGCTCGCAGGTCCGCCAAGGTGTCTCCCCGACACGACGTAGTCCGTCCACCAGCCGTGAAGCCGAGGAAGGAGGCCTCGTGGTCACCGATTCGTCCCTGTCCGCCCGGCATCGAACTGCTGACGTCCGGCCACGGGCGGCGGCACCAGGCATCGCGCTCGCCGTGGGCGGTGCGATGGTCGTGGCCTCCGAGGTGGTCATGCTCGGGCTGGAGACCGGCAGCGTCTCTGCCGCCGGGATCACCACGAAGATCGTGCGTCTGGCCGCCTTCCTCCTCGTCCTCCTCGGGCTGCCTGGGCTGTACGCCCTGCGGCGACACGGTGCGGGCAGGATCTGGGGAGCCGCCTACGTCACGGCCTACCTGGGCACGGCGCTGATCGCCGGCGACCTGTGGTTCGAGGCCTTCGCCTACCCCTTCCTCATCGAGGCCGCCCCCGCGCTCACGGAGTTGACGCCGTCGGGAACCTTCATCGCCGGCGCCCTGGCGAGCTTCGTGCTGTTCCTGTGCGGCTGGGCGGCGATCGGTATCGCCGGTCTGCGGAACCGGGAGTTGCCACGAGCTCCGTCGGCGCTGTTGATCCTGGGTGCCGCGGTCGGATTTCCTTCGCCGCTGTACGAGCCTCGGCTGGTCCCGTGGGGTCTGGCCGTGGCATGGCTCGGCCTGCACATGGCCCGGAGTGACGCAGTCGGGACCTAAGAAGACGCTGCATCAGTTCATGGGTAGTCGGCGGGCGCACCCTCCTTTTCCGCCCGGACGCTGTCCAAGCTGGGCCGCGACCGCAGATCGTCGGGGTACTGCCTCGGTGCCGCCATGGCTTCCATCCATCGGTGGTTGGAAACCTCCATCAATCCCGGGGTGGTTCAGCAGGACCACACCGACCGGCATAACCACCGGGTCCTGCGGACGACACTGTCCGAGCCACCTTGCGGGTGGCCGATGTCGGCCGTACCGGACACTCCCCCCGCCGTGCACGGCCGGATGGTGAGGCAGAGGCGGGGCCAACCGGGGGCACGGCCGCCGAAGGGGCCGCCATCGACAGCCGCAAGAAAGGGGGCGTCAGGCGTGCGCACGACCGCGAGCGAGGCAGCCGACCGGCGCCGGCCGCCGCTTCCCGTGCAGCCCTGGTAGGCCTGTGCCTGCTGGAGTTCCTCAGCTGGGGCGTTCTGTACTACTCGCTGCCCGTCGGGGCGACCAGGATCGCGGCCGAGAACTCGTGGCCCCCCGCCGTGGTACCCGGCGTCTACGAACCGCCCCGAACGCGATCATGACGACCTGGCAGTGTCGGGCCAGGGGTTGGAGTCCCCTCGGCTCCACTCGCTCGTATACGACAGGCCGTCCTCCCCGCGGGAGGACGGCCTTCGTCGTCTCTGGAACTCCCGGCGGCAGCGGATCAACAGCGTCCTGAAAGAGCCGCCCGTGACCCTCGCCTGGAGTCGAGACGAGGAGTCAACGATGTTCGAGGAGACCAGCCGAAGGTCCGCGTCCGCTGTGGCTGCTGTTCAGCCGCTGCCCATGGGTCCGCACCGGGACCCCGCACTCTCTGAGCCCGGCGACACCGCGGAGCCGCGGCGCCGGAGCTCAGGGCTTCGCGGGAGTCGGGTCGGGAACCGAACCCGGCGTCGAGGGTGGGCGCTCGGCGTCATCGGCTCGGCGCAGTTCGTGCTGCTCCTGGACCTGACGATCGTGAACGTCGCCCTGCCGACGGTTCAGGACGAGCTCGGCCTGCAGGCCGGAGCGCTGCAGTGGCTGGTGACGGCGTACGCCCTGACCTTCGGTGGTTTTCTGCTACTGGCCGGCCGCGCCGCAGACGTGTTCGGTCGGCTGCGGCTGTTCGTCGCAGGCATCCTGCTCTTCGGGGTCGCCTCCCTGGCTGCTGGTCTGGCCGCGGACCCATGGACGCTGGTGGCGGCCCGCGCCGCCCAGGGGCTGGGTGGTGCCGCCGTGTCACCCGCCGCGCTGGCTCTTCTCACCACCACGTTCGAGGAAGGGAAGGAGCGGAACCGCGCCCTGGGCATCTTCGCGGTCATCGGCTCGGCAGGGGGCGCGAGTGGACTGTTGCTGGGTGGAGTGCTCACTCAGTGGGCCGGGTGGAGGTGGATCTTCCTGGTGAACGTGCCGGTCGCGGTGGCCGCCGCGCTACTCGGGCCGGTGCTGCTGCGGGACTCGCGGGACAAGGTGTCTCGCCACTTGGACGTCGCCGGCGCGGTCACCAGCACGTCGGCCTTGCTCGCGCTCGTCTTCGGCCTCACCCGAGCGGGCGAGAGCGGATTCGACGACGAGATCGCGCTCGCGACGTTGGCGCTCGCGGTGGGGTTCGGATCCGCCTTCGTCATGGCGGAACGGCGCACCCTCGACCCGCTCGTTCCCTTCCGTCTCCTTCGGCTGCGGGGGTTGCTGGGCAATGATCTGACCTCGCTGGCCGCCAGCACCGTGATCGCCGCGACACCGTTCCTCCTCACGCTGTACATGCAGCGTGCCTTGGGGCTGACACCCTTGATGACGGGCCTGGCGTTCCTGCCCATGACGCTCACGATCATGGTCACGACGATGCTCGTGACCCGGAGCGCAGAGCGGATCGGCATCCGGAGGTTGCTGCTCCTGGGAGTCGGCGCCTTGTTCGTCGCGGCCCTGGTGCTGAGCCGGATCCCGCCCGACGGCCGCTATCCCACCGACGTCCTTCCCGGGATGCTCCTCTTCGCCGTCGGTCTGGCCGCCACGTACACGGCCTCGGCGATCGGCGGGACGACCGCCGTGCCGGACGTCGATCAGGGCGTCGCCGGAGGACTGCTCAACGCTTCCAAGCAGGTCGGGGGAGCCGTCGGGCTCGCCGTCCTCGCGGTGGTGGCGTCCGGTGGTGGAGGTGACGTCGTGGTGCAGTCGGACAAGGCGCTCGTCGCGGGCCTGAGCAACGCCTTCATCGCTGCGATCGGCTTTGCGGCCCTCGCCGTCGTCCTGGCCGCGTGGCTCGTCCCGGAGCGCGGCGGCGAACGCGGATCCGCCCCGTCGACACGGGACGAGCGAGCAAGGTGCCGACGCCGCGACAGCGGGATCTCGCCGCTGCCTCTGACGGATCGACGACGGCTCTCCGCGGACGCGCCGGCTGCCCACCCCCTGCCCGAGGCGTGCTGAACCGACTGCCGCATCAGAGAGCCTCGCGTCCGCGGGCCTGGCGGATCTCCCGCCGTCCCGGTGCAGCGGCGGACCGCGGGCCCGGCGCCTCCTCGTCCGGTCGATCACCCGGCGGCTCCGCCGGTCGTCCGAGGACCACGCGCTCGTCCTCTCTCATTCAGCTCGGAGCTTCTCGTGGATCCACGACCTGACACCGTCCCTGCGCCAGCCCCCACGCAGCGCGTCTCGGCAGAACGGGGGCGGATGGCCCTTGCTGTCGTGTTCGCCCTCAACGGGATGGCCCTGGCGTCGTGGATCTCCCGCATACCCGCGGCTCGCGAGGGCCTCGCCTCGACCGCCAGCGGGCTCGGTCTCCTCCTGTTGTGCATGTCGGTGGGGGCGGTAGCCGGATTGCCGTTGTCCGGTCCGGTCGTGCACCGCTTGGGATCCTCGACCAGCGTCCTCGTGGGTGGCGCAACCGTGACCGTCGGGCTGCTCGTCCTGGCTGGCGGGGTGCACTGGGCGGAGACCGCGCCGGCCGGGGCCGGGTTGTTCCTGGTGGGCCTGGGCGTCGGTGTCTGGGACGTGGCGATGAACATCGAGGGCGCGGACGTGGAACGGCGCCTCGAACGCCCGCTGATGCCGCGACTGCACGCCGCCTTCAGCCTCGGGACCGTGGCCGGTGCCCTGAGCGGTGCAGCGGCGGCGGCGCTCGGGTTCCCGCTGGCGATCCACTTGCTGCTCACCGCCACCTCGGTCATCAGCGTCCTGTGGGCGGCTACCCGCCGGTTCGCTCCCGCCGGCGCGCGAATGGATGGCGGCCGGAGGGCGGGGTCGGGGGTGGGACAGGCTTGGCGAGAGCCGCGGACGCTGCTCATCGGGGTTCTCGTCCTCGCCTTCGCGTTCACCGAAGGCACTGCCAACGACTGGCTCGCCGTGGCGCTCGTCGACGGTTACGGCGCGGGCGAGGTGGGTGCGGCGGTCGGCTTCGGTGTCTTCGTGGCGGCGATGACGGCGGTTCGCCTCATCGGAGGTACCGCTCTCAAGAGATGGGGCCCGGTCGCGACCTTGCGCCGGTCCGCCGCCGTGGCCCTGACCGGAGTTCTGGTGTTCGTCCTGGCGCCGTCGCTGTCCTCGGCGCTGGTCGGTGCTCTGCTCTGGGGCGCCGGCGCCGCACTGGGGTTCCCGGTAGGGATGAGTGCCGCCGCTGAGGACCCTGGGCGGGCGGCCGCCCGGGTGTCCGTGGTCAGCGCCATCGGATACACCGCGTTCCTCGCGGGACCGCCGCTCGTGGGGTTTCTCGCTGATCGGGCGGGGGTTCTCGATGCGCTCCTGGTGGTGCTGATGGCGCTCGTCCTCGGCGCTGCCGCCGCAGGGGGCTCCCGACCCGGGTCCGGCCCCTCCGTGGCGGGCGGTGCTCGGTCCGCCTCACCTCGCCGCTGACTACAGCGGAGCCGTGGCCGGCTGGTCATGCGCGCGGACGCGATTGCAGACCTGTGACACCGAAGTCGCAGGGGACGGCGTGACGGTGAGGGCACCTACCACCACGAGGAAGGTTTCCATGACCACGCCTACTCTCCACTCCCACTCGACCCAGGCGCACTTCCGCTCACTCGTGTGGCTGCACCGGATCGTCTGGCTGCTGCCGATCCACGGTGCCCTGCTGATCTGGACCACGTGGCTGCGACAGCCAGACCCGCGCACCGACCTCACGGGGTGGTCGGCCTTCGTGACGACGGATCGCTTCTTCATCTCCCACGTGTTCGGGAGCATCGGAGGCCAGATCGCCGGTGTCCTGGGGATCAGCGCACTCGCTCTCCTCGTGCTCCTGCGGACGACCCGTCCGGGCGTCCTGATCACGGGGTGGGTCATGCACGTGGTCGGTAGCGGACTGATGATCGCCGGCTTCGGGATCGCCGCTTTCGGGCAACCGGTCGTCGGCAAGCTCCATGCCGACTCGCCGGCCCTGGCGGATTCCGCATACCAGAACCTGTACACCCCTTCGTCGACCATCGTGCTGCTGTCGGGGCTGGCGCTCTACTCCCTGTCGTTCGCCTGGGTCGGCCGGGGAATCGCCGCGTACTCATGGATCCCAGGCTGGATGGGGCTGCTCATCGCGATCGCGGGCCCGACCTTCGGTATCGCCGGGTTCTTCGTCGGGGTGCTCCAGACGGTCGGAGGTCTGCTCGTGCTCGCCTCGGGTGCCGGACTCGCCGTGGTGCTCCGACAGTCCTCAGTGGCCTGACCGGATCTGGGGCTCGGGTCCTCGACAAGAGCACCGGTGCCCGATGTGGATCGTCTCCACGAGTTCGCGTAGCGCGAACCCGGTGGGGACGATCCACGTCAGGGTCGGACCGAGGACTGTGAAGGCCCGGAGACCTCCGTGCGTGCCTCGAGGAGCCCGATGACCGCAGCGATCCGGCGGATGGTCGAACTAGACGCCGTGCGGATGTCGGGGCGCCGGCTCGATGGGTTGCGCAGGGGAAGCCGCCAGGGACGGCGCCAGGCCCCACCGCGGACGTGGGCATGTCTCTCGTGGTGCCGTCCTCCGCGTCTCACCCGAACGCTGGCGGGCGAGCTGCAGAAGGGGCGTGCTCGGGACGGATGCCGAGGCCGATGACTCGCGCCGGCAGCCCCTGGAGGACGGGTGAGCGCTGCAGCAAGCAGAGGACTCCAGGCGTGCGGCCGACTCGCCCCCAGCCAGGAGGCGGTCGACGAAGCGGTCCTCGATGCGCCGTTGCAGGCGCTGCGTGAGGACGGTTGGCAGCATCCGACGTCGCTGGACTCGGGCCAGCAGGGCCGAGGAGACCCGGCCGTCGAGCAGCGCGGGTGCCAGCAGCCGAGCGGCGGCCGCGGCGTCCTGCACGGCGAGGTTGATCCCAACGCCGCCGATCGGCGACATCGCGTGGGCGGCGTCCCCGATCAACAACAGTCCATGCGCGTGCCATCGGTTCACACGGTCCACCTGCACGGAAAGCACCTTGACGTCGTCCCAGCTGCGGACCCCCTCGACCGCCCGGTCCATACCAGGGAGCAGCTCCAGGAGACGGCACGGAAGGCCTCGATGCCGGCTGCCTCAACGCTGTCGAACCCGCCCTTGCGAACCAGGTACGCGCTCTGCCAGTAGTCGCCCCGGTCGATGAGCACGAGCAGCCGGCCACGGGTGAGCCGACCCGCGCCGCCGAAGAGTGGCTCTGCCGAACCGGGCACCTTGGGCAACCGGATCCAGAGCACCTCCATGGCGCGCTGAGATCGCGGACGCGGAGGCCGGCCTTCAGGCGCAAGCGCGAGTGCCGACCGTCGGCTGCCACCGTGAGCGGAGCGAGGACCTCGCCCGTCGTTCCCTGCGCGGTTACGTAGCGGACCCCGGTGACCGTGCCGTCCTCCTGGAGGAGCTCCACGGCCTCCGCGCCTATCGTCAGCCGGAGATTCGGATGACGGGATGCCTCGGTCGCGAGGAATGAGAGGAAGTCCCACTGCGGCACGAACGTCAGGAATCTGTAGGGGCCGGGCAGGCGTCCAAGTCGGCGAGCACGAATGCGCCGTCGTCAGTGGTGACGCCCAGCTGCCTCACCTCTTGGTGCGGCAGCTCCAGGAACGACTCCGCAAGGCCGAGCTCGTCCAGCAGCCGGAGCGTCGAGGGTGGACCGTGTCTCCCCGGAAGTCACGGAAGAAGTCCTCGTGCTTCTCGAGGACGACAACGTTCACTCCCTGGCGGGCCAGGAGCAGCCCCAGCATCATGCCGGCCGGGCCGCCTCCGGAGATGACGGTGCCGGTGGTCGTCCGGATCGGCGCAGGACCCATCGGGACCTGGTCATCCGGGAACTGTCGGTCGGTGGTCACGGGTGGATCCGTTCGGAGCGGTCGGGGAGGAGAAGTCGCGGCGTCGGGGCGCGTCGGACGACCGCGAAGCCGACACCGAAGGCCCAGGCGATGACCGCGCCGGACCAGAACGGGCCGAGCGCCGAGGCGGATTGCGGAGCGAACAACGACACGACCGCCACGGCGAGCGCATCCGCTGCCGCGGTCGCCGCCGCGAGACGCCAGCCCTCCGCGTTCAGGACCGCCAGGACGGACAGCGCGAGCACCATGAAGGTCAGGACCGCGATGACGTACCAGTGGGAGTTGTGGTGCGGGTCGGCCGTCGGCGGGTAGGTGTTGCGCTGCATCAAGGCTTGGCGGACGCCCCACCAGACTGCCGGGCCCACGCCCAGCACCACGAATCCCAGCAGCGCGAGGCGGGGCCCTCGCTCCGCCGCTCTGCGCGTCCACGGTCCGGCCACGAGAGCGGCCAGGGCAGCGGGGACGGGGAGTGCGAGGAAGAGGGGGTCGACCAGACCCGCCTGCCCGCCGTAGTTGTCCGGATCGCCGACGATCAGCGCCACCGGGACGAGGGCACTGAAGGTGGCCAGGAGATAACGCGCCGAGGATGGGCGGTCCGGTCGGATGAACAGGGCCGCGGCTGCAACGAGGACGGTCAGGAGCACGGCGACCGCACCCGTCACGTGGACGGCTTCGCTGGGTGCCGCCGCCCCGGCCAAGGCTTCGGCGGACGGCGCGGGATCGTCCACGGAGCCGACGCGGTGGGTCGCGCTGAGTCCCAGCGCATCCGTCACGACCGACGTCAGGTAGACCGCGGGCAACGGCACGCCGACCACGAGCAGCCCGCGGACGAGGAGCCGGCGTCCCCGGCCCGGGCGGTCGGTCGCACGTACGCCTGCGGAACTGCTGGTGCTCATCGTGATCGCCTCTCCCGGGTGCGGCCCGTCGGCTGCCGTCGCGGCCCGCGACGCAGCGCTACGGTCGGGTGGAGGCCTGCAGAAGTGCTGTCACGAGTCTGTTCCGGGCAGCGGACGCCCCAGGATCGGGGAGCCGGCTCGATTCAGGAGACCCCGGAGTTCGCTCCCGTGCGCGCCAGTAGTTCGGAGACCAGTTCGTCCAAGGTCACCACGGTGGCCCGCGCCTCGAGCAGCGACATGCCCGAGCCGACGAGCCGGGCGGTCGATTGCTTCGCCTCCGCCACCGCCTCCGCCCCGAAGGCGGGTGCCGGAAGTCCCAGACGAGCGCGTTCGCGGTCGCTGACGTGCAGGAGCAGTTGGGCGTGCTCGTGGTCGCCGGCGGCGGCCGCCACGAGCGCCATGGACTCCACGGCCTCGCACACGGCGCCTCGGTGCTGGATGTCGACCGCGATGGTCAGCGCCTCGGTGAGGCAGCCGACCGCGGTCTCGAGGTCGCCCTCCTCGAGCCGGACCCGACCCAGCAGATTCAGCGCCCCGACCTCGCCTTCGCGGTACCGGATGCGGCGAGCCTGATCGAGGGCGCCCTCGGCCGCGATGGCCGCCTCGGCGACCATCCCGGTACCCAGGTGGTGACGAGCCAGGAGCGACATCGCGATCGACAACATCTGCCGGTCGTCTTCCTGCTGGCCGACGGCGATGGCGGACTCGATGCGCTCGATGGCGTCGTCGTCCCCGGCGTCGAGCGCGGTACGGGCCCGGAGGGTGAGCGCGGCCAGCAGGTGCCACCGCTCACCGGTTCGAGCGGCGGTGCTCATGGCTTCGTCGTGCGCGGCTGCTGCTGCGGCGAAGTCGCCGCGAGCCCATTCGGCGATGCCCAGGGTGAGCAGGGCTGCGGTGGCTCCGACGTCGTCGTGGACCGATCGACTCAGCTCGATGGACCGGCGACAGAAGGTTCTCGCCTCGTGGATCCGGCCCACGGGGTTGGACAGCAGACCCAGGCTGCGCAGCACGGCCGCCTCGCGGGCGACGTCGACCGGCCGGGAGGACCGCTGGGATTCGATCTCGGCGGCCACCTTGTCGAGCCACCGCAGGCCCTCCTCTGCGAGACCGTTGATGGCCCAGTACCAGGTGTAGGCCACCCCGATGTCCGCGGCGTCGGTCAGCCGACCACCGGCGAGCGACCACTCCATGGCGGCGCGCGCATCCGAAAGAAGTCGGTGCAGGCGCGTGAGTGCCGTGGCGGCGGTCCTCAGCTCACGGCTCGCCGCGCTGCTGGTCGCGGCCAGGTACGCCGCGTGGCGTTCGCGGATGTCGGCGTGCTCGGGGCCGGCGGCGACCTTCTCGGCCGCATAGTCGCGCATCGGCCGCAGCAGCCGATAGCTCTGCCCCCCCTCGTGGGACACCATCGACTGCCGTACGAGCGAGGCGAGCGTGGGGTAGGGATCCCCTGCCTGAGGCGCGACGACGGCCTTGACGGCGTCCAGGTCGAAGATTCCTCGGAAGACCGCCAGCGGCCCGAGCACCTGCTTCTCCCCGGGGGTGAGCAGGATGCAGCTGGCGTCCAGAGCCGCTTCGAGCGAGGCCTGCCGCTTGACGACGAAGGCCGTCGACGTGGCGGCCGCGCTGAGCTTGTTGTCCAGCCGCTCCCGGATTCCGGCAGCGTCCAGCGCCTCCGCGTTGGCAGCGGCGAGTTCGAGTCCCAGCGGCAGGCCCTCCATGCCCCGGACGATCTCTGCGACGTCCTCGGCCGTCGTCGAGTCCAGCCGGAAGTCGCTGCGCACCCGGGTGGCCCGGTCCACGAACAGCCGGACGGCGGGGATCTCGGCGAGCACCTCGAGGGGAGGTAGCGCTCCCTCCTCCGGAACCTGCAGGGAAGGTAACCGGACCACTGTCTCGTCGGGCAGGCCGAGGGGGCGCCGGCTGGCCGCCAAGACGACCAGATCGGGCGCCTGCTCGTTCAGCGCGTGCAGGATCCGGGAGACGCTGCCCATCAGGTGCTCGCAGGTGTCCACCACGAGCAGGCCGCGACGCGACCGGAATCCGGCGACGAGCACGGACGTCGGGTCGCTCGGCAGCTGCCCGGTGTACCCGAGCTGCCGGGCCATCGCCGCGGCCGCCCCTTCCACGGAGTCGACGTCGGCGAAGTCGACGTACCACACCCCCTCATTCCGCCTCGCCCGTGCGACGGTCCGGGCCACGGCGGTCTTCCCGATGCCGGCGGGTCCGGTCAGCGTCACGGTCGCACCGGGCTCGAGAGCCCGGGTCAGCCCGGTCACGTCGTCGTCGCGGCCGATGAGGACCGGTGGTCGGGGTGGCAGCCCCGGAGTGGGGAAGTGATCCTCCCGGGCGTTGCGCGCGGCGGTCGGCCGCGGAGGGGAGGCGGGCGGTACGGAGAGGCCCGTGTTGCCGACGCCTGCTGGTCGCGCCAGCGCCGGGTCCCGGCGCAGGATCTGCTGCTCGAGCTCCTGCAGTGCGCGCCCCGGATCGAGCCCGAGCTCGTCGGCGAGCACCCGGCGCACGGCACGGAGGACGTCCAAGGCCTCGCGCTGCCGATCACTGCGGTACAGCGCGAGCGCCTGCTGCAGCGAGAACCGTTCGCGGAGCGGGTGGGCGGCGGCCAGCGACTGAGCTTCCAGAACGACGTCGCGGTGGCGGCCGAGCTGCAGCAATGCCTCCAGGCGCGTCTCCTGCAGCTGGAGGTAGCGCTCCTTCATCCGGTTGATCTCACCGTGGGCCCACTCGTACGCGCTGGATTCGGGGTACGGCTCACCGCGCCACAGCGCCGCAGCCTCCTCGGCGGTGGTGAGCGCCCGTTGCGCGGCGGCGGCGGACCCCGCCCCCAGGTCCTGGAGGGCCGACTGCGTCAGCCGGTCGAAGCTCCACGCGTCGACCTCGTCGTCGGCGGCGTCCAGCCGGTACCCCACGGACGTGGTGACCAGCCGGTGCTTCTCCCCGGGGCCCAGGGTGCGGCGCAGGTACGAGATCAGTTGGTGGACCGCGTTGGCCGCGTCGTGGGGGAGGTCCTCGTCCCAGAGACGGTCGGCGAGCACGTCGACCGGGACCACGACCCGTCGGTGGATGAGCAACAGGTGCAGCAGCGCGCGCGGCCGACCCCGCCGCACGGTTCGGCTGTCTCCCGACTCGCCGCGGACTTCCAGCGGTCCGAGGACCATGTACTGCACGGCGACAAACTAGCCGCGATGGCCGTCGCGGTGTCCCGGTTTGTGCACGCCGCGGTACCGCCCGGGGAAGGAGCCGCCGGGCGGTCCCGGCGGCTCCGACGGCGCGCCCGCTCAGCGCTGGACGAAGCCGAGGAGGATCTCGCGTCGGTAGGTCCCGTCCGGACGGTCGATGTATTGGTCGGTCAGGTTCCGGCCGTCGTGCCGGCGCTTTTCCACGAGGTGCTGACGGTGACGACGCTCGGCGACCTGCTGCCTGAGGTAGGACGCGATCTTCTCCACGCCGCCGCGTGGGAAGGACCGGCGGGTCCTCGGGTCGGTGAGTCCCGTGGCGTGGGTGACGCGGGTTGCGGTCATGGGGTCCTCCTCGGAGTCGCTCCCGGTGCGACGCCATGGGGCGATGCGCCCCTGTTCCAGGGGTGACAAGCGGCTGCCACGGGCGGCAGCGGCTCGCGACCGGGCCGATCCGTCACAGCCGCGGCGCAGGTCCGTGACAGGCACGCCCGGTGGTCTTCCGGTGCGGCGACCGTCGCCGCGGCGTGATTTGACGGAGGACGTTGTGCGAGTACTGGTTCTGGGTGCGACCGGCTACATCGGATCTGTGGTGGTCGAACGGCTCGCCGCTGCGGGCCACCACGTCGCGGCGTTGGCGCGCGACGACGGACGGGCCCGGCTGCTCCCGGGGGTCGGCGAGATCCGCCCGGGCGACCTCACCGTGCCCAGCTCGTTGAGCGCGGCCGTGACGCCCGACGTCGACGCGGTGGTGGATGTGACGACGCCCACGGGGAGTGCAGCGATCGACTCGGCCGCCACGGCGTCGCTGCTCGAACCCCTTCGGGGAACGGGTCGGCCCTTCGTCTACACAAGTGGCATCTGGGTTCTCGGTGAAACCGGCCCGGACCCGGCGACCGAGGACGCCCCACCGCGACCCATCGAGCTCGTGCGCGACCGGCCGTCCATCGAGCAGATGGTCCTCGGGTCGGCCGACCGAGGGATCCGTCCGGTGGTCCTGCGGCCCGGGATCGTGCACGGGCGCGGTGGCGGGATCCCGGCCCTGCTGGTCGAGCAAGCGCGGGCGCACGGACGAGGCCGCTACGTCGGCGGACCGGTGCACTGGCCGATGGTCCACGTCGACGACCTGGCGGACCTGTACGTCCGTGCCCTCGACAGGGCTCCGGCCGCAAGCCTGTTCCACGCCGTCGCGGAGGAGGCGGTGCCGGTCACCGAGCTCGCTGTCGCGGCCGCACGGGCGGCAGGCGTGGAAAGTGTCGCGGAGGCATGGTCGCTGCCGGATGCCCGCGCGGGTCTGGGGAGCCTGTTCGCCGATGCACTGGCGCTCGACCAGGCGTGCAGCGGTTCCCGTGCCCGCGAGCGGCTCGGCTGGCGCCCACGGGGTGTGGACGCCGTCCGAGACCTGGCCGAGGGGTCCTACGCGTCCACCCGTGCTGCTTGATCGGGAGGCGGCAGCCGACATCCATGCGGACGGAGCGCCCGTGTCATGACACGGCAGAGCCCGGATGTGGGCACGGGGCAGCGGGTCGGCGTCCGGCCGAGGGAGGTCATCCTCCGGGCGCTGTTCCCTCGCTTCCGGTACGGCGCTGCCACCGGCGCGCTGCTGCTGTTCGCCGCCTCCCACACCCCGTCCCTCCTCCCACGCGGATGGGCGGTGCACGGCGTCGTCGCGGGCGTGTCCGGAGCGGTCGGGGACGGCACGGGTGCGCTGGTCAGCTGCTTCACCAGGCGGCTGCGAACCAAGCCGTCGCGCCGGAGCAGGGCACGTCTGTGCACGGCTGGCAGGTCAGGGGGCTCCGCCGTCTGGCCGGTGTGGGCGGAGCACGTGCTCTCGACCTGGTGGTGACGACGGTCGTCCTCCTGGTGGTCCTGGACAAGGTCGTCGGCGAGGTCGCCTTCGCAGCCGTCGAGGACGCCGCCATCGTCGCCGACTCCAGTACCGAGGTCGGCAGCCGGCGGCCGCAGTCGCCGCTCCGATCCGGGTCCGTGGAGTCCTTGATTCCCTGGGAGGAGCTCGGCAGCCAGGGCCGCGCTTTCGTCAGCGGTGGACCAACTGCTGACCGGATC
The DNA here is from genome assembly GCA_035629195.1 of Blastococcus sp. Taxonomy (GTDB): domain Bacteria; phylum Actinomycetota; class Actinomycetes; order Mycobacteriales; family Geodermatophilaceae; genus Blastococcus. Next base: position 984 of record DASPIH010000340.1, on the reverse strand, counting down.
GAGCAGCTGACCGGGCGGCCGGCGACGCAACCGATCCGGGTGTACGCCGGGTTGCCTTCAGGGCACACGGCCGCCGAGAGGGCGGAGGTCGCCACCGCCGAACGGGACCGGAGCGGCGCGTTCGAGCGTGACGACCCGATCCTGGTCCTCCCGACCGGAACGGGATGGGTCGATCCGCTCGCGGTTGCGCCGCTGGAGTACCTGCACGGCGGCAGAACCGCCGCCGCTGTCATCCAGTACTCGTACCGGCCGAGCTGGGTCCAGTTCCTCGGCACCTTAAGCACCGGCCAAGTCCGGTGCTCAGGGGGCACCAGAGGTCAGCATCCTGAAGGCACGGGAGCGGCGCCGAAGCCGCGCATACGGGTATACGAGCTGGTCAGTACGTGGAGCGGGTGACCGGGATCGAACCGGCATGGCCAGCTTGGAAGGCTGGGGCTCTACCATTGAGCTACACCCGCGAGGTGCCCGCTCACCCTAGCGGCTGCGGGTTCCGCCCGTGCCAGCAGACCCGTGGTCCCCCCTACGGGGTCATGCGTGGCGGGCGCACGTAACCGGGCGCGACTCCGCAGGCCGAGTTCATACGCACCCACCCCGTTCCGGGCGGTCCAGGCCCCATCGAGCGCATCGAGTCGGTGAATCCGGAATGGGCCCGCGAGGATCTGCCCGTCCTTGCTCGCCGCGGCGCTCGAAAGGCCCCCGTGGGCGGACTATGGTCCGCCGGTGTCGGCCTGAGCGGGGGCACGCCTAGACTCATGCGGCCACGGGGTGTGGCGCAGCTTGGTAGCGCACCTGCTTTGGGAGCAGGGGGCCGCAGGTTCAAATCCTGTCACCCCGACCCTGGGTGCTGCAGGCGGCGCATCCCGCCCCCGCGCCCCTGCCTCCGACGTCCGTAGACTCGGGGGTCGACCCGGCGTCGACCGATCGCGCCGGCGTCCCATCCGCTGCCGTACCGAGGAGCACTGCCGCTGTGAAGAGCACCATCGA
>DASPIH010000339.1:0-7592 GCA_035629195.1 Blastococcus sp. | reverse complement strand
GTCGAAGACGCCGACCGCCCAGCGGCCACGGCGCACGAGCAGCACGGCGGCCGGGTGCTCGCGCTGCGCGGCGGCGGTGAAGCGGGCCAGCAGCGGCGTCTCCGGCTCCCAGCCGAACGGCGCCCTCAGCGTGACGACGGCGGTGTCGGCACAGGTGATCTCCAGGCCGTCCCCGGCGACCTCGACCCGGGTGAAGGCGCCGTGCCGCGCGGCGACGCCGTCCAGCCAGCGACCGAGCCGGGCCGGTGCGACGCCGAGACGCCGGCCGCCCCCGGCAGCCGGCCGGGGCCGGGTCACGGGCCGGTCAGCCGGCCATCGCCGGCTCGGCCGCGTGCTCGGCAGGTACGTGCAGCAGGTGCTGGAAGGCCGCGACCACGACCGCGGCGATCGCGGCGGACACGGTGGCCACCAGGAACGCGGCATTGGCACCCGCGACGTCGACGATCTTCCCGGCCACCGAGGAGCCCAGCGCCACGCCCAGCCCCAGCGCCGTGCCGATCCAGGTGAACGCCTCGGTGACCGCCGACCGCGGGACGAGCAGCTCCGCGAGGGTGAACGAGCTGATCAGCGACGGGGAGACGGCGACCCCGGCCAGGACGACGAACGGGAGCATCAGCCAGACGTCGTGCACCACGAGCAGCGGCACGGACAGCACGGTGAGGGCGGCGAGGACGACGGTCAGCCGACGACGCAACGGCGCCCGCCAGTGCACGATGCCCCAGCCGATGCCGCTGGCCATGGAACCGACGGCCAGACCGGCGATGAGCACGCCCGAGAGGGACTTGTGGCCCAGCTCGTCCGCGAAGGCGACCAGGGCGATCTCCAGCGCGCCCAGGATCGCCCCGACCGCCGCCCCGACCACGAACAGCACGCGCAGCCCCATGGTGCGCATCGCCGAGGGGCCCTGCCTGCTGGCGTGACCGTGCGGCTCGGGCTCGGTACGGCGCTGAGCGGCGAAGAGCAGGCTGCCCACGGTGGCCAGGACGAAGGCGGTGACGACGCCCGAGGTCGCGTGCCCGGTCGTCGACAGGAAGGTGACCAGCACCGGGCCGACGATGAAGGCGAACTCGTCGACGACCGACTCCATGGACAGCGCGGTGTGCAGCCGGTGGCTGCCGCGCAGCAGGTGCGTCCAGCGCACCCGGATCATGGAGGCCACGGGCGGGATGCAGGCGCCGGCGAGCCCGGCGGTGACGAAGGTGGTCACCAGCGGCCAGTCGTGGCGCAGGGAGAACAGGAAGCCCGCGCCCGAGACGACGAAGACCAGCAGCACGGGGAGCAGCACCCGCCGCTGGCCGTGCGTGTCGGCCCACCGGCCCAGCAGCGGACCGGAGATCGCGGTGGTCACCGCCCCGACGGCCGCGACCGCTCCCCCCAGACCGTAGGAGCCCGTCTCGGAGGCGACGAGCAGCACCGAGCCCAGACCGACCATGGACAACGGCAGCCGGCCGATGAACGCGGCCAGGACCATCGGCAGGGCGTGCGGGGTCCGCAGCACCTGCAGGTAGGGATTGGCCACTGGTGGGGAGCCTCCGGGAACGGAATGAGGGCCACCGCCACGCTAACCGACGGGGCAGCGACACGCCCCGCGGCAAGCCGACCACGGACACGACCGGGGCCCGGAACCAAAGGTTCCGGGCCCCGGTGACGGCCGGCCCCCTGCAGGGCCCCGCCGCGAGCGTGCGAGCGGCGGGGGGCAGGGCGGCCCCGTCCCGGGTCCCACCCTGAGCTTGCGAAGGGTGGGGAGGACGGGGTCCTTTTCAGGTCAGGCGGCTCTTCAGGATCTCGAGCTCGTCCCACATCGTGCTGGGCAGCTTGTTCCCGAACTTCTCGAACCACTCGGTGATCTGCGGGATCTCCTCGCGCCACTCCCCGGGCTCGACGGCGAGGGCCTGCCGCACCTGCTCGGGCGTCATGTCCAGGCCCGAGACGTCCAGCGAGTCGACCGTGGGCACGTGGCCGACGGGCGTCTCGACGGCGGCGGCGGTGCCCTCGAGCCGCTCGACGACCCACTTGAGCACCCGGCTGTTCTCGCCGAAGCCCGGCCACAGGAAGCCGCCGTCCTCGTCGCGGCGGAACCAGTTGACGTAGAAGATCCTCGGCAGCTTGGTCGCGTCGGCCTGCTTGCCGGTGTTCACCCAGTGGCCGAAGTAGTCACCGGCGTTGTAGCCGATGAACGGCAGCATGGCGAAGGGGTCGCGGCGGACGACGCCGACTGCGCCCGTGGCAGCGGCGGTGGTCTCCGAGGAGAGCGTCGCCCCCATGAACACGCCGTGGTTCCAGTCGCGGGCCTCGCTGACCAGCGGGATGGTGGTCTTGCGCCGGCCGCCGAAGAGGATCGCCGAGATCGGCACGCCCTTCGGGTCCTCGTACTCGGGCGCCAGGATGGGGCACTGGGCGATCGGGGTGCAGAAGCGGCTGTTCGGGTGGCTGGACAGCTCCTCGCTCTCCGGCGTCCAGTCCCGGCCCTTCCAGTCGGTGAGGTGGGCCGGCGGCTCGTCGGTCATGCCCTCCCACCAGACGTCGCCGTCGTCGGTCAGGGCGACGTTGGTGAAGACCGAGTTGCCCTGCTCGATGGTGCGCATGGCGTTGGGGTTGGTGTCCCAGCCGGTGCCCGGCGCGACGCCGAAGAGGCCGTACTCGGGGTTGACGGCGTAGAGCCGACCGTCCTCGCCGAAGCGCATCCAGGCGATGTCGTCACCGATCGTCTCGACCTTCCACCCGGGGATGGTCGGCTCGAGCATGGCCAGGTTGGTCTTGCCGCAGGCCGAGGGGAAGGCGCCGGCGACGTAGTAGGTCTTCTGCTGCGGGCTGGTCAGCTTGAGGATCAGCATGTGCTCGGCCAGCCAGCCCTCGTCGCGGGCCATCACCGAGGCGATCCGCAGCGCGTAGGCCTTCTTGCCGAGCAGGGCGTTGCCGCCGTAGCCGGAGCCGTAGGACCAGATCATGCGCTCCTCGGGGAACTGCACGATGTACTTGGTCCGGCTGCACGGCCAGGGCACGTCGGCCTGGCCCGGCTCCAGCGGGGCGCCGAGGGAGTGCATGGCCGGCACGAACGGACGGTCGTCGCCCAGGGCGTCGAGCACGCGGCTGCCGATGCGCGCCATGACCCGCATCGAGGCCACGACGTACTCGGAGTCGGTGATCTCCACACCGAACATGGGGTGCTCCGCCTCGACGGGGCCCATGCAGAAGGGGATGACGTACATCGTGCGGCCGCGCATGCACCCGCGGTACAGCTCGGTCATGATCGACTTCATCTCGCGGGGGTCCATCCAGTTGTTGGTGGGACCCGCGTCGGCCTCGTCGACCGAGCAGATGAAGGTGCGGTCCTCGACACGCGCGACGTCGCTGGGGTCGGAGGCGCACCAGAAGGAGTTGGGCTTCTTCGCCAGCGGGGTGAAGGTGCCGGCGTCGACCAGCTTCTGGGTGAGCCGCTGGGACTCCTGCTCGCTCCCGTCGATCCAGACCACCTGGTCCGGCGTGGTGAGCTCGGCCATCTCCCGCACCCAGGCGAGCAGCCGGGCGTGGGTGGTCGGGGCGTTGTCGAGACCGGGGGTGGCCACGGTAGTCACGGCGTCTCCATCATCTGCAAAGCCGGGGGGAAGTCCTGCACCGGCGGTGGTGCCTGCGAGCCGTGTCGCGCGAGCGACCGACCGGATCGCGTCAGAGTACAAGCCCGACGCCGGGCTGTAACTGCGATGAACGTTACGTCTAGGACGTCTTGTCCTCGCCGCCGAGCACCCGTGACCCGCCGGCCGAGGCTGCCCCTCGGACCCCTGCGGCGTGCCGCCCTCGACGGGGGGATCAGGCCTGCGGAGCCCGGCCGTATCCGGGGCCGGCCTCGGCGAGGAAGGCGTCCCAGCTCTCCGGTTGCGGCCGCCCGCCGACCTCTGCCCCGAGCTTGTCCAGGTACCAGTGCCAGCCCATGGCGAAGTCGACGACGTCGGTGTCCGCCGGGAACACCTGGGTGAAGCGCAGGTGCGTGCGCCCGTCCTCGGACCACAGGTCCAGCTCCACCCGCCAGCCGGCCACCCCTTGCTGCACCCACTCGACCACCAGCCGGCGGGGAGGGTCGCACTCGGCGATGGTCATCGGCTCCCCCACCGGCTGGTCCTCGTGGGTCATGGTGAAGGTGCCACCGCCGCCGGGACGTCGCACGCCCTCGAAGGTGCCGATCCAACGGGCCAGCCGCTCCGGCTCGGTCAGCGCGCCCCAGACGTCCTCGATCGGATCGGGCCAGGAGCGCCGGAACTCGAGGCGCTGCCGGCCGTCGGGCTCCGTCGTGACCACGCCGCGGCGGTCGGAGGCGGTGTCGGTCATGTCGGATCTCTCCTCGTTCGTTCCCGCCGGCCGCGGGCGATCTCGGTGTCCAGGGCGTCCAGGCGCTGGGCCCAGAGGTCGCGGTAGGGCTCCAGCCACGCGTCGAGCTCGCGCAACGGCGCCGGGTCGAGCACGTAACGGCGCTCCCGGCCCTCTGCGCGGACCCGGACCAGGCCGCCCTCCCGCAGCACGCGGAGGTGCCGGCTGATCGCGGGACGGCTGACCGGGAACCGGGCCGCCAGCTCCCCCGCCGTCAGCTCGCCGTCCGCCAGGAGGGCGAGCAGCTCCCGCCGGATCGGGTCGCCGAGGACGCGGAGGGCCTGCACGCGACATGCGTAACACATGGGTTACGCATTCGGGAGGGGTTCGTGCGCGCCTCGTCGGGATAGGAGGCCGGCATGACCGTCACCGATCCCGACACCCCTGACCCGCTCAACGACCCCCGCACCGTGCAGGCGGACCCCGGGGCCTACGGCCAGGGCGCGGACCTCGCCTCGACCGACGACGACCCGGCGGCCACGGGGGAGGACGAGCTGGCGACCAGTCGGACGCTCGCCGACGAGGCCGGGGGCGGCGACGTCACCGGCGGCGCCTTCTCCGACGGACCGCCCGCCTGACGGTGTGACGAACGGGTCCTGCCGGGTATGTCGGGATCGTTCCTGACCGCTGCTACCCAGGAGGACCTGATGGCCACCGGTGAGACCGGCTTCGAGGACGTCTTCTACGACCTGATCTCCGTCCAGTACCACTCGCTCAAGGCCGGGCACGACTACGGCCAGTACGTCCGGGACGCCGAGAACGCCGGCCTGGACGACGTGGCGAGCTTCTTCCGCGAGGTGATGGAGCAGGACTCCGCCCGCGCGAAGCGCTGTCACGAGTTCCTGGGCCGCCTGCAGGGCACGGACCAGGGCGGCCCCGCCACCCAGTAGCCGCGCGCAGGACGATCGGGTGATCACCACATCGCTCACCCGCCGCCTCGGTCTGACCACGCCGGTCGTCGGTGCGCCGATGGCCGGCGTGGCCGGCGGGGAGCTGGCCGCGGCGGTCTCCCGCGCCGGCGGGCTGGGCATGATCGGCATCAGCGGGAGGCACAGCGCCGACTTCCTCACCGGCCAGTGCGCGATCCCGGTCCGGTCCGGACTGCCCTTCGGCGTCGGGCTGATGGTGTGGACCCTCGCCGACCGGCCCGATCTCCTCGAGGCGACGATCGCCGCGCGCCCCTCCCTCGTCTCGGTGTCGTTCGGCGACCCGGCCGCCTACGTCAGCCCCCTGCGGGACGCCGGGATCGTGGTGGCGGCCCAGGCCAACACCGTCGCCGACGCGCGGATGGCGCTCGACGCCGGTGTGGACGTCCTCGTGGCGCAGGGCACCGAGGCCGGCGGGCACACCGGCGCCCGCAGCCTGCTGCCCCTGCTGCAGGAGGTCCTCGCGCTCACCGACCGGCCGGTGCTCGCCGCCGGGGGCATCGCGACCGGGTCCGGGATGGCCGCCGCGCTGGCCGCCGGTGCGGCCGGCGTCTGGATCGGAACGGCGCTGCTGTCGTGCACCGAGGGGCTGAACTCCGCCGCGGCCCGGAAACGGGTGCGGGAGGCGACCGGCGAGGAGACGGTGCTGACCCGGGCCTTCGACGTCGCGGAGGGCATCGCCTGGCCGCAGCGCTGGCCCGGCCGGGCGCTGGTCAACGACTTCTCGCGCACCTGGCACGGGCGCGAGGACGAGCTGGCGGACGACCCCGCCGCCCGGCAGCTCGTCGTGGACGGCCGGCAGACCGGGGACCCGTCCACCGCACCGGTCTACGCCGGCGAGGCCGTCGGCCTCGTCACGGCCGAGCGTTCGGCGACCGACGTGGTGCGCGAGCTGGACGCCGCCGCGGAGGAGTCCCTCCGGGCGGTCGCCCGGCTGCTGGGATGAGCGGCCCACCGCCCCGGGCGGGGGCAGCGGGTCCGCTCAGACCGCGCAGCTGTCGTCGGTGCAGCCCTCGGCGGCGGGCACGGTGACGAGCGGGTTGGCGTCGGCCCACGCGCGCTCGAGCACCTGCAGCAGCAGCTCGGCGGGCTGGGCGCCGGCGGCGCCGTACTTGCGGTCCACCACGAAGAACGGAACGCCGGTGGCGCCGAGTGCCTGAGCCGTCGCGCCCTCCTGCCGGACCGCGGCGAGGTAGCGGCGGTCGGTCAGCGCCGCGCGGACCTCGGCCTCGTCGAGCCCCACCTCGACGGCGTAGGGCACCAGCGAGTCGACGTCGAACACCGGCTGCCCCTCCTCGAAGTAGGCGTGCAGCAGACGCTCCTTGAGCTCGTTGCGCTTCCCGTGCTCGGCGGCCAGGTGCAGCAGCTCGTGGGCGAGCAGGGTGTTGCCGCTGACGGCGTCGGCCAGGTGGTACTCCAGGCCCTCATCGGCGGCGACCTGCTCGACCCGCGCCATGGTGGCCCGCATCTGCTCGACGCCGGTGCCGTACTTGGCGGCGAGCGCCGGCAGCGTCGGGTGCACCTCGCCCTCGGGAACCGAGGGGTCGAGCTGGAAGGAGCGCCAGACGACCTCGACCTGGTCGCGGTGGGGGAACTTCTCCAACGCGGACTCCAGCCGGCGCTTGCCGATGTAGCACCACGGACAGACGACGTCGGACCAGACCTCTACCTGCATGCCCGGCCCAACGTCGTTAGCCCCGTCAACCATTCCGCTGGTGGACGCCCTGTCGTCCGGAGGACGACGGTGTCAGCGCACGCCCGTGAGGTCGACGACGAAGACCAGCGTCGCGCCCGGCTTGATGACGCCGCCGGCGCCGCGGTCCCCGTAGGCCTTGTGCGCGGGGATGGTCAGCCGGCGGCGGCCGCCGACCCTCATGCCGACGATGCCCTCGTCCCAGCCCTGGATGACCATGCCCACGCCCACCCGGAACTCCAGCGGGTCGCCGCGGTCCCAGGAGGCGTCGAACTGCTCCCCGCCGTCGTGCGTGACGCCGACGTAGTGGGCGCTGACCAGGCTGCCGTTGGTCGCCTCGGGCCCGTCGCCGACGACGATGTCCTCGATCACGAGGTCGTCCGGCGCCGGCCCGGTGGGCGGATCGACGTCCGGTCGGCTGAGCTCGGCCACGGTTCTCCCTTCCGCACCGGGAGGCTCCCGACGCCGTCGTCCCATCCAACCAAGGACGACGGCGCCGCGCCCGGGGGCCTCAGGCGGGTTCCAGGGCCAGTGGTTCCTCTCCCGCCGCCACCGGCTCCGCGCCGTCGACCTCGGCAGCCGTCTCCGCGGTGGGCTCCTGCGGCGCTCCG
>DASPIH010000338.1:0-9042 GCA_035629195.1 Blastococcus sp. | reverse complement strand
GCGACCGAGGTCGACCTGTCCCAGGCCAACGGCGACAGCATCGCCAAGGAGTTCGAGCGGTACTTGCGCCGCCGGGGCGGCACCGCCGGCGGAGCGTAGGAACAGACCGGGTCCTGTCGTGCCGAGTGGGGCCCGAAGGGCTCCGCGCGGGCAGGACCGACCGCTCCACGGAAACCGGGGACGGCACGTGGTCGCGGTGCGGTCCGGAGGATCGCGATGTGCTCAGTAGACGGCGGCGCTGGCCCGGGCGGCTCGACGGACCGCGCGCTCGGCGCGACGGGCGGCCCGTCGTGCCAGGTAGAGACGCCGGGCGCGGGTGGCGGCCTCCGCCTCGGCCTGGAGTTCGGCGAGCCTGCTGCGGGCCATCTCGTGCTCGATGAAGTACATGGCTGGTTCCTCCCGTCCGGTCGGGGACTGCTCGGGAATGCGTGGTGCGCTCACGCGGCGACCACCTTGCGGGGGCGGCCGCGGGGGCGTTTGCGAGCGATGACCTCGCCTCGTTCGAAGATCTCGCCGCCCCAGACGCCCCACGGCTCGGCGCGGTCGAGCGCACCGGCCAGGCACGTCAGCCGAACCGGGCACGCCCCGCAGAGATCCTTGGCGCGCTCGAGCTCGACAGGGCTCTCGGCGAACCACAGGTCGGCGTCCTCCACCCGGCACGGCAGCGGACGCCGCACCGGGGCGGGTGACAGGGGCGGGCGAGGCCGTCCCGGCGTCGATCCACCGGTCCGGGGGAGCCCGGTTCGGCGGTGGGACGTCGGGCGGTCGATCGTCTGCTGCACTGCCGCTCCTCCTCGTACTCGTCGGGTACGGCCGGCGGAAACCCGCCGACCGAAGTCGGGGCCGGGTGCCGCGGAGGAAACGAGAGAGGCCGCGGATCCCGGTTCGGGTTCCGCGGCCTCGAGGAGGACCGGTCGAGCGCTAGCTCTGCGGTCTCCCCGAGGAGTGGATCCCGAGGGTGGTGCCGTCGTGCTGAGGCAGGTAGGTGGGTGCGATGAAGCGCTCGACGGGGTTCTGGCGAACGCGGCGCCGGACGACGGTGGGCGTGCCGAACCAGTTCCCGGTGCCCGGAAGCGGAGCGGTAAAGGCCACGATCAGGCCATCCAGGCTCACGTCGAGGCTCCGGGAGCCGAGGGCAGCCGCGGAGGGCGCAGTCCATGTCGTGGTGATCATCGAGATGCCCCTCCTTCCTCGGTCGGCGTCCCGGCCGGTGGCCGGGCTCGCACAGTGGTGCAGCTCGTGTGGATCAGGACCCTAGGGGGCCGCGGGAGAAGCGGTCAATCGAATTAACCGCCTCTCTCACCGACCGGATCCGGCGAACCGTCCGGATCGCGTGCCGTCGCTCCCGGCGACGGCAACGCGCCGCTCAGCCGCTGACCGCGGCCAGCACGTCCTCGCCGTAGAGCTCCAGCTTCTTGGCGCCGATGCCCGGCAGACCGGAGAGCTCCCGGAGGCTGGCCGGCCGGCTCTCGGCGATGGCCTGCAGCGTGGCATCGCTGAACACCACGTAGGCCGGCACGGACGCCGACTGCGCCGCCGAACTGCGCCAGGCCCGGAGCCGCTCGAACAGCTCACCGGCCTCCCCCTCGAGGACGACCTTGGCCCGCTTGGCCGTGCGCCGGGCCGGCGGGGCGGTGGGCCCCGACTCCGGCACCAGGCCGGTGAGGAACTGGCTGCGCGGGCGGGCGCGTCGTCCGCCGGGGTTGCGGGCCAGCGACCACGACAGGGACAGCTGCTCCCGGGCGCGCGTGACGGCCACGTACAGCAGCCGGCGCTCCTCCTCGACCGCGTCCGGCCGGCTGAGCGACTGCGCGATCGGCAGCACGCCGTCCACGAGGCCGACGACGAACACGGCGTCCCACTCGAGCCCCTTGGCCGCGTGCATCGAGGCGAGGGTGACGCCCTGGACCGTGGGCGCGTGCTGGGCGTCGGCGCGCTGGGCCAGGTGGGTGACGAAGCCGGCGAGGTCCAGCGAGGGGTTCTCGGCCACGAGGTCGACGGCGAGGTCGACCAGGGCGGCCAGCGACTGCCAGCGGTCGCGCGCCGCTCCGCCGGGCGGCGGCCGGTGCTCGACCCAGCCGGTGGAGGCCAGGACGTCACGCACGGCGGGGACGAGCATGCCCGGCTCGTTGCCGCCGGCCGCCGCGCCCCGGAGCAGCAGCACGGCCTCGCGCACCTCCGGTCGCTCGAAGAAACGCTCGCCGCCCCGGAGCACGTAGGGCACGCCCGCGGCGGCGAGCGCGTTCTCGTACACCTCGGACTGCGCGTTGATCCGGAAGAGCACGGCGATCTCCGACGCGGGCATCCCCTCGTCGATGAGCGCCCGGCAACGGGCGGCCACGGCGGCGGCCTCCGCCGGCTCGTCGGGGTGCTCGGCGAAGTGGGGCTCGGCGCCCTCGGCGCGCTGGCCGAGCAGCCGCAGCCCGGGCAGCCCCTTGCGCCGGGGCGCCATGCCGATGAGCTTGTTGGCCAGCCCGACCACCTGAGGGGTGGAGCGGTAGTCGCGCTCCAGCTTGACGACCTCCGCGTCGGGATAGCGGTCGGCGAACCCGAGGAGGTAATCGGGGTTCGCGCCGGTGAACGAGTAGATCGTCTGGTTGGGGTCGCCGACGACGCAGACCTCGGCGCGTCCACCGAGCCAGGCGTCCAGCAGCCGCTGCTGCAGCGGGTTGACGTCCTGGTACTCGTCGACGACGAAGTAGCGGTACTGGGCGCGCACCTGGCGGGCGACGTCCGGATGCTCCTCCAGCGCGTACGCGGTGACCAGGAGCAGGTCCTCGAAGTCGAGCGCGCCGTCGCGCTGCTTGGCCGACTCGTAGCTGGCGTACACCGCCGCCACCGCGGCCGGCTCGAAGGGGACCTCCCGGCCGGCCGCCTTGGCGCGGGCCGGGTAGTCCTCCGGGGTGGCCAGCGTCGTCTTGGCCCACTCGATCTCGCTGGCGAGGTCGCGAAGGCTGGTGCGGTCGGTGGTCAGCCGGTTCCGCGTCGCCGCCGAGGCCACGACGCGCAGCTTGTTCTCGATCAGCCCGGGCATGGGGCCGCCGAGCACCCGCGGCGCGAAGTAGCGCAGCTGCCGCATCGCCGCGGCGTGGAAGGTGCGGGCCTGGACGCCGCCGACCCCGAGCCCGGCCAGCCGCGACCGCAGCTCGCCGGCGGCCCGCGCGGTGAAGGTCACCGCCAGCACCTGCTCCGGCACGTAGGTACCGGTGTGCACGCCGTAGGCGATGCGGTGGGTGATGGTGCGGGTCTTCCCCGTGCCGGCGCCGGCGAGGATGCAGACCGGCCCGGACACCGCCTGCGCCGCCGCCCGCTGCTCGTCGTCGAGACCGCTGAGCACGGCCTCCGCCTCCGCCTCTGACATCGCCGCCGCCCACCTCGTTCTCGCGCCCCGGGCCCGGCCGGGTCCCGGTGCGATCCTCCCAGCCCGCGTCGGCACCGGGCGGGAAGCATCCCCAGGGACGAGACGTTGCGGCTGACGCACGACACCATCCCGGGACAGGGGTGGCCCCACCCGGCACGAACAGGGAGACTCCCCGCGATGACCACGATCCCCGGCGCCGCCGTCACCATGTACACCACCACGTGGTGCGGCTACTGCGTGCGGCTGAAGAAGCTCATGCAGCGTGAGGGGATCGAGTACGCCGAGGTCGACATCGAGACCGACCCGCAGGCGGCGGACCTGGTCATGCAGGCGAACGGTGGGAACCGCACGGTCCCCACGCTGCTCTTCCCCGACGGCAGCGCGCTGACCAACCCCTCCATCGACCAGGTGAAGGCCCAGCTCGCCCAGCAACCGGAGGCGTGAGCCCCTGTGGTCCCCGGCCTGCGGCCTCCCGTCGACTCCGGCCGGGCCGCGTCCCCGGGCGCCGCTCCGGCCGCGGACCACTTCCCTCAGGTGGCGCTGGCCCGGACCCCGCGCGGTTGGACCGTCATCCCGGTTCCCGGACCCGCGGTCGGTGAACCCGTCGCCGACGTCGTCGAGGGCATGACGCTGGCCGATCTGGTCGCCGAGGACCTCGGCGGGCTACCCGAGCCCGACCGCGACGCCCGACGCTCGGCCCGCGGCTCGCTCGAGGCGCTCGCGGAGGCCGGCGAGCTCGACGTCCAGATCGCCGGGCTCCAACGCACCATCGCGCAGCTGGAGCACGCGCTCTCCACCCGCGTGGCCATCGAGCGGGCCATCGGTGTCCTCGCCGAGCGGAACGGCACCAGCGTGCGCACGGCGTTCGAGAGCATGCGCCGTGAGGCGCGTGCAGCGGGGCGCCCGGTGGTCGATCTGGCCCACGAGGTGCTCGACGGCCTGGTCGCCGATCCCCAGCCGGACACCGCGCGACCGCCGGCCGTTCCGGTCGCCGCCACGGACGGCCGGTCCTGACCCGCCCGGAGCCCCTCTCCCCCGGCGCTCTCGCCGACCGGCTGGCCGCCCTGCTCACCGACACCGCTCCCGAGCCCGGTGCCGCCGCCCTCCGGGTCGCCGTCGACGGACCGGAAGCGGCGGGGGCCGAGCAGCTCGCGGAGGCGGTGGCCGCCCGCCTCCCGGCGCTGGGGCGCAGCGTCGTCGTCGTACCCGCCACCGGCTTCTACCGGCCGGCGTCGCTGCGCCTCGAGCACGGGCGCACCGACCCGGATGCCCGGTACACCGACTGGCTGGACGTGGGGGCGCTCAACCGGGAGGTCCTCGTCCCCGTCGGCCCGGGCGGCACGGGGATGTACCTGCCGGTCCTCTGGGACCTGGAGCGGGACCGCGCGGCGCGGGCATCCCGCCGGCCGATGCCCCCCGGCGCGGTGGTGCTCGTCCCGGGCGCCCTGCTGCAGGGGGTGGGGCTGGCACTGGACGTCGTCGTGCACCTGCGCATGACCTCCGCCGCCCGGCGGCGGCGCACACCGGCCGGCGAGCAGTGGGCGCTGCCGGCCTTCGACCGCTACGACGACGAGGTCGACCCGGTGGCGCTGGCCGATGCCGTGGTGCTCGCCGACCACCCCGACCGCCCCGCGCTGGTGCTCGGCGGCCGTTGGTCGTGAGGTGCTGGAACGGCGAGCTCCAGGGGCCCGCGCCGAGCTAGCGAGGCGTGGGGGGAAGCTCGTCCTTCAACCAGCGGTCGAGGATGTGGCGGGCGATGGAGATCGACGACGGCACCGCGAGCAGCCCGTCCGGTGTGCGCAGCTCCTCGCGGGTGAACCAGCGCGCCTCCTCGATCTCGGTGCCGTCGGCCCGGATCTCCTGGTCGCCGTCGACACGTGCGACGAAGCCCAGCATCAGCGACTGCGGAAAGGGCCAGGGCTGGCTGGCCACGTACCGCACGTCGGTGACCCGCAGACCCACCTCCTCCTCGACCTCCCGGGCGACAGCGGCCTCCGCCGACTCCCCGGGCTCCACGAAGCCGGCCAGGATGGAGAACCGCCGGGGCGGCCAGGCCGCCTGCCTGGCGAGCACGACGCGGTCGCCGCCGTCGTGGACCAGCATGATCACGGCCGGGTCGGTGCGCGGGAAGAACTGGGCGCCGGTGGTCGGGTCCCGCTGCACCCAGCCCGCGCGTTCCACGGTGGTGGGCGCACCGGTCAGGGGGCTGAAGCGGTGCCGCTCGTGCCACTCGAGGATGCCGACGGCCTCGGCCAGCAGACCGGCGTCCAGGTCGCCGAGGTCGGCACCGACGTCGCGCAGGCCGGCCCAGACGTCCACCGCGCGGCCGTTGACCGTCAGCGACCGCTCGCCCCGGACGGCGGCGTAGGGCACACCGTCGGCCTCGCCCAGGAAGACCGCCCCGACGGGGAACTCCGGGCGCTCGTCCCAGACCAGCACCGGCCCGGACGGACCCTCCTGGACCGGCACGGTGCGCTGCGCGTCGACGGTGAGAACCCGGACCGGACGCCCGCCGGCCGGGTCGGGCAGCGACCGGAGCAGGTGCGCCCGGTCGTGCGCGGCCCGCGACAGCACCGGCCGGTCACCGGCGTCCGACCCGCCGGTCATGCCGTGGTGCCGCTCCCGGTCACGGTGACCGGCGCCAGCGCACCCAGCTCAGCGGCGACCCGGGCGGCGTCACCGACGACGACGGCGGTCAGCCGCTCCGGCGCCAGGTAGCGGGCGGCTGCATCCTGCACCTGCTCGACGGTGACCGCGGACAGCTCCCGCTGATGGGTGCGCAGCCAGTCGGCGGGCAGCCCGGCGCCCAGCAGGGCCGAGAGCGTGCTGGCCAGCCCGGCGTGGGTCGCGGTGGACAGCGCCATGCTGCCGAGGATGTACCGGCGTGCCGCGTCCAGCTCGGCCTCGGTGACCGGGGCGAGCGCGATGCGGCCCAGCTCGTACATGGTCTCCAACAGCGCCGGGCCGGTGACCTCCGTGGCCACGTCGGCCTCCACCAGGAACGACGACGTCGCGCGCTGGTGGTCGACCGCACTGCGGGGGCTGTAGCTGTACCCCCGCCGCTCGCGGATGTTCTCCACCAGGCGGGACGAGAAGTAGCCCCCGTAGATCATCGCGGCGAGGCGGGTCGCGGAGAGGTCGGCGTCGGTGCGGCTGGGCGCGGGGCCGCCCAGGCGCAGGTTGGACTGCACCGCCCCCGGCCGGTCGACCAGCTCGATGCCGGCCGGTCGCTGCTCGGTGACCGCCGGGGCCTCCACCGCCTTCCCCTTGCCGTTCCAGCCCTCCAGGGCGGCGGCGACCGTGTCGGTGGCGGCTCGCGGGTCGAGGTCGCCGACGAGCACGAGGATGCTGCCGGCGGGCAGGACACGTTCGCGGTGCAGGCGGCGCAGAGCAGGTGCGCGGACCGCGGACACCAGCTCGGCATCGGGGAGCTGGATGGCGTAGGGATGGGCGCCGAAGCGCCGGGCCGCCAGCGCCATGCGTGCGATGGTGCCCGGCTGGCTGCGGGCGATGGCGAGCCGCTCGGCCAGCCGGTCCCGCTCGCCGTCGACCTGATCGGCGGGGTAGCCGGCCTCGGTGAGGAGCTCGGCGAGGACGCCGACCACGGAGCCGAGCCCATCGGGCAGCAGTGTCGTGGAGAACAGCAGCCGGTCGGCGTCGGTGGAGATCGACATCTCCGCGCCGTGACTCTGCAGCAGCTGCGCGATGCCGGTCTGGTCGTGCCGCTGGGTGCCGAGCAGCACCGCGCCGGACAGCACCGATCCCCGGGCGGCGTGCACGCCGGCGTTGCGCGCGTTGGGCGCGGCGAAGGGCACGCGCAGCCGCAGCTCCACCAGCGGAACGCCCGGACGGGGCACCACGACCAGGCGCAGACCGCTGGGCAGCGTCGTCTCCTCGGCCACCGGCACCGGCTGGGGGCGCGGCTCCCCCAGGGGTGGGATCAGCGAGGTCTCCTGCAGGGCGGTCATCGGGCGCCTCCCGCCGGTCGCAGCTCCAGCACCGCGGCCGTGCCCGGGTCGAGCCCGCGTGCGGCCACCTGCACCGCCCCGGGGGTGACGGCCGCGAGCCGCGCGGCCAGCTCGCCGGCCAGTTCCGCCCGCCCGTGGACGAGCTCGGCGGCCGCGAAGGAGAGCGTGCGGCCGAGGATGGAGTCGGCCTGCTGGAGCAGCTGGGCCTCGATGCGTGCCTGCACCCGGCGGAGCTCGTCGGCGTCCACGCCGTCCTGCGCGATCCGGCCGATCTCCTCGTGCACGGCGGCCATCACCTTCTCTGCCGGAACTCCGGCCGGGTGGTGCACCTGCGTGGTCAGCAGGGTGGCGTCGCGGACGTCGAACGGGTCGCCGAACAGGCCGACGTAGCTGCTCTGCGCGATCGCGATCCGGTCGCCGTGGATCAGCCGGCGCTCGAGCCGGGAGGCGTCGCCCTCGCTGAGCACCTCGGCGAGGAGCACCGTGCCCAGGTAGGTGTCGAAGTCGCCGACCGGGTCGGGCACCCGCCAGCCGAGCGCGAGCGCCGGCGCGGGGGCGAGGGCGTCCTCGACCACGGCCGACCGGACGCTCGTGGGCGAGGGCTCACCGGTCGGCGGCAGGGGCGGCACGTCGCGTGCCGGGACCGGATCGAACCAGCGCCGGACCAGCTTCTCGGTCTCGGCGACGTCGAGGTCGCCCCCGATGCAGAGGACGGCGTTGCCGGGGGCGTAGTACCGGGAGAAGAAGTCCGTCGCGTCGTCGACGGTCGAGGACTCCAGGTCGACGAAGGACCCGTAGCCGTCGTGGGTGTTGGCGAAGGTCTCGAAGGCGATCTCCGGCAGCTGCAGCCAGGGAAAGGCGCCGTAGGGCCGGTTGAGCACGTTGACCCGGATCTCCTCCTTGACCACGTCGATCTGGTTGCGGAGGTTCTCCTCGGTGATCGCCGGCGCCGCCATGCGGTCGGCCTCGAGGAACAGGGCGCGCTCCAGGGCCTCGGCCGGCAGCGCCTCGAAGTAGTTCGTGTAGTCCTGGTGGGTCGACCCGTTGAACGTGCCGCCGGCGGCCTGCACGAGCCGGGCGTGCTCCATCTTGGCGACGTTGGCCGACCCCTGGAACATCAGGTGCTCGAAGAGGTGGGCGAAGCCTGTGCGGCCCTCGGGTTCGTTGCGCATCCCGACGTCGTAGTAGACGCTCACCGCCACCACCGGCACGCTGCGGTCGGGGGCGAGGACGACCCGCAGGCCGTTGTCCAGCGTGAACCGTTCGATCGGGTGCCGCAGGGTCAGTTCGGTACCAGCTGCAGTCACGCTCCCGACAGTAGCCGCGGAGGGCGACGGGGCGCCGCGGTGCACCCCTGTGGGTGGGTCGGTCGCGGGGCCCGGAGGGTCCCCGACCGGAACACGGGCAGCGGCTCCACGGCGCCGGGGGACGGCACCTGGCCGCGGTGTGGATCGGTCGCGGGGCCCGGAGGGTCCCCGGCCGGAACACGGGCAGCGGCTCCACGGCGCCGGGGGACGGCACCTGGCCGCGGTGTCGGCCGGAGGCCGACGGAGTCAGAGCACGTCGATGTCGGCGAGCACGCGGTCGATGACGCCGTACAGCTCGGCGTGGGTGTTCGGGATGGAGACGTAGAGCAGCGCCGGAGCCGGCCGGCCGACGTCGATGAGCAGCAGCGCCGCCCGCTCCCCCGTCGCGTCGTAGCCCTCGCTGTCC
>DASPIH010000337.1:0-3757 GCA_035629195.1 Blastococcus sp. | reverse complement strand
CGCTACTACACGCTTCCCTACGCCACGCCCGACGCCACCTCGCTGGCCCGTCGGGTCGCCAGGACGCTGGGGGACACCACCCCCCCTGCACCACCACGTCGACCGGGGCCTGGACCACGGCGCCTTCATCCCGCTGATGGCCATGTACCCCGCCGCCGACGTCCCCGTCATCCAGGTGAGCATGCCCAGCACGGACCCCGCCGCGCTGCTGGCGCTGGGGGAGCGGCTCCGCTCCCTGCGCGAGGAGGGGATCATGGTGATCGGCTCGGGCGCCATGACCCACAGCTTCACCGTCTTCCGCCGGCCCGAACTGGCCGGCCACACCGCGGCCTTCGACGCGTGGGCCACCGACGCGATCGCGCGCAGCGACGTCGACGCGCTGATCGACTACCGCCGCAAGGGCCCGGGCGTCGACGTCGCCCACGCCACCCCCGAGCACTTCGTGCCGCTGCTGCTGACCATGGGTGCCAGCACCACGACCGGGCGGACCGCGACGTCCGGGGTCGACGGCACGTGGTTCGGCAACTCGATCCGCTCGCTGCAGATGGTCTGACGCCGTCGGCCCTCGTCGATGACGAGGACCCCGGACGGCCTGTCACCCGGGATGCCCTGACTCCACGGCCCGGTCGGCTGGTTGCAGCTGATCGGCGTCGCGGTGCGGATGTCGCGGCCCGTGCCGAGCGGCTGCCGCGCTGGACGGACGGGCCGGACGCGCGGATGCCCCGGCCCGCGGAGTGCGGGCCGGGGCATCCGGGAAGGCGGTGCCTACCGCAGGTCGAAGCGGTCGAGCTCCATGACCTTCACCCACGCGGCCGCGAAGTCCTGCACGAACTTCTCCTGAGCGTCGTCGGAGGAGTACACCTCGACGATGCCGCGGAGGATCGAGTTCGAGTTGAACACGAGGTCGGCTGCGGTGGCCGTGCGCACGACGTTGCCGTCGGCGTCCAGCCCCTCGTAGACGCCGTCGGCCTCAGCCGAGGTCCGCCAGGAGATGCCCAGGTCGAGCAGGTTGCGGAAGAAGTCCTGCGACAGGACCCCCGGGCGGTCGGTGAAGACGCCGTGCTGCACGCCGCCGGTGTTGGCACCGAGCACCCGCAGGCCGCCCACCAGGAGGGTCATCTCCTTGGCGGTGAGCTCCAGCATGTAGGCCTTGTCGACCAGGAGCGTCTCCGGGTCGAGCTTGCTGCCCGGCGCGATCCAGTTGCGGAAGCCGTCGGCCCGCGTCTCGAGCCAGCGGAAGTTGTCGACGTCGGTCTGCTCCTGCGAGGCGTCGGTGCGGCCCGGGTGGAACGGCACGGTCACCTGCACGCCGGCGTCGGCCGCAGCCTTCTCCACCGCCGCGGTGCCGCCGAGCACGATCAGGTCGGCCAGCGAGACCTTCTTGCCGTTCTGCTCGAACTCCGCCTTGACCCGCTCGAGCACCGGCAGCACGTCCTGGACGCCTGCGTTTGCCGCCCAGCCGATCTGCGGCTCGAGGCGGATCCGGGCGCCGTTGGCGCCACCGCGCTTGTCGGTGCCGCGGTAGGACGCGGCGGCCGACCAGGCCGTGTGCACCAGCTGCGAGACGGTCAGCCCGGAGGACAGCAGGCGCTGCTTGAGGTCGGCGATCTCGGCCTCGCCCACGAGCTCGTGGTCCACGGCCGGGACCGGGTCCTGCCAGATGAGGTCCTCGGCCGGCACGTCCGGGCCGAGGTAGCGGACCTTCGGGCCCATGTCGCGGTGCAGCAGCTTGAACCAGGCGCGGGCGTACTGGTCGGCGAAGTACTCCGGGTCGTTGTAGAAGCGCTCCGCGTACGCGCGCAGCTCGGGGTCGACCGCGAGGGCCATGTCGGCCGTGGACATCATCGGCGGGTTCTTCTTGCCCTCGATGTGCGCGTCCGGGACGAGCTCCTGCGCCTCGGGGTTCTTCGGCTTCCACTGCTTGGCGCCGGCGGGGCTCTGGGTGAGCTCCCACTCGTAGCCGAAGAGCATCTCGAAGTAGGTGTTGTCCCACGTGGTCGGCGTCGGCGTCCAGGCGCCCTCGAGGCCGCTGGTGATCGTGTCGGCGCCCTTGCCGGTGCCGTGCTGGCTGATCCAGCCGAGGCCGTTGCCGTGCACCGGGCAGCCCTCGGGCTCCGGGCCGACGAGCTCGGGGTTGCCCGCGCCGTGCGTCTTGCCGAAGGTGTGCCCGCCGGCGATCAGCGCGACGGTCTCCTCGTCGGTCATGCCCATGCGGCGGAAGGTCACCTTGATGTCGTGACCGGAGGCGAGCGGGTCGGGCCGGCCCTGCGGGCCCTCGGGGTTGACGTAGATCAGGCCCATGGTGACCGCCGCGAGGTGCCCCTCGTCGAGGTCGAGCGGGTCGTCGCTGCTCTTGTAGCGCTCGTCACCGAGCCACGTGTCCTCCGGACCCCAGAAGACCTCGCCGGGCTGCCAGTTGTCCTCGCGGCCGAAGGCGAACCCGAACGTCGGCAGGCCCATGTCGTCGTGCGCGACGTTGCCGGCGAGCAGGAGCAGGTCGGCCCAGGAGAGGCTGCGGCCGTACTTCTGCTTGACCGGCAGCAGCAGGCGGCGGGCCTTGTCCAGGTTGGCGTTGTCCGGCCAGCTGTTGAGCGGGGCGAAGCGCTGCCCGCCCTCGCCACCGCCACCGCGGCCGTCGGCGATGCGGTAGGTGCCGGCCGCGTGCCACGACATCCGGATGAACAGCGGGCCGTAGTGACCCCAGTCGGCCGGCCACCAGTCCTGCGAGGTGCGCATCACCTGGACGACGTCGCGCTTGACCGCCTCGACGTCGAGCTGGGCGACCGCGGCCCGGTAGTCGAAGTCCTCGCCGAGCGGGTCGGAGTCCTTCGAGGGCTTGTTCAGCACCGACAGATCGACCTGGTTGGGCCACCAGTCCCGGTTGCTGCGGGGCCGCCCGCCGGTGTGCGCGGTCGGCGAGGGGATCGCCGGGTTCTCGCTCTCGCTGGTGCTCTCGGTCGGGGTCTTGTCGTACACGGTCTCGTCCTGCTGGCTCACGAAGTACCTCTCTGTGGTGCGGAACTGTCGGGGTGCGAGAAAGTGGTCGGGCCCGCCGCGCACGACTGGCACCGACCCCAGTAGATGACCTCGGCCTCGTCGACGACGAAACCCTCGCCACCGGACGGGGCGAGGCAGGGAGCCTCGCCGGTGGCGCAGTCGATGTCGCTGATGGCGCCGCACGATCGGCAGACCAGGTGGTGGTGGTTGTCGCCGATCCGAGCCTCGTAGCGCGCGACCGAACCCTGCGGCTGGATGCGCCGCACCAGGCCCTTGTCGGTCAGGACGCGCAGCACGTCGTACACCGCCTGGTGCGACACCGCGCCCAGTCGGACGCGGGCCTCGCCGATCAGCGCCTCGGTGTCGACGTGCGGGCTCGCGTGGACCGCCTCCAGCACGGCCAGCCGGGGACGGGTGACGCGCAGACCTGCCGCGCGGAGCGCGCGCTCGAGGTCTGCGGCGGGAGGCACGGAACCATCCTCCCGCCTTCACTTGAACTGGTCAAGTTTATCGAACAGTGGCGGAGGTCGCGTCTGCGCCGGCCCGCATGCGGGGAACGCGGAAGGTCTGGGGGCCGTCCGCGGGTCATACTCACGGCCTCCTTCTTCTCTGCACCAGCGGACCGGAACAGAGGTGCTGGCATGACTGCTGATCCGCCGGCTGACCACGTCGGCCCCGATGCCGGCAGCTCGTGCCCGGACGCCCGTTGAGCGGTCCGCCGACGCCGTCCCCCGGAGGCGCCGACGCCGACGTCGTCCCG
>DASPIH010000336.1:0-2933 GCA_035629195.1 Blastococcus sp. | reverse complement strand
GCGTGGGTCGCGGCGAAGACCTCCAGGCTCCAGCTGTCGACGTCGACGACGCTGATCACCACCAACGACCCGGTGAAGATCGCCGAGGACTACGCGATGCTCCAGCACCTGGCTGACGGCCGGGTCGACCTCATGATGGGCCGGGGCAACACCGGACCGGTCTACCCGTGGTTCGGGCAGGACATCCGCAACGGCATCGAGCTCGCGGTCGAGAACTACGCGCTGCTGCGCCGGCTCTGGACCGAGGACGTCGTCGACTGGCAGGGCAAGTACCGCACCCCCCTGCAGGGCTTCACCTCGACGCCACGCCCGCTCGACGGCGTTCCGCCGTTCGTGTGGCACGGCTCCATCCGCTCGCCGCAGATCGCCGAGCAGGCCGCGTTCTACGGCGACGGCTTCTTCCACAACCACATCTTCTGGCCCAAGGAGCACACCCAGCGGATGGTGGAGTACTACCGCCGCCGCTACGAGCACTACGGCCACGGCGCCGCGGACCAGGCCATCGTCGGCCTCGGCGGGCAGGTGTTCATGCGCAAGAACAGCCAGGACGCCATCGCCGAGTTCCGTCCCTACTTCGACGTCGCGCCCGTCTACGGGCACGGTCCGTCGCTGGAGGACTTCAGCCGGGAGACCCCGCTGACCGTCGGCTCGCCGCAGCAGGTCATCGAGCGCACGCTCGGCTTCCGCGACTACGTCGGCGACTACCAGCGCCAGCTGTTCCTCATCGACCACGCCGGACTGCCGCTGAAGACGGTGCTCGAGCAGCTGGACATCCTCGGCGAGGAGGTCGTGCCGGTGCTGCGCAAGGAGTTCGCCGCGCTCAAGCCGGCGCACGTGCCCGACGCCCCCACGCACGCCTCGCGGGTGGCCGCGGCCGGCGGGGCGACGGACAGCACCGTGCACGCCCCGGCCGACTCCGTGACCGGCCAGGTGCAGGCGGTGGAGGCCCGATGACCACGCGCACCCTCGCGGTGGTGAGCGCCGGGCTCGGCGTCCCGTCCTCCACCCGGCTCCTGGCCGACCGGCTGACGGCCTCGACGGTGGACGCCCTGCGCGAGCGCGGCGTTCCCGCCACCGTCGAGGTGGTGGAGCTGAGGCAGCACGCCCGCTCGCTGGCCGACAACCTGCTCACCGGTTTCCCCGACGAGGGGCTGCGCGGCGCCGTGGACGCCGTCGTCGGCGCCGACGGCCTGATCGCCGTCACACCCATCTTCTCGGCGTCCTACAGCGGCCTGTTCAAGACGTTCTTCGACGTCCTGGACAAGGACGCGCTCGCCGGGAAGCCGGTGCTCATGGGCGCCACCGCCGGCACCGCCCGGCACTCCCTGGCGCTGGAGCACGCGATGCGTCCGCTGTTCGCCTACCTGCGGGCCACGGTGGCGCCGACCGCCGTGTTCGCGGCCTCGGAGGACTGGGCCGGCGCGAACACCGGCGACCCGGCGTTGACCGGCCGGGTGCGCCGCGCCGCCGAGGAGCTGGCCGATCTCGTGGCCGGCCGTCCGCCGACGGCGCCCGTCGACCCGTTCGCCGACCCGACGACGTCCTTCGAGGACCTCCTCCGGGGTTGACGTGCGGTCGGCCCGTCCAGGGGCTCGCCGCGAGCCTGCGAGCGGGAAGGAGGACGGGGTCCTCCTGCTAGCCGACGGCGGTCGTCGACGCCGGGGCGCTGCCGCCCTGCGGCGACTCCCCGGCCATGATGGCGGCGATCGCGGCCTGGTCCGCCGCCGAGGGCAGACCCCATCCCGGCTCGTAGTCGTAGACCTCCTGCAGCGGGCGCGACGCCGTCCGGCCGGTCAGCACCTCGACCGAGTCGGCGTCGATCAGGCCCGGGTGCTCGACGCCGCACGCCTCGGCCACCTTGAGCAGGTCGCGACGGAGCGTGGACACGTAGTTGGCCGCCCGCACCGACTTCAGCTCCGGGTCCAGACCGCGGGCGAGCCAGGCGTTCTGCGTCGCCACCCCGGTCGGGCAGGTGTCGGTGTGGCACTTCTGCGCCTGGATGCAGCCGATGGCGAGCATCGCCTCCCGGGCGATGTTGACCATGTCGCAGCCCAGCGCGAACGCCACGATCGCGTTGTCCGGGAGCCCGAGCTTCCCCCCGCCGATGAAGACGACCTCCTCGTGCAACCCCTTGCGGGCGAACGTCGCGTAGACCCGGGCGAAGCCGAGCTGGAAGGGCAGCGACACCGAGTCGGTGAAGATCAGCGGGGCGGCACCGGTGCCGCCCTCGCCGCCGTCGATCGTCACGAAGTCGACCCCGCGGCCGGTCGACTGCATGAGGTCGGTCAGCTCGTCCCAGAACGCCATGTCGCCGACGGCGGACTTGATGCCGACCGGCAGGCCGGTCTCCGCAGCCAGCAGCTCCACCCAGTCCAGCAGGCTGTCCGTGTCGGAGAACTCGGCGTGCCGGGAGGGGCTGATGCAGTCCGCGCCGACCGGGATGCCACGGGTCTCGGCGATCTCGGACGACACCTTGGCGGCCGGGAGGACACCGCCGAGACCCGGCTTCGCGCCCTGGCTGAGCTTGATCTCCAGCGCCCGCACCGGCGCGCCGGCGACGAGGTCCTTGAGCCGCTGGAGGTCGAAGCGTCCCTGGTCGTCGCGGCAGCCGAAGTACGCGGTGCCGATCTGGAAGATCAGCTCGCCGCCGTGCCGGTGGTACGGCGAGACGCCGCCCTCCCCGGTGTTGTGGAGGCAACCGGCGAGAGCCGCCCCCCTGTTGAGCGCCTCGACGGCAGCACCGGAGAGGGAGCCGAAGCTCATCGCCGAGATGTTCACGACCGAACGCGGCCGGAACGCCTCGCGCCGTCCCCGCGCGGCGCCGAGCACCTTGGCTGCCGGGAGCTCGACGTCGTGCCCGGCATGGACGTTCGACGCCGGCACGGCCCGGCCGAAGGTGCGGTGCTTGATGACCGGATACCCGGCGGTGTACT
>DASPIH010000335.1:0-5792 GCA_035629195.1 Blastococcus sp. | reverse complement strand
GGGTGCCCGGCTCCGGCCCGCGCGGCGGCCGGGCGCCCGGCCGCCGCGCCGCGGTCACTCCGTGGGCGGCTCGTCCTTGCCCTCCTCCTCCAGGCGGTCGGCCTCCTCCTTGGTCTTGTGCACCGCGCCGTCGGCGTGCTCCGGCGGGCCGTAGACCGTGTAGAGGACCAGCGGGTTCTGCCCGGTGTTGAGGAAGTTGTGCTTCGTGCCGGCGGGGACGACGACGAGGTCGCCCTGCGCGACGTTCTTCTCCGAGCCCGAGATCACGGCCTTTCCGACGCCGCTGACGAACGTGAGGATCTGGTCGATGTCCTCGTGCGTCTCCTCGCCGATCTCACCGCCCGGCGGGATCGTCATGATCACCAGCTGGGACTTCTTGCCGGTCCAGAGCACGCGACGGAAGTCGGGGCTCTTCTCGGCTTCGGTGGCGATGGTGTAGTGGATGACGGACGCCATGGGCGGCGCTCCTCTCGTCTCGGGGGCCGAGGCTGCCGTCCGGACGCCGGGGGCGGACCGGACGGTGGACGTGCTCCTCCTGCCCGGTTGCCGCGTCGAGTAGTCGTCGTCCCCGCGGTCAGCAGGGGGACCGGCCGCGGCGATGCCTCGCGCGTGAGGGAACTCACCGGCCGGAGCCGGAAGCCTCCGGGCCGGCCTGGTGTCCTAGATCGGTGACCTCCGCACCCGGCACCCGTCCGTCCCGCCGCGCCTATGCCATGTGGGCGGTCGGGCTGGCGGCCTACGCGGTCGCGGTGTTCCACCGGTCCTCGCTCGGTGTCGCGGCGGTCGAGGCGCAGGAGCGGTTCTCCGCCGGTGCCTCGGCGGTCTCGCTGTTCCTCGTGCTGCAGCTGGCCGTGTACGCGGGCCTCCAGGTGCCGGTCGGCGTGGCGCTGGACCGGTTCGGATCGCGCCGCATGATCATCGCCGGAGCGGTCACGATGGCGGCCGGACAGCTCCTGCTGGGTCTGGCGGGGGACGTGCCGACCGCCGTCGTGGCGCGGGTCCTGGTGGGTGCCGGCGACGCCATGACGTTCATCAGCGTCCTCCGGCTGGTGTCCTTCTGGTTCCCGGGCACGGCCGCGCCGCTGATCACCCAGCTCACGGGCCTGCTCGGACAGGTCGGCTCCATCGTGGCGGCCTATCCGCTGGTCGCGCTGCTGCACGCCACCTCCTGGCCCACCACCTTCGTGGGCGCCGCCGCGGTCGGCGTCCTGGTGGCCGTCCTGGTGGGGGTCGCGCTGCGCGACGCCCCGGAGGGCGCCGAGCGCCCCCCCGCTCCCGGGCTCGACGAGCTGCGTCGTGGCCTGGTGCTCACCTGGCGGGAGCCGGGTACGCGCATCGGCCTCTACACGCACCTGGTCACCCAGTTCTCCGGCACGGTCTTCGCGCTGCTGTGGGGCTATCCGTTCCTGGTGCTGGGGGAGGGGCTCTCGCCCGGGACGGCGGCCGGCCTGCTGACCCTGCTCGTCCTCGTCGGCATGGGCGTGGGGCCGGCGGTGGGCCGGCTGTGCGCCCGCTGGCCCCTGCGCCGCTCGGTCCTGGTCTTCACCATCCTCGGCGCCACGGCGACGGCGTGGACCGTCGTGCTCCTCTGGCCGGGGCGGGCTCCGCTCTGGCTGCTGGTCCTGCTGGTCGTCGTGCTGGGCACCAACGGGCCGGGGTCGATGATCGGCTTCGACTACGCGCGCACCGAGAACCCGGCCGAGCGTCACGGCAGCGCCAGCGGTGTGGTCAACGTGGGCGGCTTCGTCGCCTCGCTGCTGACGATCCTCGCCGTGGGGGCGGTGCTCGACGTGCTGACGCCGGGCACGTCGGCCGACTACGACCTCGACGCCTTCCGGGCGGCGTTCTCCGTGCAGTACCTGTTCTGGGCCATCGGGCTGGCCGGCGTGATCCGGCACCGGCGGCAGCTGCGCGCCCGGCTGGCGAGGGACGGCATCGTGCTGCAGCCGCTGTACGCGGCGGTGGGGAACCGGCTCCGCGGGCGCGGCGCCGGCGACTGACCGGACCCCCGGAGCGCTTGCGTTTGCCGCCCACCGGGCGGTCCGCGCATGATCACCTCAGCGGTCGGCTGGTCGGGGAGGTGTCGTGGACGTCGTCGTCGGGCTCGACTCCGGGACGACGGCGACCAAGGCGGTCACCGCCGGCATCGACGGCCGGGTCCGGGACGTCGTCAGCGTGGGATATCCGCTGGGAGTGCCGGCGCCCGGGCACGCGGAGCTCGACGCGGCGCGTCTGCAGGGCGCGGCGGTCGAGGCCCTGGTGCAGGTCGCGGCGATGGCGCGGAACCGAGGCGACGACGTCGTCGGCATCTCGCTGAGCGCCGCGATGCACGGCCTGGTGCCGATGGACGAGGCCGGCGCACCGCTGGGACCGCTGATCACGTGGGCCGACGCCCGGGCGGCGGATCAGGCGGCGGTCCTGCAGGCCGACGGGCGCGCGGCCGGTCTGCACGCCCGCACCGGCACGCCCGTGCACCCGATGTCGCCGCTGGTCAAGCTGGCCTGGCTGCTCGGGCAGGACCCCGACGGCGTGACCGGCGTGCCGCGGTGGGGTGGGGTCAAGGAGCTCGTGCTGGGAGCCCTGGTCGGCGGGCGGCACGTCGTCGACCGGTCGTCCGCGTCGGCCACCGGCCTGTACGACATCCTCGCCGGCCGCTGGGACGACGAGGCGATGCACGTCGCCGGGGTCCGGCCGGGCCAGCTCGGGGAGGTGCTGCCGACGACGGCGGTGCTCGACGGGCTCCGCGACGACGTCGCGAGCGCCGCGGGCCTGCGCCGCGGGCTCCCGGTGGTGATCGGCGCCTCCGACGGGGTGCTGGCCAACCTCGGCGTCGGCGCGGTGCGCCCGGAGGTCGCCGCGGTGTCCCTGGGCACCAGCGGCGCGATGCGGGTCGTCGTCCCCGCGCCCACGGTGGACCCCGGCCGCCGGCTGTTCTGCTACGCGCTCACCGACGAGCACTGGGTCGTCGGGGGTGCCGTGAACAACGGGGGGTCGGTGGTGCGCTGGGCGTCGCACGCGCTGGCCGTGGAGCCCGGCGAACCCGAGCCGCAGGGCGAGGAGGCCGACGCGCTCGACGCCCGGCTGCTGGAGGAGGCCGCGGGGGTTCCCGCGGGGAGCGCCGGGCTGCTGTGCCTGCCGTACCTGCTCGGCGAGCGGGCGCCGTGGTGGCGCTCCGGGCTCCGCGGCGCCTACGTCGGGCTGCGCCGGGAGCACCGCCGGCCGCACCTGGTCCGCGCCGCCGTGGAGGGCGTCTGCCAGCAGCTGGCGCTGGTCCGCGACGCCTTCTCCGCCACCGGCGTCCCCGTGCGCGAGGTGCGCGCCACCGGAGGGGCGGTCGCCTCGTCGCTGTGGGTGCGGACGCTCGCCGCGGCCCTCGACCTGCCGGTGCGGGTGGCGGACTCCCCGGAGGGAACGGGCCTGGGCGCCTGCCTGCTCGGGCTGCACGCCCTCGGCGCGCTTCCGGACCTCGACGCCGCGACCGCGCTGGTGGCCGTGCACGACCCGGTCGAGCCGGACCCCGAGGACGCCGCCGTCTACCGGGAGCTGCGGCCGCTGGTGCAGCGCTCCACCGACGCGCTGACCGACGTCCTCACCGCGCTCGACGCCCTCGACGACACGCCGGCCCATCCCGTCTGACCCTGGAGGAACCCCGTGCCCGAGGTCGAACCCGTCCTGAGCGCCGGGCCGCTGCTGCTGATCGCGGCCGCGGCGGTCGGGGTGCTGCTCGTGCTCATCATGAAGCTGAAGATGCACGCGTTCCTCGCGCTGGTCCTGGTGAGCCTGCTCGTCGCGCTGGCCACCCGGATCCCGCTCGAGGACGTCGTGACCACGCTGACCACCGGCTTCGGCTCCACGCTCGCCAGCGTGGCGCTCCTGGTGGGGCTGGGCGCGATGCTGGGCCGGCTGCTCGAGCACAGCGGCGGTGCGCAGGTCCTGGCCGACAGCCTCATCGGCCGGTTCGGGGAGAAGCGCGCGCCGCTGGCCCTGGGCGTGGCAGCGCTGCTGTTCGGCTTTCCGATCTTCTTCGACGCCGGGCTCGTCGTCTTCCTCCCGATCGTCTTCACGGTGGCGGCCCGGCTCGGCGGCTCGCTCCTGACCTACGGGCTGCCGACCGCCGGTGCCTTCGCGGTGATGCACGCCTTCGTGCCGCCGCACCCGGGCCCGGTCGCCGCCGCGGAGCTCATCGGTGCCGACATCGGCCTGGTCCTGGTGTTCGGGCTGCTGATCGGGCTGCCCACCTGGTACCTCGGCGGCTACCTCTTCGGGTTGTGGGCCGGCCGCCGCTACGACGTCGCCGTCCCCGACATCCTGACCGGGGCCGCGCCGCTGGACGACGCGCCGGACCCGTCGGTCGAGGGCACCTCACCGGCGATCTCCTCGTCGGGCGGAACCCGCACGCAGACGGCGACCCGGCCGGCACCGCCGCGGTTCGGCACCGTCGTCGCCATCCTGCTCCTGCCGCTGGTGCTGATCTTCCTCAACACCGGGCTGAGCACGTTGGCCACCGCCGGCGTCATGGACGAGTCCTCACTGCTCGTGCGCGCCGGTCAGCTGATCGGCGCCACCCCGGTGGCGCTGCTCGTCACGGTGCTCGTGGCCAGCGTGGTCCTCGGGCTGCGGCGGGGAGAGAGCGGCGCCCAGGTCGAGTCGATCGTCAACAGCGCCCTGGGGCCGGTGTGCGCGGTCATCCTGATCACCGGCGCCGGCGGGATGTTCGGCGGTGTGCTGCGGGCCAGCGGTATCGGAACGGCGCTGGCCGACGTCCTCGGGGACATCGGGCTGCCGGTGATCGTGGCCGCGTTCGTCATCTCGGTGCTGCTGCGGGTGGCGCAGGGATCGGCGACGGTCGCCCTGACGACGGCGGCCGGGCTCATGGCCCCGGTCGTGGAGGCCACCGAGGGGCTCTCGTCGGCGGACCTCGCGCTGGTCGTCATCGCGATCGCCGGCGGGGCCACCGTCCTGTCCCACGTCAACGACTCGGGCTTCTGGCTGGTCAGCCGGTTCTTCCGGATGGACGAGAAGACGACGCTGAAGACGTGGTCGGTGATGGAGACCCTCCTGGGCACCATCGGCTTCCTCCTCGCCCTGGTGCTGAGCCTGGTCCTCTGAGAAAGGACCCCCTGCCCCCCACCACTCGCTCCGCTCGCGGCGGGACCCTGCAGGGGGCCGCCTGCCCGGGTCACTCGCAAGCTCTCGGCGGGACCCTGCAGGGGGCTGATCCGAGGCCGTTCCGGGGCCGCTCCGGGCCGACCGCTGCGGTCGACGCGCCGGATCGGCCTCCGCGGTGGCATCGTGGCGCCATGGGACGAGGGTTCCGCATCGCCGGCGCCGGACTGGGCGCAGTGGCCGCGGTCGCAGCACGTGATCTCTTCCAGCGCGAGCACACGCTGCTGCGCAACTTCCCCGTGATCGGGCACGCGCGCTTCCTGCTGGAGACGATCGGGCCCGAGCTGCGCCAGTACCTGGTGGCCGGCAACAACGAGGAACGACCCTTCACCCGCGACCAGCGGCGCTGGGTCTACGCCTCGGCCAAGAAGGAGAACAACTACTTCGGCTTCGGCACCGACAACGACCTCGAGTACACCGCCGGCTATCCGGTCATCAAGCACCGCACCTTCGGCCGGGCCGTGCCGGCGTCGAACGTCCATGCCGGGCACGACGTCGAGCTCCCGGCAGCCAAGGTGCTCGGCGCCGCGCGCGGACGGCGCGAGGCGTTCCGGCCGCGTTCGGTCGTGAACATCTCGGCGATGAGCTTCGGCTCCCTCTCCGGTGCTGCCGTCGAGGCGCTCAAC
>DASPIH010000334.1:0-7167 GCA_035629195.1 Blastococcus sp. | reverse complement strand
GTGCGGGTGCGGGGCCACCTGCATGCCGGCGGAGTTCGCGACGTCGTCGGGGCCGTAGTGGTCGACGAACGCCCAGGCGCCGACCATCCGCCGGCCGAGGGTCGGCAGCAGTCGGCGGACCCGCGTGGACTCGCCGAGCTGAACGTCCTTGGCGGGCAGCAGGTCCAGCGCCGGGCCGGCGGAGGTCTGCTGCAGCCCGCCCAGTTCGCGCGCCGCGGGGCGGGGGTCGAGGTTGCTCATCGTGCGGTCCTCCGGTCGCGGTCGGGTCCGGGTGGGAAGGTCGCCGGCGTCCGGTCAGTCTCGGCCCGGACGGCGGCGGAGGGGAACGGTGGGCGGGCGGGAAGTTCGGACCGTCCCGCGGCGGCCTGGCTGCGCCGGGACCGCGCCGGGCTTCATGATCCACAGTGCACCTTGACCGGTTCGTACCCAGCCGGGGGCATGGCCGGCCCCGGCGGAATTAACACGATCGTAATATAACGAATGGGTCACGGCGTTTACGGTGTTCGCCATCCGGCAGTTCATCGCCTCTCCAGCCCGGGGAGTCCACGTCGGATGCCGCCGAGTCGCCCACCTCCCGTGGGCGAGCCGGGGACCCACCCGTACCACCGGGGTGAGTCCCATGCCCGAGCCCGCTCGGGCGTGGGTAGGGCACTCCCAGCCCGAACCCGTCAGCTGACCTGGTAGGCGGCCAGGGGAGAACGGAGACCATCCTCGCGGGGCCCAAGGTCCCGTCCGCGCAGGCCAGAGCACATCGCGCTGCCCGCCTGCCCATCCGCCGGGCCCAGCCACCGCACCGCGTTCCGCTGTTCCCCGGCAGTGCACGCCGACCTGTCCTGGTCGGCGGGTGCCGCGCCCGGTCGGCGGTGCCCGCTGCCCAGCCCGGGCCGCAGCACGTCCCGTACGAGCCGGCGCCGTCGTCGACGCGCGCCCGGCCGCCACGCCAAGGAGACCTCTTTATGCACGAGACCATCGAGCACACCCCGGACGCCGGCGCCGCGACCCCACGCCGCGGCCGCCGCGCACTGCACCTGCTGACCGCCGTCGGAGCCCTGTCGGTCGCCTTCACCTTCGCCGGGCAGTCGGTCGCCCAGGCCGCGCCCGGGGACGGCGACCGCTTCCAGGAACGGCACGGCGGCAGCTTCCAGGACTGGGGCGGCGACTTCCAGGACTGGGGCGGCGCGCGGTGGGTCGCGGGTGAGGCACCCGCGCCGGCACCTGCGCCTGCGCCTGCGCCCGAACCTGCACCTGCACCTGCACCTGCACCTGCACCTGCACCTGCACCTGCACCTGCACCTGCACCGGCTCCTGCGACCGAGGGCACGCAGGCGTACAAGGACTACGCCCGGGAGCAGGTCGGTGGCGACGCCACGCAGTTCGCCTGCCTCGACGAGCTGTGGACGGCGGAGAGCGGCTGGAACCCGGACGCGCAGAACCCGACCAGCACCGCGTACGGCATCCCCCAGTTCCTCGACGCCACGTGGGCCAGCACCGGCATCGAGAAGACGTCGGACCCGTACCGGCAGATCGACGCCGGCCTCATCTACATCGAGGACCGGTACGGCAGCCCCTGTGCCGCCTGGGACTTCCACCAGGCCAACAACTGGTACTGATCCCCGGATCGCCGAGGGCCCACCCGAAGGGGTGGGCCCTCGGGCCGCGGACGTCGCCGTTGCGATGACGGGCCCGAGCCGCTGTGCGGGTGCCGGCTCCGCCCCGGGCGGTCCGCCGGCCCCCCGCTGGTGGCCGCGTTTCACCCCCGGGAACGGGGGCAGCCCTCGACGATGGAGCCCGCGTCCGCCGCCGTCGGCCGGCCCGGCTGCCCCAAGCGGATGGTGTTCGGTCCGTGCGGGGGCGTGCGCGACGACGAGCGCTGCGAGATGGCCGAGCACCGTTGCGTCTTCGTCGACGCGCCGCTGACGACGTGGCCCGAGGTGGTCCGGCCGCGCCCCGTGCCGCCGGACGGCCTGCTGGCGCGGGCGGCGGCGGGCCCGGTGGTCCTGGCCGACCTGTCCGTCCGGCCGTTCGACCCCGCCTCCGTGCGGCGCGTCGTGGGAGTGCTGGCCGGAGCGTCGGACGCGCTGCTGGTCGGCGAGCACGCCAACCGTCCGGACTTCCCGCCCACGATGGTCGCCGCCGAGGTGATGGAGGCAGGGGGGCGGATCTGGACCACGCTGGCCTGCCGCGACCGCAACCGCGTCGTGCTGGAGCAGGAGCTCGCCGGCCTGGCCGCCATCGGCGTCGACGGTGTGCTGTGCGTGACCGGCGACGGCCGCGGGCTCAGCGCGCGGCCGGGTGTCACGCAGGTCTTCGACCTCGACGGCACCCGGCTGGCCGCGTCGGCGGCGCAGATCGGTCTGCCGGTCGCCGTTCCGGAGTCCCCGGAGGCACCGCCGGTCGTCCTGCGCCCGGCCCGGGTCGCGCAGAAGGAGCGGGCCGGGGCGCAGATGTGCGTGCTGAACCACGCGAGCACGCCCGCGCGCGTCGCGGAGTTCGTGACCGCCGCGCGCGACGCCGGTGCGACGGTGCCCTTCGTCGCCGGCGTCGCGGTCTACACCGACGAGCCGTCGGCCCGCGTGCTGCAGCGCTTTCCGGGCCTCCGCCTGGACGCCGGCACGGGCGTCGGCGGGCCGGCGGGCTGGCTGGCTGCCGAGCGGAGGGCCCGGCCGGTCTGCGCCGAGCCGATGGTCGCCGCCGTGCGCGCGAGCCACCGGCTGTTCGGACTGCCGTCGGTGGTGGCGGTGGCCCAGCAGCTGCCCTTCGCCGACGCGGCGTTCGATGCGGCCTGGTGCCTCGGCGTCCTGTGCACGACACCGGACAAGGCGGGCGCGCTCGGCGAGCTGCGCCGCACCATGACCGACGGCGGCCGGTTGGGCCTGCTCGTCTTCGTCGCGGACGCACCGCTCCCGCCGCCGCTGCCCGAGGGCAACGAGTTCCCCTCGGAGGAAGAGCTGCGCCGCCTGCTGGACGACGCCGGCTTCCGGCTGACGGAGATCGCCGACGCCGACCTCGCGGACAGCTCGGACGACTGGACGCGCAGGGCCGACGCGGTCGAGGTGGAGGTGGCGCGTCGGCACGGCTCCGATCCGTCGTTCCAGCAGGCCGAGGAGCAGTCCCGGCGGGTGGGCGGGCTGCTGTCGGACGGTGCGCTGCGCGCCTGGCTGGGAATCGCGGTCGCCACGGCACCGTGAGTCCACGCAGCTGGTCGGGACGCGGCCGGGACCTCCCGTGGCCGCTGCGGAACCGCCCGTCGGATACTGAGGGCCCATGACTTCACCGAGCAGCCGATGAGCGCACCCCTGAACCTGGTCAACCTGGAGCGGGTGCACAAGGCGCACGGCACCACGGTGATCCTCGACGACGTCTCCCTCGGGGTCGCCGCGGGCGAGCGGATCGGCGTCGTCGGCCGCAACGGCGGCGGCAAGAGCACACTGCTGTCCCTGCTCACCGGCACCGACGAGCCCGACTCCGGCCGGGTCACCCGCCGCGGCGATCTGGCGATGGGGGTGCTCGACCAGACCGGCACGCTGCCGCCCGGGACGACGGTCCGCGACGTGGTGCTGCCCCCGTCGATGTTCGCCGCCGAGCACGAGTGGGCCGGCGACCCCGCCGTCCGCTCGGTGCTGACCGGCCTGGAGCTCGACCGGCTGGGTCTGGACGCCCCGGTGGCCCCCATGTCCGGTGGTGAGCGGCGCCGCGTGGCGCTGGCCGCCCAGCTCATCCGCCCGCTCGACCTGCTGGTGCTCGACGAGCCCACCAACCACCTCGACGTCGAGGGGGTGGCGTGGCTCGCGGAGTACGTGAAGCAGCGGGCCGGCGGGATGGTCGTCGTCACCCACGACCGGTGGTTCCTCGACGAGGTCTGCACCACGACGTGGGAGGTGGCCGACGGCGCCGTCCACTCCTACGACGGCGGGTACTCCGCCTACACGCTCGCGCGGGCCGAACGGGCACGGATCTCCGCGGTCACCGAGGAACGCCGGCTCAACCTCGTGCGCAAGGAGCTGGCCTGGTTGCGGCGCGGCCCGCCGGCGCGGACCAGCAAGCCGAAGTTCCGGATCGAGGCGGCGCAGGCGCTCATCGCCGACGAGCCCCCGCCCCGCGACTCCATGGCCCTCAAGGGGTTCGCCGCCCGGCGGCTCGGCAGGACCGTCTACGACGTCGAGGACGTCGGCTACGCCGTTCCGACGGACGACGGTCCGCGCACGCTGTTCCGGGACCTCACCTGGCACGTGGGCCCGGGCGACCGGATCGGGATCGTCGGGGTGAACGGCGCCGGGAAGACGTCGCTGCTCAAGCTCCTGGTGGGGGAGACGCAGCCCGACACCGGAACGGTGGTCGTCGGCCAGACGGTGGCGCCGGCGTACCTGTCGCAGCACGTCACCGAGCTGCCGCGCACGCTGCGGGTGGTGGAGGCGGTGCAGGACGTCGCCCGGGTGGCCCGCATCGGCAACCAGGAGATCTCCGCGTCGTCGCTCGCCGAGCGGTTCGGCTTCGCCACCAACCGGCAGTGGACCCCGGTCGGTGACCTCTCCGGCGGCGAGCGGAGGCGGCTGCAGCTGCTCCGGCTGCTCATGGCCGAGCCGAACGTGCTGGTCCTCGACGAGCCCACCAACGATCTCGACATCGACACGCTCACCGCGCTGGAGGACCTGCTGGACGGGTTCCCCGGAACGGTGCTGGTGGTCAGCCACGACCGGTACTTCGTCGACCGGGTGTGCGACAAGGTGGTGGCGCTGCTCGGCGACGGCACGCTCGCCGAGCTGCCCGGTGGCGTCGACGAGTACCTGCGCCGGCGGGCCGCGGGCGGTGCGCCGCTGACGACCGCGGCCGGAGACGGCGGCACCCGCTCCGTCGGTGCTCCCTCGACGGCGGCTCCGGCCGTGTCGGCGGCCGAGGCCCGGGCCGCCAAGAAGGAGGCGTCCCGGCTGGAGCGGCGGATGCTCAAGCTGGACGCCGACGAGAAGAAGCTGCACGAGCAGCTCGCCGCCGCGGCGACCGATTACGCGAAGGCGGCCGAGCTGGACGCCCGGCTGAAGGCGCTGCAGGCGGAGAAGGAGCAGGTCGAGGACGACTGGCTCGCCGCGACGGAGACCGCCGGGGACTGAGCCCCGACAACCCTCCACGCACAGTAGGTCTCTGCCCCGCATACGGGGCAGAGACCTACTGTGCGTGGAGGGGGATGGTGCCGGGTCAGGCGACCGTGGCCTCGGCGCGGTTGCGCTGGATCAGGCGCAGGCCGACCGCCACGGGAGCGACGGCGCCGACGAGCGCGAAGGCGGCGAAGGGCAGCGGCTGGAACTCCATCGACGCCGACGCCGCGAGGGCCGCTCCCGCCGGAAGGAGCAGCCACCAGCTGGTGACGCCGGCGCGGGCGAGCCCGGCGTAGCCCACCAGCGGGCCGAGCAGACCGAGCACCGTCACGATGCCGATCACGGCGAGCCCCGGGTCGGCGTTCACGGTGTCGAAGAGCGCGACGGCGGCTCCGGGGTCCAGCTCGCGCCCGATCCCACCGGTCCAGAAGTCGAAGAGCACGAACCCGGCGACGGTGACCAGGCCCAGCGCCGACAGGAGCGCGCCCACCACCGTCGGGATCCGGCCCCTGCGGCCACGGACCAGAGCCGGGGCGGCCAGCCAGGCCAGGCCCAGCGCCAGGTTGCCGTAGTGCAGCAGCAGGGCCGACAGCGCCGTCTGCCCCGGATCGCGGGCCAGCGAGGCGATGTAGTCCCCCGCGGCCATGGAGGCCGCGGACGGCGAGGTGGCCATGCCGGCCACGTAGAGCAGCGAGCCGGCGATCAGCGCGCCGCCCGCGACGGGCAGGAGCAGGGACCCGGCGGACCGGGCGGGGCGCTGGTCGGTGGTCGAGGGCGACGGGATCATGAGGTCGGAAGTCATGACCGAGAAGCTAGGAACGGACGGGGGTCCCGGGCGTCCGCCGGAACGCACCCATCCGGGTCCGCCCTACGACGGACCTCCGTGCCCCGGCGTTCGGCCGCGCGGGGGATGACCGCAGGTCCGCGGGGCCAATACCGTGCTCGGCATGCCCCGCTGGCCCGGCTCGTCCACCTCCCTCGGCCGCCTCGTCTGGCCGGCCGTCGGGCTGGTGCTCGGCGGCATGGCCGTCGTCGAGACGGCGATCGACACGTTCCTGCGCTCCGGCATGGTCACGGCGCTGCCCGGCGTCGCGGTGGGGCTGTTGCTGGCGCTCTGCCCGCGGTGGCCCGCGACGGCAGCCGTCGCCGGATCCCTCACCGTCCTCGGCAACTACCTGCTCGGCACGCCGGGACCCGGCGGCGCCCAGCTGATCGGCATGGGCATCCTGGTCGGTCACGCCGCCGCGGTCCTCCCTGCCCGGCGCGGGGCGCTCACCGCCGTCGCCGCCACGCTCGTCGTGCTGGGCGCGGGGTTCGCCTTCAACCCGTCACCGTGGGAGGGCCTCTTCTACCTCCTGGTCACCGGCGCCGCGTGGGGCGTGGGCACGCTGGTGCGGCAGCTGCAGGCCCGGTCGCGCGAGCTGCAGGTGCTGGCGGGCCGGCTCGCCGCGCAGCAGGAGGCGGTCGCGGCGTCCGCAGCCGTGGCCGAGCGGTCCCGCATCGCCCGGGAGGTGCACGACTCGGTCGCCCACTCGGTGAGCGTGATGGTGCTGCAGATGGGCGGCCTGCGGCGGCTGCTGCCCGACCAGCCGGAGGCGCAGGACGTGCTGCTCGGCCTGGAACGCCTGGGCCGGGAGGCCGTGGACGAGATGCGCCGGGTGGTCGGCATCCTGCGCGAGGGGGAGGGCGGTGCCGCCCCGGCGCCCCAGCCCTCGCTGTCCCGGCTCGACAGCGTGCTCGACGAGCTGCGCGCCGGCGGGCTGGAGGTCGAGCTGCGGACCACCGGTGAGCCCGCCGAGCTGCCGCAGCTGGTCGACGTCTCCGCCGTGCGCGTGGTGCAGGAGGCGCTCTCCAACGTGCTGCGGCACGCGGGGGGCGCCGTCCGGCTGCTCCCGCAGGATCCCCACGACGCGGCGCATCTCGTCGACGGCGTCACGGCCGAGCCGCTCGAGCCCGAGCAGCACCTCCTGCGCCTCCGGCTTGTCGGGCAGCAGCCGGCGCAGCCCGCCCATCTGCAGCACCATCACGCTCACCGAGTGCGCCACGGAGTCGTGCACCTCGCGCGCGATCCGGGCCC
>DASPIH010000333.1:0-15647 GCA_035629195.1 Blastococcus sp. | reverse complement strand
CGGAAGGAGACCGCGCCGGCCTCGGCGTCGGTGGCGCCGGCGATGAGCACGAACGGCACCTTCTGCTTGCTGGCCGTGCGGATCTTCTTCTGCATCCGGTCGTCGGAGTCGTCGATCTCGACCCGGATCCCGCGCTGCTTCAGCTTCAGCGCGACGTCGGTCAGGTAGGGCACCTGCTCGTCGGTGACCGGGATGCCCACGACCTGCACCGGGGCCAGCCAGGCCGGGAACGCGCCCGCGTAGTGCTCGGTGAGCACGCCGAAGAAGCGCTCGATGGAGCCGAACTTCGCCGAGTGGATCATGACCGGCTGCTGGCGGCCGCCCTCGGCCGAGGTGAACTCCAGGCCGAAGCGCGCGGGCTGGTTGAAGTCGTACTGGATGGTCGACATCTGCCAGGTGCGGCCGATGGCGTCGCGGGCCTGCACGGAGATCTTCGGGCCGTAGAAGGCGGCGCCGCCCGGGTCGGGCACCAGCTCGAGGCCGGTCTCCCTGGCGGCGTCCTCGAGGACCTTCGTGGCCACCGCCCACTCCTCGTCCGACCCGATGAACTTCGCCGCCTTCTCCGGGTCGTCGCCCTTGGTGGACAGCTCCAGGTAGTAGTCGTCCATCCCGAAGTCGCGGAGCAACCCGAGCACGAAGTGCAGGAGGTGCCGGATCTCGCCCGGCGCCTGCTCCGGGGTGACGTAGCTGTGCGAGTCGTCCTGGGCGAAGCCGCGCACCCGGGTGAGGCCGTGCACGACGCCGGACTTCTCGTAGCGGTACACCGAGCCGAACTCGAACAGCCGCAGCGGCAGCTCGCGGTAGGAGCGCCCCCGCGACTGGTAGATCAGGTTGTGCATCGGGCAGTTCATGGCCTTGAGGTAGTACTTCGCGTTGTCCATCTCGAGGGCCGGGAACATGGTGTCCTCGTAGTACGGCAGGTGCCCCGAGGTCTCGAACAGCCCGCCCTTGCTGATGTGCGGCGTGCCGACGTAGTCGAAGCCCTCCTCGATGTGCCGACGGCGGACGTAGTCCTCCATCTCGCGCTTGATCACCCCGCCCTTGGGGTGGAAGACGGGCAGGCCGGAGCCGATCTCGTCGGGGAAGCTGAACAGGTCCAGCTCGGCGCCCAGCCGGCGGTGGTCGCGGCGCTCGGCCTCGGCCAGGTGCTCCAGGTAGGCCTTGTGGGCGTCCTTGCTCTCCCAGGCGGTGCCGTAGACCCGCTGCAGCTGCGGGTTCTTCTCGCTTCCCCGCCAGTAGGCGGCCGCCGACCGGGTGAGGGAGAACGCCGGGATGCCCGAGGTGCGCGGCAGGTGCGGGCCGCGGCACAGGTCGGTCCACACCCGCTCGCCCGAGCGGGCGTCGAGGTTGTCGTACATGGTCAGCTGGGCGCCGCCCACCTCGACGTCGGCGCCCTCGGCGACCTCCCCGGCTCCCCCCTTGAGGCCGATGAGCTCCAGCTTGTACGGCTCGGCGGCGAGCTCGGCCTGCGCGTCGGCGTCGCTGATCTCCCGGCGGGCGAAGTGCTGACCGGCGCGCACGATCTCGGTCATCTTCTTCTCGAGGGCCTGGAGGTCCTCGGGGGTGAAGGGGCGCTCGGGATCGAAGTCGTAGTAGAAGCCGTTCTCGACCGGCGGGCCGATGCCCAGCCGGGTGCCCGGGAACAGCTCCTGCACCGCCTGGGCGAGGACGTGCGCGGCGGAGTGCCGGATGACCGCCCGGCCCTCGGCGCTGGCGGCCGGGACCGGCTCGACCTCGGCGTCGGAGCCGGGGGTCCAGGCGAGGTCCTTGAGATCGCCGGAGGCGAGGTCGCGGACGACGACCGCGCCGTCGGGTCCCTTCAGCGGGATCGCGGCGTCCTTGAGCGCCTGCTGCGCCGTCGTCCCCGCCGGAACCCGGATCGGGGTGACGGCGGTCGGAGAGGGCGGGGCGGACACAGGTACTCCAGGAGGGTCGACGTGCTGGTGCGGTGGGATCGGACTTGAGCGTAGTGCGCGGCTCGGGTTCAGCCGGGGACGATGGTCAGCCCCGCTGCGACGGCACCCCGGCGGTCGAGCACATCGGCCACCCGGTCGGTGGTCGCCGGGTCGGCCGGGCGCACCGTCACCCGGTCCGGCTCCAGCTCGATCCGCAGCGGCACGGCCTCGGCCGCCGTCACCGTGAACCGGCCGTCCGCACCTCGGGTGAAGGTGAACCGGGCCAGCACCGAGTCCTCGGTCGGGTGGCCCCGGGTGGCGTGCTCGGCGACGTGGTTGCCGAGCCCGTACGCGACCCACTTCCCCGCGATCTGCTCGAAGGGCTGGACCACGTGGGCGTGGTGACCGAGGACGAGGTCGACGTCCGGTGAGGCCAGCAGCGCGCGGACGGCGGCGACCTGCGCGTCGGTCGGGTCGTGCTGGTACTCCACGCAGCAGTGCAGGCTGGCGACCACGACCTCGGCCCCCGCAGCCCGCGCCCGTGCCGCCGCGGCGAGCAGACCGCCGACATCCGGGACCGGCGCGACGTCGACCGACCACTCCCTCCCGGGCGGCAGCGGCACCCCGTTGAGCCCGAAGGTGGCGGCGACGTGCCCGACCCGGACACCGGCGGCCTCGACGATGCGCGGCTCGATGCTGTCCGCCCGGCTGCGGTACGTGCCCGTGTGCTCCACACCGGCGGCATCGAGCGCGTCGAGGGTGCGGACCAGCCCCTCCGTTCCGTCGTCCAGCGAGTGGTTGGACGCCGTCGAGCAGAGGTCGTAGCCGGCGCCGGCGAGCGCGGCGACGATCTCGGGCTGGACGGCGAAGCTCGGATAGCCGCGGTACGGGCCGCCGGCCGGGGCGACCGGTGTCTCCAGGTGGCAGATGGCGAGGTCGGCGGCGCCGACCAGCGGCGCGACCGGCGCGAGGACGCCGGAGAAGTCGTAGCTGCCGTCGTCCCGTCGCGCCCCTGCGGTGAGGGCCCGATCCTGGTGGACGAGCACGTCACCCGTGGCGACCAGCGTGACGGTCTCCGTGGGAGGCGCGGCGTCCGGCGGGGTGGCGGCGTCGTCCGCCCCGCAGCCGGTCAGCGCCAGGACGGCCACGCCGGCGACGAGCAACCTGCGCACGGCGGCGGCTCAGAGGAGGACGGCGTCGCCGACGCGGACCTCGCCGGGCGCCCGGACGTCGGCGTACACGCCCAGGCAGTGCTTGGGGGTCCGGGTGATCTCGAGGACCGTGGTGCCCGCGTGCAGCCGCCGTCCGACCCACGCCCGCTCGTCGTGGTCCTCGTCCAGGGTCAGGAGCAGGTTGGCCCGCGGGTCGTCGGGCGAGCAGCCCGCCGGCACGTCGCCGGCCGCCGCCCTGTCGATCGCCTGCCGGGAGACCAGGTGCACCGGCGCGACCTCTCCCGGCTCCGCCACGGTGGCCTCGAGGCGCACCGGCCGACCGAGCGCCTCGCCCAGTCTCGCTGCGTCGGCTGCCGGGTCGCCCGTCGCGGCGACGTCCCGCATGGCGGGGTGGTGCTTGGCGCGCAGCGCGGCGCCCTCGTCGTCGACCGCCGTCCACACCCGGTCGCCGCGAAGCCCGGTGGGCACGATCTCCACCGCCGGTACCGGCCGCCCGGCGAGCGACCGCACCGGATAGATCCAGAGCTGCTCCACCCGGCCGACGACGCGCCCTCCCGATCCCATGCCGCGACGCTAGGCCACGCGCCGCGGACCCAGCCGGGCCAGCCGGCGCAGCTGGCCGTCGAGGTAGGGGCGTGCCCGGCGCAGCCCACCCTCCTGGCCGATCGCCTCGGCCAGCCGCGCCAGCGATCGGTGCAGGCGCGGTTCGTCGGCCTGCCAGCCGCGCCGCCGGCACTCCTCGAGCCACTCCACCGGTGCCCGGTGGCCGCGCTCGGCGTTGCACCGACGGCAGGCGGCGACCTCGTTCTCCAGCCGGGACGGCCCGCCCTTGACCCGAGGCACGACGTGCTCGGTCGTCGGCGCGACCAGCGGGGCGAAGGCTCGCCCGCACCAGATGCAGGTGGCGCCGTCCCGCTCCAGGATCTCGGCGAGGCGCGCGGCGCGGCCGGGCAGCAGACGGGACATCGAGTCCATGGTGCCCCCGGACCGGCGGACCCGGCACCCCTCGACCCCGATCACCGGGCCACCCGCGTCTTCCCCGTCGTCATGGTCGACCAAGGCCCATGACGCGCAGAAGGGCCATGCCGCCCCATCGCTGGGTGGACATGGCCCTTCGTGCCGGTGGGCGATACTGGGTTCGAACCAGTGACCTCTTCGGTGTGAACGAAGCGCTCTACCACTGAGCCAATCGCCCGTTGCGCGTCCGATTGTGCCAGACCCTCACCGCCAGAGCGGCACCCACCCCGGCACCCAGTCCGGCACCCCCACGAGGTGCAGCATGACCACCACCACCCCGTACACGAACGCCGCCGTCGCCAGCACGATGAGCAGGCGCACCCACACCGGCTGACCCGTCACCCACTCGGTCCAGCGCGTGACGTGGCGCCTGGTGAACTCCAGCAGCCGCTCGGCCCAGGTGAACTCGGTGGCCAGCACGAACAGGCCGGCGATGACGATGAACCAGCCCGGGCCCGGCAGGGGGATCGTGGTCAGCCCGACGGCGACGATCAGGCTGCCGACGAGGCCCACCCCCAACCGGTAGCCGTGGTCGAGGCCACGCCGGGCGGCCACGAACCGGCGCCACCGGGCACCGGCGACACGTTCCCGCAGGCTGCGCATCTCGTCGGAGTCGTACCTCGCCCGCCGCTCGTCCGCCGTCTCGGCGAACGGCCGTGAACGACCGACGGGTGCGGGCGCGGCTGTGGATTCTTGGCCGTTCAGCTGGTCACCTGCCCGGTCGCGACGACCTCCGTCGGAGCCGACGGAGCCTGGCGACCGGGCTCGATGCTGATGCCGTAGTGGGCGAAGCCGTCGCTCCCGGTCGCCCCGGAGCCTACGGTTCCGATGCCGATCTGTGACCCGACGGCGTCGATCGTGCCCAGAGCCACTGCATCGCCGCCCCTCGGGCCCCACGGGACCCGGGTCTGCGCCGACGCGTCGTCGCGAACCCGATCAGCGCCCGCGGTCCAGGGAATTCTGGGAAAGATGGGACGAACGTTGTCTGTGGGGTAGGACTGCTGGCATGACGTCACTTCCGGCGACTCCCATCGTTGACCTGACATGACGAGCCGATGGTCGCCCGGCCACATCACGCCCATCACCCTCCAGCTGGTCGGCCCCCAGTCCTGGACCGAGGTGCCGGCGCTGCTCTGCTACGACTCGTCGGACCCGTTCGCGGTGCGCATCGCCTTCGGTGACCAGGACGACGTGGACGGCGACGGGGGCATCGCCTGGCTGGTCGGCCGGGAGCTGCTGCAGGACGGCCTCGAGCACCCGACCGGCGACGGCGACGTGCGCGTGTGGCCCGCCCACATCGCCAGCGACGTGCTGTTCCTGCACCTGCGGGCTCCGTCCGGCGAGGCGTTGTTCGAGCTGTCCCGGGCGACCGTCGCCGCCTTCCTGCAGCACACCGAGTCGCTGGTGCCGTCGGGCTCCGAAGCTGCCCTGCTGCACCTGGACCAGGAGCTCGACGCCCTGCTGTCCAACGGCGGCCAGGACTTCCCTGGCCTCTGAGCTGGGGAAACGCACCGACGTGGAGCCTTGGGTGCGGGGTGGTGGGACCCCCCTTCGCACCCCGGTCGGGGCGTCCGCTAAAGTTCTATCCGTAACGCGGACGTGGCTCAGTGGTAGA
The DNA here is from genome assembly GCA_035629195.1 of Blastococcus sp. Lineage (GTDB taxonomy): Bacteria > Actinomycetota > Actinomycetes > Mycobacteriales > Geodermatophilaceae > Blastococcus. The sequence continues at coordinate 9,948 of DASPIH010000333.1, read as the reverse complement.
GCATCACCTTGCCAAGGTGAGGGTCGCGGGTTCGAATCCCGTCGTCCGCTCGGAACCTCGGGCGCCGGTTGAGAGACTGGCGCCCGCGTGCGGTGGAGTGGCCGAGAGGCGAGGCAACGGCCTGCAAAGCCGTCTACACGGGTTCAAATCCCGTCTCCACCTCGTTCTCCCCCGCGGAGCACGAGCGCGGAGGAGGGACCGGCCGCCAGGCCGGACCGGGCGATTGGCGCAGCGGTAGCGCGCTTCCCTGACACGGAAGAGGTCACTGGTTCGATCCCAGTATCGCCCACCAGCTCATCAGCCCCTCATCAGGATTCCGTCCGGGTGAGGGGCTTCGTGCGTCCAGCCGGCAGTCCGTGCACCGGAGACCCGTTCCGGCGGCCCTCGTGAACTCCGGTCGCGGCATGCGTCCCTACTGGTTACGCTGCGGAACAGTGCGATTACAGCACGCATCCATGGGTCGTCCGTAGCGGCCCATGCACCGCCGCGACGAGGAGAACTCAGCATGGCCGATCAGCACCGCGCACCGTTCCGCCACATCGCCCCCCGAGCGCTCGTGACCCTGGGCGTCACCGCGCTGGTGGCACTCGCCCCCGGCGTCGCGTCCGCCGGCACCGACCGCGAGCCCCCGGTCACCCCCGCCACAGGCTTCCACGGGCTCCCCGGCAACAACGGCGGCTTCAGCGACCAGGCCAAGGGTGCGGCTCCGGCCACCGCCGGGCGGGCGGGGGGCGACGGCGGCATCCACGGGATCGCCACCAACCCGGGTCAGTCCGGCATCAGCCCCTCCGACCGGAGCACCCCGCCCTCCTGCGACATGCACGCCGGGCTCGACGCGGCCAACCAGAACTGCTGACCGGGTCGACGCGCGGTCAGGTACGCCTGCGCCACCGGGTCGGGTAGCCAGCAGCCGCAGCGCCCTCGCCGGGGAGTTCCGGCCGCCGCCCGTCCGGACGGCGGCCGGGGCCCTCAGTCCCCGGCGAGAGCCGGAGCCACCCGCTCGGCCCAGAACCGCTCCACCTGGGCGGCCAGCTCCTCGGGCGTGCCGGAGTTGTCCAGGACCACGTCGGCCACCGATCGCCGCTGGTCGTCCGTGGCCTGGGCGACGATGCGGGCACGTGCATCGGCCTCGGTCAGACCGCGGTCGACCAGCCGGGCGACCCGCGTCTCGAGGTCGGCCTCCACCACCAGCACCAGGTCGTAGGAGCCGGCCTGCCCCGTCTCCACCAGCAGCGGCACGTCGTTGACGACCACGGCGTCGGGAGGGGCGGCCTGCACCAGCTCGGCGGTGCGGTGGCGGACCAGCGGGTGGACGAGGCCGTCGAGCCGTCGGCGGGCGTCGTCGTCGCTGAAGACGATCGCGGCCAGCGCCGCCCGGTCGAGTGCCCCGTCGGCGGTCAGGACGCCCGGCCCGAATTCCGTCACGACCGCGGACAACCCGGGCGTGCCCGGCTCCAGCACCTCCCGCGCGATCCGGTCGGCGTCCACGACCACGGCACCGCGCGCAGCCAGCAGGGTGGCCACCGTGCTCTTGCCGGAGCCGATGCCGCCGGTCAGTCCGATCCTCAGCACGTCCGGACAGTAGCGACCCCCGGAGGGATCACGGGCGGGTAACGCCTGTCCCGCTCGCCCGGCGCGTCGCAGCAGTCACACGCGCCCCATCGCTAACGTCCCTCCTGGCGATCTTCCCCGCCGCCGAGAGAGGCAGAACGAATCATGTCCGGTTCCACGCAGGCTGCATCCCCGTCGACCCGCGCTGCCCGTCGCGGTGCCGGCCGGCACCGGCTCGGCGCTCCCACCGGTGTGCGGTGCGCCGACATCCCCGCCGTGCGCGACCGGATGCAGTTCCAGCGGCCGGCCGTCGCCCACCGCAGCTCGTTGCTCCGCTGGATGTTCAGCACGCCGACCACCGGCCGGCACACGTGGAGCTTCCTCGCCGGCTCCGGCGGCCGCCCGCGCACCGCGTTCGCCATCATCCTCAGCCTGTAGGCCCCGTTCGGAGGCTCACCCCGAGCTTGCGAGGGGTGAGGGGAACGGGGTCCTTACCGACGTCGGAGGCCCAGAACCCCGCGTAGGGGTTCTGGGCCTCCGTCGTGCGTCAGCCGCGGGTCAGACCCTCGGGGTCACTCGCCGCCGGCCAGCTTGGCGCGCAGCGCAGCGAGCGCCTCGTCGCTGGCCAGGGTGCCTCCGGAGACCTCGGCGCCGACCGAGTCGACACCACCGTCGCTGGAGTAGCTGCCACCGGCAGCGGCCTCGGCGTCGGCCTCCTTGGCGGCCGCGATCTGCTTGCGGTGCGCCTCGAACCGGGCCTGGGCCTCGGCGTACTGCCGCTCCCACGTCTCGCGGGCCTCGTCGAAGCCCTCGAGCCACTCCCCGGTCTCGGGGTCGAAGCCCTCCGGGTAGATGTAGTTGCCCTGCTCGTCGTAGGACGCGGCCATGCCGTAGGCAGCCGGGTCGAACTGGTCGTCCTCGCCGACGACGCCCTCGTTGGCCTGCTTGAGCGACAGCGAGATGCGACGACGGTCGAGGTCGATGTCGATGACCTTGACGAGGATGTCGTCGCCGACCTGCACGACCTGCTCCGGGATCTCCACGTGGCGCTCGGCCAGCTCGGAGATGTGGACCAGGCCCTCGATGCCCTCGTCGACGCGCACGAACGCACCGAAGGGAACCAGCTTGGTGACCTTGCCCGGGACGACCTGACCGATCTGGTGCGTGCGGGCGAACTGACGCCACGGGTCCTCCTGCGTCGCCTTCAGCGACAGGGAGACCCGCTCGCGGTCCAGGTCGACGTCGAGGACCTCGACGGTGACCTCCTGGCCCACCTCGACGACCTCGGACGGGTGGTCGATGTGCTTCCAGGACAGCTCGGAGACGTGCACCAGGCCGTCGACGCCGCCGAGGTCCACGAACGCGCCGAAGTTGACGATCGAGGAGACGACGCCGGAGCGCACCTGACCCTTGGCGAGCTTGTTGAGGAACTCGCTGCGGACCTCGGACTGCGTCTGCTCCAGCCACTGGCGCCGGGAGAGGACGACGTTGTTGCGGTTCTTGTCGAGCTCGATGATCTTCGCCTCGAGCTCGCGGCCCACGTAGGGCTGCAGGTCGCGGACGCGGCGCATCTCGACCAGGGAGGCGGGGAGGAATCCGCGCAGGCCGATGTCCAGGATGAGGCCACCCTTGACGACCTCGATGACGGTGCCGGTGACGACCTCGTCGGCTTCCTTCTTGGCCTCGATCGTGCCCCAGGCGCGCTCGTACTGAGCGCGCTTCTTGGAGAGGATCAGCCGGCCTTCCTTGTCCTCCTTCTGGAGGACGAGCGCTTCCACCTCGTCGCCGACGCTGACGACCTCGTTCGGGTCGACGTCGTGCTTGATGGACAGCTCGCGCGAGGGGATGACGCCCTCGGTCTTGTAGCCGATGTCCAGCAGCACCTCGTCCCGGTCGACCTTGACGATGACGCCCTCGACGATGTCGCCATCGTTGAAGTACTTGATCGTCAGGTCGATGGCGGCGAGGAAGTCCTCCGCCGTGCCGATGTCGTTGATGGCGACCTGGGGGGTGCTGGAAGGACGGACCTGGGTGGAGGTCATGTGGTCGAGTGCTCCGGACGGTTTATGCGTAGGGACAGGACACCCACGGCCGGACGACCGCGGGGACGAACAGCGGTGAGAATCGGCGCGGCCCGTTCCACGGAGGGAGGACACGTCAGACCTCTGGCGCCCTTCCATGGTACGGACGCCCGGACCGGCCGGTCCACCTGGGTGCGAGCGGGCCGTCGGCGGCGACGGCGTGTCACGATCGGCGTGTCATGAGCCTGCCCCCGCCGTCGTTCCCGCCGTCGTCCCCGTTGCCGCTCGCGAGCGACGGCTACCCGGTCGCGGGCGGTGTGGCCCGCCGTCCCGTGGGCGCCGACGAGTCGGTGTGGGCGAACCGCCGGTGGTGGGACGCCGCTGCGCCCGCGTACCTCGCCGAGCACGGCTCCGACCTGGGCGACGCGGACTTCCTGTGGTGTCCCGAGGGGCTGCGGGAGGCCGACGCGCACCTGCTGGGGGACGTCGCCGGGCGGCGGGTGCTGGAGATCGGTTGCGGATCGGCGCCCTGCTCGCGCTGGCTCCGGAGCGCCGGAGCCGACGTCGTCGCCCTGGACCTCTCCGCCGGCATGCTGGCCCGCGCCGCCGAGCTGAACCGGACCACCGGGATCGACGTCCCGCTGCTGCAGGCCGGCGCGGGGGCGCTGCCGCTGGTCGACCGCAGCGTGGACCTGGCGTGCTCGGCGTTCGGCGGACTGCCGTTCGTGGCCGACGTGGAGGGAGCACTGCGCGAGGTGGCGCGGGTGCTGCGGCCGGGCGGGCGCCTCGTCGCCTCGGTCAACCACCCCATGCGCTGGCCGTTCCCCGACTCGCCCGACCCCGACGACCTGCGGATCGTCTCCTCCTACTTCGACCGCACGCCCTACGTCGAGACCGACGGCGCGGGCGCGACCGTCTACGTGGAGCACCACCGCACCGTCGGCGACTGGGTGCGCGCCGTCGTCGGGGCCGGGCTGGTGCTCACCGATCTGATCGAGCCGGAGTGGACGCCCGGCCGCACCGAGAACTGGGGGCAGTGGTCACCCGAGCGGGGCGCGCTCGTCCCCGGAACCCTGATCCTGGTCTGCGAGGTACCCGGGCGGGCCTGAGGGAGCACCGTCAGTGGGCAGCGCTGTCCCAGCTGGCGCCCACGCCGACCGAGACCTCCAGCGGCACGGACAGCTGCGCGGCGCCGGCCATCTCCCGGCGCACGAGCGTCTCCAGCGCGTCCTTCTCCCCCGGCGCCACCTCGAGCACGAGCTCGTCGTGCACCTGCAGGAGCATGCGCGACCTCAGGCCCTCGGCCGCGATCGCCTTCTCGACGTTGAGCATCGCCACCTTGATGACGTCGGCCGCCGAGCCCTGGATCGGTGCGTTGAGGGCCATCCGCTCGGCCATCTGCCGCCGCTGCCCGTTGTCGCTGGTCAGATCGGGCAGGTACCGGCGCCGGCCGAGCGTCGTCTCGGTGAAGCCGGTCTGCCGCGCCTCGTCGACCACGCCGTCGAGGTAGTCGCGGATGCCGCCGAAGCGCTCGAAGTAGGCGTGCATCTGCCCGCGCGCCTCCTCGGGCGTGATGCGCAGCTGCTGGGACAGCCCGTAGGCCGACAGCCCGTAGGCCAGGCCGTAGCTCATGGCCTTGATCCGGCGGCGCATCTCCGGATCGACGTCGGCGATCGGGATGTCGAACGCCCGCGAGGCGACGAAGGAGTGCAGGTCCTCCCCCGACATGAACGCCTCGATCAGCCCCTCGTCGCCGGACAGGTGGGCCATGATCCGCATCTCGATCTGGCTGTAGTCCGCCGTCATGAGCGACTCGTAGCCCGATCCGACGACGAACGCCTGCCGGATCCGGCGGCCCTCCGCCGTGCGGATCGGGATGTTCTGCAGGTTCGGATCGGTCGAGGACAACCGGCCGGTCGCCGCGATGGTCTGCTGGTAGGTGGTGTGGATGCGGTTGGCGTCGTCGACCATCGGGATCAGCCCGTCGATGACGGTCCGCAGCCTGGCGACGTCCCGGTGCCGCAGGAGGGCCTCGAGGAACGGGTGCGGACTGGTCGCCTGCAGCCAGGTGAGCGCGTCGGCGTCGGTGGTGTAGCCGGTCTTGTTCTTCTTGGTCTTGGGCAGCCCGAGCTGGTCGAACAGCACCGTCTGGAGCTGCTTGGGCGAGCCCAGGTTGATCTCCTGCCCGCCGATCGCCTCGTAGGCGTCCTGGGCCGCCTCGGCGACACCGGCGGCGAACTCCTTCTGCAGGTCGTGCAGGAAGTCCAGGTCGACGGCGATGCCGCGGTGCTCCATGCGGGCCAGCACGAAGGTCAGCGGCAGCTCGATGTCCCCGAGGAGGTGGTCGCCGCCGCGCTGGCCCAGGATCTGCTCCAGGGCGTCGGACAGGTCGTTGACGGCCACGGCCTTGAGCACGTCGGCCTTGGCCGCCTCCGCTGCGACGTCCTCCTCGCTCGGGCCGAGGCCGTCGAGGGTGAGCTGCCCGTCCTCCTCGGCCGCGTCCACGAGCTCCCGGCGCAGGTACCGGACGGCGAGATCGCCGAGGTCGAAGGAGCGCTGGCCCGGCATGGCCAGGTACGCGGCCAGCGCGGTGTCGCTCAGCACGCCGGCGAGCTCCCACCCCCGCGTCCAGATCGCCAGCAGCGGGCCCTTGACCTCGTGCACGACCTTGGGGCGGTCGGCGTCGGCCAGCCACGCGGCCAGGGCCTGCTCGTCGGCGACGTCGAGGCCCGGGCCGAGGTCGACGAACGCGGTGTGGTCGTCGGCGGCCGCCAGCGCCAGCCCGGTCAGCTCCCCGGTGCCGCGCCCCCAGGTGCCACGGAAGACCACCCCGGTCCGCCCGGTGCGCGCGTGCGCATCGAGCCAGGCGCCCAGCCCACCGACGGGCACCTCGTCGACGGCGACCTCGAAGCCACCCTCGACCTCGGGCTCGGCACTGGTGAGGGTCGAGAAGAGACGCTCGCGCAGCACGCGGAACTGCAGGTTGTCGAAGAGCGTGTGCACCTCGTTGCGGTCCCACGCCTGGACGGCGAGGTCCTGCGGCCCGATCTCGAGGGGCACCGTACGGTCGAGCTCGGTCAGCCGCCGGTTCTGCAGGACCGAGGACAGGTGCTCGCGCAGCTTCTCCCCGACCTTGCCCTTGACCGTGTCCACCCGGTCGACCAGCGCGTCGAGCGACCCGTACTCCCGCACCCACTTCGCGGCGGTCTTCTCACCGACGCTGGGGATGCTCGGCAGGTTGTCGCTCGGATCCCCTCGCAGCGCGGCGAAGTCGGGGTACTGGACCGGCGTCAGCCCGTACTTGGCCTCGACCTCCTCGGGCGTGAAGCGGGTCATGTCCGAGACGCCCTTGCGGGGGTAGAGGACGGTGACGTGCTCGTTGACCAGCTGCAGGGCGTCGCGGTCGCCGGTGGCGATGAGCACGTCCATGCCCTGCTCGACGGCCTGGACGGTGAGGGTGGCGATGACGTCGTCGGCCTCGTAGCCCCCGGCGGTGATGACCGGCACCCGCAGGGCACCGAGCACCTCCTGCACGAGGCTCACCTGACCGCGGAAGTCCGTCGGGCTCTCCGACCGGTTGGCCTTGTACTCGGCGAAGATCTCGTTGCGGAAGGTCTTCCGCCCGACGTCGAAGGCGACGGCGAGGTGCGTGGGCCGCTCGTCGCGCAGGATGTTGATGAGCATCGACGTGAAGCCGTAGACGGCGTTGGTCGGCTGCCCGGTGGTCGTGGAGAAGTTCTCGACCGGCAGCGCGAAGAAGGCGCGGTAGGCCAGGGAGTGCCCGTCGAGCAGCAGCAGCCGGGGCCGCGGCTCCGAGCCGGGAGGTGCGGCGGACGGCAGGGCGCTGGAGGTACTGACCGGAGCGGACATCGCTGCCGATCCTAAGAGGACCCCGTCCTCCTCACCCCTCGCATGCTCGGGGTGAGCCTCTGGACGGGGCCGCCGGTGCCCCCCACCGCTCGCACGCTCGCGGCGGGCCCCTGCACCGGGGCCGTTCCAGTACGTCACCCCGCTCGCACCGGGCCCCTGCACCGGGGCCTTGGTTACGGTGCCCGCGTGAGCACCCCTCCTCCGGACTGGCTGCCCGGCGACTTCCGCAGTCCCCTCGACGACAAGCTCGGCGTCCGGATCACCGACTGGAATCCCGACCGGATGGTCGCGACGATGCCGGTGGCCGGCAACGAGCAGCCCTTCGGCCTGCTGCACGGCGGTGCGACCTGCACGCTGGTCGAGACGATCGGTTCCATGGCGGCCGTGGTCGGTGCCGGCCCCGGCAAGCAGGTCGTCGGCATCGAGCTGAACGCCAGCTACCTGCGCGCGGCCACCTCCGGCTCGGTCACGGCCGTCTGCATCCCGGCGCGCCGGGGGCGCACCCTCTCGACGTTCCTCATCGAGATCACCGACGACCAGGGCCGGAAGACCGCGACCGCGCGGCTGACCTGCATGACCCTCGAGGCGTCGAAGAAGGATTGAGCGGCGGCAGCGGACCTCAGACGTCGCCGCCGAGGTACGCCGCCCGGACGCTGTCGTCGTCGGCCAGATCCCTGCCGCGTCCCTCGCGGACGATCTCACCGGTCTCGAGGATGTAGGCCTTGTCGGCGATGCGCAGGGCCTGCGCCGCGTTCTGCTCGACCAGCAGGATGGTCGTGCCCTGCTCGCGGATGTCGGTGATGATCGCGAAGATCTGCTGGATCAGCTTGGGAGCCAGCCCCATCGACGGCTCGTCGAGCAGGAGCAGCGTCGGGCGGGCCATCAGCGCCCGCCCGATCGCGAGCATCTGCTGCTCACCGCCGGACATCGTGCCCGCCGCCTGGTCGCGCCGCTCGTGGAGCCGCGGGAACAGGCCGAAGACCCGCTCCAGGTCCGCCGACCGGATCTTGGCCCGGTCCGGGCGCGAGTAGGCGCCCATGTCCAGGTTCTCGACCACGGTCATGCCGGGGAAGATCCGCCGTCCCTCGGGTGACTGGCTGATGCCCAGGGGAACGCGCTCGTGCGAGGGCATGTGGGTGATGTCCCTGCCCTCGAACCGGACCGCGCCGGCCCGCACCGTCCGCAGGCCCGAGAGCGTCTTCAGCGTCGTCGTCTTGCCGGCACCGTTGGCACCGATGAGCGTGACCACCGAGCCCTGCTCGACGGAGAAGGTGATGTCCCGGATGGCCTCGATGCGCCCGTAGTTGACGCACAGACCCTCGACCTCGAGCAGCACTACAGCTCGCCCTCCTCGTCGACGTCGGTGCCGAGGTAGGCCGCGATCACCGCGGGGTCGTTGCGGATCTCGGCCGGCACGCCCTCGGCGATCTTGCGGCCGAACTCCAGGACCGCCACCCGGTCGGAGACCCCCATGACCAGTCCCATGTCGTGCTCGATCAGCAGCACGGTGAGACCTCGGTCGCGGATCCGGCGGATGAGCTGCATGAGCTGGGCCTTCTCCGCGGGGTTGAACCCGGCGGCCGGCTCGTCCAGGCACAGCAGGCGCGGCTTGGTGGCCATCGCCCGGGCGATCTCGAGTCGGCGCTGCTCGCCGTAGGAGAGGTTCCGGGCCAGCTCGTCCGCCCGCCGCTCGAGACCGAGGAACCGCATGACCTCGCGGGCGGTCTCCTCGCCCTCGCGCTCCTCCCGGCGGTGCCGGGGCGAGCGGAACAGCGCGTCGAGCACGCCGGTGCGGTGGTGGGCGTCCGCCCCCACGAGCACGTTCTCCAGCGCCGTCATGTTGCCGAACAGCCGGATGTTCTGGAACGTGCGCGCGATGCCCAGCCGGGTGATGGCGAAGCGCTTGCGCCGGCCCAGCGGCTGACCGGCGAACCGGACCTGGCCGGACGTGGGCTGGTACACGCCGGTCATGACGTTGAAGCACGTCGTCTTGCCGGCGCCGTTGGGCCCGATCAGGCCCAGGATCTCCCCCTCGCGGACCTCGAAGCTGACGCCGTCGAGGGCCTTGAGCCCGCCGAACTGGATGCTGACGTCGTCGACCTCGAGCAGCGCGGTCCCCGGACGGGGCACCGGCTGCGCGGTCACGGCTGCCTCAGACACGGTCGGCTCCTTCCTCGAGGGCCTCGAGCTCTTCGTCCGCCTTCTGCGCACGTCTGGCCCGCCGTGGCGGGATCAGGCCCTGCGGCCGGAAGTTGGCCAGGAGGATCAGCGCGACGCCGAAGACGAGCAGGCGCCACTCCTCGAACCCGCGGAACCGCTCGGGCAGGTAGGCGACCACGATCGCGCCCAGGATGACGCCCCAGCGGTTGCCCGCTCCACCGACGACGACGGCGGCGACGAACAGGATGGACAGCAGGAGCTGGAAGGACTCGGGGTTGATGAACCCCTGACGGGAGGCGAACAGGGCGCCGGAGAGACCGCCGATGAACGCACCCGACGCGAAGGC